>JANOPN010000033.1:0-61709 GCA_031421855.1 Comamonadaceae bacterium
TGAACAGGTGGCTTGGGTGGCTGCGCGCCAACAATCGCGTCAGCCAAGGCGCCTGCGCCAGCTTGCACTTGCACGACCTCAGTTGCTCGCCAAAAGTCGCTCAACACCATCGGTTGAACCCACGGCATGTTGTTGCATGCAACCGGTAAACGGCCTGCAAAGTCAGCCAAATACCGGTTGTAGCCTGCCACATAGCCCCGAGCCATGGTTTGGTTGGCCGCGCTAGTGGCGGCCCACAAAGCACCGAGTTTGGTGTTGTCCATGTGCGCGGCAATGAAGCCGTCGATCACCGCGTTGGGCAACGTGCGCACACCCATGATGCCCGTGCCCACCGCCCCAAAGTGCTTGGAGCGCTCGCCGCGCACCGTCATCAGGTGGTCGGCGCTTTGGCAAAAATTGTCCTGCGCATGCGCGTAAGCAACGCCGTAGGCAAGTGTCTCCAAGTCAGGCGCGACGATGTGAGGTATGCCGTGCGCGGTGCGCGTGATCACAGCCGCAGGCTTGGTGATGGCAGGGGCAGGGGCGGCGGCGGTGGGAGTCATTGGCGCGTTGGCGCATCCGGCTATCAAGCCAGTCACGCAAAGAGCCGACAAAGTCAACACGGTTTTCATCGAAGCATCTCCAGCACCAAACTGGTGCAAGGGTCGATGTTCGTCAGCCAAAACCCATCAAGCAGTCACCGAGGCGACAAAACCGGGTTAACCAGCGCTCGATTGCGAAACGCCAATCTGAACGCTGTCACCACTTGCCCACATTGGGCATCGACAACCAAGGCTCGGCGACAGCCAGCGGCTCGCCGCGTTGGAGGAGTTCAATCGAGATGTTGTCCGGTGATCGCACGAAAGCCATGCGGCCATCGCGAGGTGGCCGGTTGATGGTCACCCCGTGGGCCTGCAGGCGCTCGCACAGGGCATAAATATCGTCAACGCCGTAAGCAATGTGCCCAAAATTGCGCGCTTGGCCCAAGTCTTCAACATCCCAGTTGTGCGTGAGCTCAATCGCGTTGCTCTCGTCGCCCTCAGCGGCGACAAAGACCAAGCTGAAGCGGCCATTGGGATAGTCATTTTTCCGGGTGACTTTGAGGCCCAAAGCGTCGACGTAGAACTTGAGCGATGCCTCAAGGTCGTTGACGCGAACCATGGTGTGCAGGTATTTCATTGTGTGCTTTCAGGTTCCAGCGCGGTTGCGCATGAGGGTGCTTTTGCCAAAAAGACTCTCGACCAAGTCGACGGCCAGTTCAGCGGTTTTGTTGCGCGAGTCAAACGCGGGGTTCAGCTCGACGATGTCAAGCGATGCCATCAAACCGGTGTCGGCGATCATTTCCATGCAAAGCTGGGCCTCGCGATACGTTGGGCCACCGCGTACCGTGGTGCCGACACCGGGTGCGTCTGAAGGGTCCAAAAAATCGACATCGAGGCTGACATGCAAGTGCGTGTTGCCATCCATCAAGGCCAAGGCCATGTCCATGGTGTGGCGCATGCCATTCTCATCGATGAAGCGCATGTCAAACACCTCGATACCCTGTTCGGCCACGAGGCGCTTTTCGCCGTCGTCGACGCTTCGGATGCCAATTTGGCGGATGCATTTGGGGTCAAGCGCCGGCGTGGTGCCGCCGATGGCGGTGAGCTCATCTGGCCCCAGACCACACAGGACAGCGACCGGCATGCCATGAATGTTGCCCGTGGGCGTGAGCGACGCAGTATTGAAGTCGGCGTGTGCATCAAACCACAACACGCGCAGCTTTTTGCCCACCTGCCGGCAATGCCGGGCGACCGCACTGATGCTGCCAATGGCCAAACAGTGGTCGCCGCCCAGCATGACGGGCAATCGCCCTGCCTGTAACTCGCTGTACATCGCCTCGTGCAAACTCGTGTTCCAAGCGACCACTTGGGGCAAATGGCGCAGCCCTTGATCCATGGGCTCCCACGGGTTTGACGGCCCGACCACGTTGCCCGTGTCAACCACCTGCAAGCCGCGCGCGGCCAAGGCCTGCGCAAGTCCGGCGACTCGCAGCGCCTCGGGGCCCATGCTTGCGCCCCGCGTGCCAGCGCCGACATCGGTGGGCACACCAATCAATGAAACAGTTGGATGACTCATGACTATCAAATATATAGCAACAAACTCAATGAATACGGCGACCAATGGCCAATATCAGCAATAAATTAGCTTTCGGAGGTAATTTCTGCTCATTTTGGCGGCCCGACGGATTCCCACAATGGCGATTGTCGCCCAAGGGTGTAGATTCAACACCATGAGGTCATTCGAGAAAGTCACGGTTTCATGCAGCATTTACTGAACCTGCTCGCTGCAATATCGCTGCTGGTTTGGGGCACCCACATCGTTCGCACCGGCATCTTGCGCGTCTACGGTGAGGCGCTGCGCAAAGTGCTGGCCGACAGCGTGCGCCACCGCGCGGTGGCGTTGTTGTCTGGCTTGGGCGTGACGGGTTTGGTTCAGTCTGCCACCGCAACTTGTTTGATCACGTCGAGTTTTGTGGGCAAATCTTTGATCGGGGTCGCCCCGGCGCTGGCGATCATGTTGGGTGCCGACATTGGCTCGGCCTTGATGGCCGTTGTGTTCAGCTTTGACTTGAGCTGGTTGTCGCCGCTGTTGATTTTTGTGGGTGTGGTTTTATTCATCCGCAACCAATCCAGCACCGTCGGGCGACTGGGTCGAGTTGCCATCGGTCTGGGCCTCATCACGCTGGCCTTGCAGCTCATCATGGCCGCGACACAGCCTTTGGTGAAGAGCCCGGTCGTGCAAAGCCTGCTAGCGGCACTGCCAAACGAGGTGTTGGTCGAGATTTTGGTGGGCGCAGTTCTCGCAGTGGCTTGCTACTCAAGCCTGGCGGTCGTGTTGTTGACGGCTGCATTGGCCGGTACCGGCTTGGTACCGCTGCCGGTGGCCTTGGGTTTGGTGCTGGGTGCCAATGTCGGAAGCGGGCTTTTGGCCGTGTTGGCTACCGGGTCAAGTGACGCGCTGACTCGCCGCGTGCCTGTCGGTCACGCCCTGTTCAAAGCTTTGGGGGCGCTGTTGCTGGTGCCGCTCATGCCCGCCGCGCTGCCCTATATTTTGCAAACGACCCAGCATTTGTCGAACTTCATCGGCATGGGCACTGTGGGCGGCGCGGCTAAGACCGTCGTGCTGTTTCACTTGCTGTTCAATACTAGTTTGGCCCTTGCTTTCATCGCGTTTACCCAACCCATGGCGGCTTTGGTTGCGCGTTTGCTGCCCATTGCGGACGCAGCCAATTTGCGAGGCCGACCACAATACTTGGATCCAACCGCTTTGGCGACACCCAGTTTGGCCATCTCGTGTGCCGCGCGCGAGGCCTTGCACCAAGCCGACGTGGTGGAGACCATGCTGCGCGGTATTTGGCCAGTCATCAAAGACAACGACGCAGACATGGCTGGCAAACTGCGCGAAAAAGACGATGTGGTCGATGAGCTGTACAGCGCCATCAAGTACTACCTGACCAAAATCTCACGTGAAGCGCTGAGCGAACGCGAAGGGCGGCGATGGGCGGACATCATGAGCTTCACGATCAACATGGAGCAAATTGGCGACATCATCGAGCGGGTTTTGCAAGACATTGAAGACAAGAAAATCCGCCCAAATCGCAGCTTCTCTGAGGCCGGAATGGCGGAGATTTGCCATTTGCAAGAGCGCCTGCTGGCAAACTTGCGCCTTTCAATGAGCGTGTTTTTAGATGGCCACACCCGAGACGCGCAGCGACTCCTGGAGGAAAAAGCCCTATTTCGTGACTTGGAGCGAGAGTACGCCCGCAATCACTTAACGCGGCTTCAAGACCACACCGTGCAAAGCATCGAAACCAGCTCATTGCACATTGACCTCATCAGCGACCTCAAGCGCATCAACTCGCACATTTGCTCAATCGCCTACCCAATCTTGGAAAGCGCGGGGGCGTTATCGGCAACGCGCCTGAAGCAAGGCAGCTTGATTGAAGGTTTATAGGCTGAGCGTGCGGGTCGCCGCGATCAAGTCGGTTTGGTGTGCGCCGGTGACCGCCATTGGGCTGGTTTTGGCTGTCGTGGCCTCGCTGGTCAAGCCCAGAAGCACACATTGGCGAGTGGTCAGCGACGCTCACGCGGCGTGCATCTGGGTTCACGGACCCGCGCTTGCCTGGTCGCTCAAACATCACCCGATGGGTCGCATGCGCGCGGTGACGATTGGTCAGGTCGTTTTGGCAGACTGCTCGGCTGCCGATGAAGCCAACTTGGTCGCCCACGAGCTGTGCCACGTGCACCAATCGCTGGCGTGGGGGCCGCTCTTTGCGTTCGCGTATTTGGCAAGTTCGGTCGCCGCACTTTGGCGCGGCCAAGATTTGTATTGGCACAACCGGTTTGAAGTTGCCGCCCGTGCCGCGGAGACAGCACCCACGCCGGGACTTCTACAAAAGCAAAAGCCGCCGAGTTCAAGTTGAACTGGGCGGCTTTGGGTGCCGAAGTCAGCGAGCTAACTCAATCAGCATTTCACCGCTTGAAGCCAGGCTTGCTTGCGCCAAACGATGGTCGCTTGGGACCGCCTGGGTGAGCGGGGCGGCCGAAACCACCAAAACCGCCACGGTCATCGCGACCACCCTCACGCCCACCTTCGCGACCACCACCAAAGCCACCGGCAGGCTTGGCTCCAAAACCACGGAACTGGCCGTCGTTTTGTGGACGGGGCGCGCGGTTGAATTCACCAGTGCCGCCACCAAAGCCGCCGCCGTCTTGACGGGGAGCGCGTGGGGCAAAACGGGGTTCTTGACGCGTGTCTTGGCGCGTATCTGGGCGGAAGTCTTGACGCGGTGCGCGCTCTTCACGGGCATGCATCGGTGGGCGCACAGCGCGGTCAGCCCAGTCGCTTGGGGCGGCTTGGGTCGGCGCGCGTGGCGCAAACGTGTCGTTTTCACCGAATCGGCGACCTTGGCCGGGCATGGGCGGGCGGTCTGAGAACTGACGAGGCGTGAAGCGCTCGTTTCGCTCGCCGTAGCTGCCACCGGTCATGCTGCCACGTGGGCCGCCAAAACCTGGCTTGCCACCGCCACCGAAAGACTTGCCAAATGGCTTTTTGCCCAGTGGGGCGCGAATTTTTGGCTCAAGGCCTGGCACCATGGCCGACTCAAGCTGTTGGCGGGTAAAGGCTTCAATGTCAGCCACGCGGCGGCGAGCACGCTGTGGCGCAATCGTGATCGCGTGACCTTGACGCCCTGCGCGGCCGGTGCGGCCGATGCGGTGGGTGTAGTCCTCAGCCTTCATTGGCAGGCCGTAGTTGATGACGTGCGTGATGCTGGGCACGTCGATGCCGCGGGCAGCCACGTCGGTTGCGATCAAAAACTGGATGCGGCCTTCGCGCAGCATGTTCAAGCGCTTGTTGCGCATGCCTTGGGGCATGGCACCGTGCAAAGCAGCAGCAGAGAAGCCTTCGTCAGCCAAGTCATTGGCCAAGTTGTCGCATTCTTCTTGCGTGCCCGAAAACACGATGGCTTGCTCGACTGATTTATCGCGCAAAAAATGATCCAACAACGCGCGCTGATGCTGCTCGTCGTCTGCCCAGTAAAGCAGCTGGGTGATGTTGGTGTGTTTTTGCTGTGCGCTGTCAACTTCGATGCGCTGTGGCTTGCGCATAACGCGCTCGCCCAAGGCCATGATGCGCGGTGCAAACGTGGCAGAGAACATCATCGTTTGACGACGAGCCTCGGTCAGGCGATGGATTTCAGCCAAATCGTCGGCAAAACCCAAGTCCAACATGCGATCGGCTTCGTCAACAACGAAGAATTGAACGCCGTCGAGCTGCATTTGCCCGCTGCGTTGCAAGTCAAGCAATCGGCCAGGTGTTGCGACCACGACCGACGCGTTTTGCAAGCGTTGAATCTGCAAGCCGTAAGGCGTGCCACCCATGACGGTCGCGACACGGCAACCCTTCATTTGGCGAACCAAGTCAACCGCGTCATGCGTCACTTGCTGAGCCAACTCGCGGGTAGGCGTGAGCACCAAAGCCAGTGGGCGGCAAGGCTCGAAATTGCGCGAGTCCATTGGGTTTTTGCGCTTGGCGCGCTTGGGCGGTGGGGTGCCGTCTTCGAGCGCTTTGTCTGCGGCGGCTTTGTAGGCTGCAACTTCAGCTTCGGCGGCTGCACGCTCGAGCGCTTGCACTTGGTGCAACACAGGCAGCAAAAACGCAGCGGTTTTGCCGCTTCCGGTTTGGCTTGAAACCATCAAGTCGACATAAGCGTTGGCATCTGCCACGCCGCCGCCTACAACTTGTGGGATGGCTTTGGGAATCGTGCGCAGCTGCACTGGCGTTGGCTCAGTGAAGCCCAAATCGGCGACAGCGCGAAGCAACTCAGGCGACAAGCCGAGTTTCACGAATGCATCTGAAATAGGCTTCGGGCCGGTCGCCACGGGCGCAGCCTGAGGTGCTACATTTTCAGTAGCAACAGATTCAATGGATTCGGCGACCACAGCAACATTTGATGCCAAATCGGCTTCAAAATGGTTGGTTTCGGTGGTAACAAAGGTTTCGGCCAAGTCGTGGCCGCTTTTCATAGCGTCAAGCATGCATCATCCGCCAGCCTTAACGGCTTGGCGTTTCATCGTGGGTTAATCATCAACCCAACGACGAATTCAGCGAGACAACGACGCGCATCCTAAGGCGGACGCAAACCGAGTCGGACGCGGCGGGCTTCATACAGCGCCAACAAGTTGACGCATGCCCTCAAGGTCATGGTTTGATGTGCGAACGGCGTTCGCTCTTGGTCAGATTCCTGCCAAGCCGCAAATTATATGCCGAATTCGGGAAAACCCGCAAGGATTATTTTCTACGCGCCAAAGTGACCCGTAAACCCTCGGGCAACATCGACAGTGCATAACGCTCTGTCACTTGCGTGCCGGGCTGGCGGGTCATCACGAAACGGCGGCTCATTTCTGCGATCACGAGCTTGATCTCCAACATCGCGAGGTAGCGGCCCGGGCAAAAGCGGGGGCCTCCGCCGAAGGGCATCAATCGCTTTTTGGCGGCCGACTGTTGATCCCGGGTTGAGGTGGCGTTGGGCAACCAAGCGTCGCTGACGTCATCTAGCCACCGCTGCGGCCAAAAGCGCTGGGGATCAAGAAAGACTTCTGGGTCCATGCCCGCTGCGCGCAAGAGTGTGCAAATGGGCGTGCCCGCGCGCAAGCTGATGCCTGCGACAACCACTGGCTCATTGGATTCATGCGACAACAACGGCGCTACGGGCTTGATGCGCATCGCCTCACGAACCGCGGCCTCGGTGTAAGGCATTGCAGATGCGCTGGTGAGCGCCTCCAAGCTGGCGACTCGCCCGGTAGTCGCGTTGGCTGCCGCGTCGGTAGCGGCGATTAGAGCCTCAGCGCGCAAAGCTTCCTGCGCGTCGCGGTCATCGCACAAAAAGTGGCATAGCCAGGCCAAGGTGTTGGCGGTTGTGTCTTCTCCGGCCAACAGTGCCGTGAACACATTGCCCGATACGTCTTGATCGCTGAAGTCGCTGCCCGGTTTGTCTCGAGCTGCCAACAGTGCTTCGATCAAATTCGAGGGTTTGTCAACGAGCACTGGGTCGGCGAGCATTCGTGCGCGGGCTGCGGCGATGAAGCCGTCAATCGCCTGGCGAACATGATGAAGGTCTTGGTCAAGCGCACGATCAGACGGCAACTTGAAGCTACGCCAATACGCCCACGGCGAAGTCATGCGCCTGCTGATGGCGGGAAAGATTTTGTCGAGGTGCTTTTGGATGCGGTTGTCGACCGAGTCAATCGTGTTGATGTCGGCGCCAAAAGCCAAGCCGGCCGTCACGTCCACCGTGTAGCGCATGAACTCAGCTTGCAAGTCCAACACTTCGTTTGCGTCGGCGGCTCGCTCAAACCGCGCCATCAACCGCTCAGTCACAACGAGCAGGCTCGGAAAATAACTGCGCAAATGTGCGGGGTCAAAAGCCTTCATCACCAGCCTGCGCTGGCGCTCCCAATCGGCTCCTTCGGCCGAGAACACGCCCGCAATGCCCATTTCGCGAAACACCGACTCCAGTGGCCGCACTCGCTTGAACGCGCCTGGACGTGACTTCATGACCTTACTGACGTCGGACGCATCGTCAATGAACATCATGTATCGCCGCCCCAACCGCGCGCGAAACGGTGTGCCCAGTTCACGCGACCATGTCTCAAACTGCACGTGCGCAGCCGTTGGGCTCACAGCCAGCAAGCTGCCAACGATGGGCAACGAGCGGGGCTGCTTGAGCGTCGAAAACCGCTTGGGATCAGTCGCTTGCGGCGCAACTTCAGCCTCACCAACATGGGGGTCGTTCATGGCTTGGCGCTGCCTCAGAGGTTTAAAAAATGGGTGCGGTAGTGAATCAGCTCCGCGATGCTTTCATGCACATCGGCCAACGCCGTGTGTTTTTGCTGCTTCTTGAATGACTCTTTGACGGCGGGCTTCCACCGCGCCGCCAGCTCTTTGAGCGTGCTGACATCGATGTTGCGATAGTGCAAGTAACCCTCGAGTTTGGGCATGTACTTGACCAAAAATCGCCGATCTTGGCTGATGGTGTTGCCGCACAACGGACTCTTGCTTTTGGGTACGAAATGTCGAATGAACGCGAGCAACTCCGCCTCGGCATGCGACTCGGTCACCGTTGAGGCTTGAACCCTCGCGGTCAAGCCGCTGCTGCCGTGGGTGTTGCGATTCCACTTGTCCATTTTGGCCAACTCCACCTCGTTTTGGTGGATGGCAAAGACCGGCCCCTCAACCCGAACGAGTAAGTCGGGGCTGGTGATGACGACGGCAATCTCAATCAACCGGTTGTCGTCAGGGTCGAGCCCGGTCATTTCGCAATCAATCCAGACCAAGTTTTCGTCGTTTTTTTGCAGCTGAACTGCGGCTTGCGGGGTGGCGTTTTCAGATTCGGTCATGTCAATTTGTTTGTTCAATGGCTCATTTAGTCACAAGGGGGGCGGCATCGCGGGTGCAAGTGCGCAGTGCAGTCGTCAGCGCTTTCGGCATGCGCCCAGTCGTTAACCATGACTCAATTGCGTCGGATTCGGTCTCGCAGCACAGGTCTTGAGTCTGTCGCCAGTCGGCGTTGTGATAACTGTGCAAATAGCGCGCGCCACTGTCGCACAACAAGGTCACCACACTGCCACATTCGCCGCGCTCGGCCATCGCTAACGCACATGCCAGCGCCGCCACGACGTTCGTGCCGGTTGACCCGCCGACCGCGCGGCCAAGTGTGCGGCTTGTCGCCACCATCGCACCCAGTGACCAAACATCGGGTACCTGCACCATGTGGTCAATCGCTTGCGGCAAAAACGAAGCTTCAACCCGCGGGCGGCCAATGCCTTCAATGCGCGAGCCAACATCCAAGGTCAAGTCGTTGTTGCCGCTCACGTAGGCATCGAAAAAGACGCTGCGCTGCGCGTCAACGCCGCAAACTTGGGTTGGGTGCTCGCAGTAGCGCACGTAGCGCCCAAGCGTAGCCAACGTGCCGCCAGTGCCTGCGCTGGCCACCAGCCATGCTGGCACGGCGTGGCGTTCGCGCCGCATTTGCACGAAAATCGATTCAGCAATGTTGTTGTTGCTGCGCCAGTCGGTGGCCCGCTCGGCATAGGTGAACTGGTCCATGTAATGGCCGCCGCTCAGACTCGCAGCCTCGAGCGCGCGCTCGTACACGTGACGCGGGTCGGCCACCAATTCGCAGCGCCCGCCGTAGAACTCAATCGCCGCAATCTTTTCAGCTGAAACGCTGGCAGGCATCACCGCAACAAACGGCAAGCCCAACAAGCGCGCAAAATATGCCTCAGACACCGCAGTCGATCCACTCGAGGCCTCGACCACGGTGCTTTTTGAGTGCAACCAACCGTTGCACAGCGCATACAAAAACAGGCTTCGAGCGAGCCGATGCTTCAGGCTGCCAGTCGGGTGGCTCGACTCGTCTTTCAGGTAGAGATCAATGCCCGGAAACCCGCTTGCAGGCAGTGCAATCAAGTGGGTGTCGGCGGATCGTTGGAAGTCAGCCTCAATGCGATTGACGGCTTGCTGAGTCCACGCGCGATGTGAGATGTGCATCGTCAAGGCGCTGCTTGCGAGATCTGCGCGACCAGGTGTTCGCGCAACCAAGCCGGCATGGGAGTCGACTTTTGCTTGGGAAAATCAATCCAAACCGTGGTCGCGCCGCCGCTTGCGCAGATGACATCAGGCGCATCGGCGTGCGCCATCGTGCCCCAGGTTTCAAACGACTTTTCCCCCGCGTTGCTGACGTACATCTTCATCAGCACATCTCCGGGGTAGACCAGTTGCACATGAAAATTGCAAAACGCATTGACGATGACTGGGCCCTCGCCTTTCGGATCGGGTTGCGCGCCAATCGATCGCATCCATTCGATGCGAAGCGTCTCAAGGTAGCGAAAATAGATCGTGTTGTTGACATGCCCCATGGCATCCATGTCGCCCCAGCGCATGGGGATGGACATCTGGTGGACCAGTTGCTTTTGCTCGGGAATCAATAGGCGCATGGTTTGATTATCGGGCGCGATGGCCGAATAGCCACGGCACGTCCATCAATTGGGGGCGAATCCGCAGTGCGGCGTTGCGGGCCCAACTCATCGGTGCGGGGAGGTGAAAAATAAGCCCGTTCAGAGCCGCCTTGCGCTGCACCCGTGCATTGCGAGCCCAGCGAATTTGCGCATACTGCTCAAACGCGGCGCGGGTATCGCTGGGCCTTTGACTCACGCAGCGGGCCAACACCGCAGCATCTTCCAGGGCCATCGCTGCGCCCTGCGCCATATAGGGCCTCATCGGGTGGGCGGCATCGCCAACCAAAGCCACAAATCGCCCATGGTGTTGGGTCAACATATCAGACGCGCGCTCGAGCGGCGCCCGCGCTGCGACATTCCACCGCGTCACTGCCGTCGCGCTCGCAAGCAGTCCCGCCAACGTCGGGTGAATGGGTCCCAAGGCTTGCAAGAGTGCGCGCGCGTCAGTCGCGTTCGCCCAACTTCGCCCCACATCAGCGCCGTGACCGCTCAATTCTTTCGGCGTAAAAGCCACCACATTGAGCATCAATTGACCTCGCAGCAGCACCGGGTAAGTCACCATGTGCTGGCTCGGGCCCATCCACGCTGTGACCTGGACGGCTTGCAGCTCATGCGGCACCGATTCGAAGTCAAACATCGCCCGCCAAGCCCAGTGACTGGTCGAAAGAGGCAGCGACGCATCGCCGCAACTTGAGCGAACCGCGCTCCAAAGCCCATCAGCAGCGACGAGCGCTTCGCCCGCCGGGGACGAGTCAACGGATGCGTCTGGCGACCAAAACTGCCCCCAATCAACCTGAACACCCGCATGCTGCACGGCGTTAAACAGCACCTGATGCAGCTCCGCGCGGTGCACACACCAATACGGCGACCCATAGCGATCGTTAACCCCGCCGAGAGCACTCAAAGGCAATTTTGCGAGCAATTTCATGGAAATAATGCTCTTGGTCTCCGTATTCATTGGGCTGACTGCTACTTTTTTTATAGCATCAATCACGCCCAAGTCAGACAGCACTGACGTGGCATTCGGCCCGAGTTGAATACCGGCACCCACTTCGCCAGGGCCCATCGCTCGCTCGGACACGCGCACCCGCGCACCCGCACGGGCCAGCGCGAGCGCACACGCCAGTCCGCCCATACCTGCACCGACAATGTGAATTGACTCGCCCATGCCCCATTGTGCCGGTCACAATTCGGGCATGCCCAAGCGCAACCCAGAATTTCACACCATCGCCAAAGAGCAAGTCAGCCAGCCGCCCGCTCCCAGCTCAGAACACATCCGTGACGAAGACATCGGCATCTTGCACATTGACGAGCACATCATCGTCGTCAACAAGCCCAGCGGTTTGCTCAGCGTACCCGGCAAAGGACCAGAAAAAGCCGACTGCTTGATTGCGAGGCTGCAAAAGCGCTGGCCGGATGCGCTAACCGTTCACCGCTTAGACCAATCCACCAGCGGCGTGGTCATCTTTGGTCGTGGCAAAGCAGCTCAGAGCTTTTTGAGCAAACAATTCGAAGCTCGGACCATCAGCAAACGCTACGAAGCCACGGTTGACGGCCTCGTGCAGTTCGACAACAGCACCATCAACCAACCCATCGGAGACGATCTCGCCCACCGCCCGCTCAGACACGTCGACCCCGTCAATGGCCGACCCAGCATCAGCCACTTGACCGTGTTGTCACGCGACGAATCCACCCATAGCACCCACTTAAGCTTAAAGCCAGAAACCGGCCGAACTCACCAATTGCGCGTTCACTGCGCCTTCATCGGCCACCCAATTTGGGGCGATCACCTCTACGCAAGTGCCGAGGTGTACGCCAAATCGCCACGGCTCATGCTGCACGCGGCTGAGATGGGGTTCGCGCACCCGGCGAGTGGGCAGCGCATGCTCATTGGTGTGCATTGGTGAAAAATCTCTAGCCCCTCATATGAAAGCAAGAACCCCATGGCGGCCATCATCAAAAACAGCGAGATCGAATGGGCTGAGCCCATTCATTTCCGATTCGGTTTTACTGGACTGACTTCGCAATACGCCGTCCCCATCATTCGAAAAATCATCACAGATCGATGGCCGGACATCCGCCGTCCCAAGCAGTGCGTCTACATCATTCGACTCAAAGGGGCGGTATCCATTGCTTACGGATCGAACGCTCAGGGTGGCCCCAATCACTCGCCGGTGATTTACATCGGCGAAGGGTCCGCCTATGACCGTCTGTATAGCCATGCCAATTGGCTGTCAGAGCTGCTTGTCAGTGTTCCAAACCTGGAAATTGAGATCCGAATCGCACAGATTTCGCGAAAGAATCACACGACGTTGTACCAATACATCGAAGCCGACTTGATCAAATGGTTCGCCGAATCGCACGACCAACGCCCGCCCTGGTTTAACCGCCAGCGAGAAAGAAGCAAGGAGGGTCACTACACCTACGATGCCGAAGCAGAGCGCCATTTGAAGCAACAGATCAGTGTCGGGTCAGGAAACAGATTCCTGTGGGCGATTAGTCCAACTCAGAACAACGAGCAGTACGAAGCGTATGCAAAAGGGACAAAACTCTAACGCCCCGCCCACTCTCATTCAACCTGAGTCGCTGAAAGAAAAAAGGCTGCCAGTCCACCCGACTCGCAGCCCCGCTCGAAGCTGAAGCCGACTCACTCGGCCGCAATCAAAGCGTCAAACCGTCACTCCGTCTGCCGTCTCTTTGTACTCAGCGATTTGGTCAAAGTTGAGGTATTTGTAGATCTTGCTGCCATCGGCGTTGATGCCCGCAACATCGGCTAAATATTCAGCTTTTGACGGAATACGACCGAGTTTCGAGCAGATGGCTGCGAGTTCGGCTGAACCCAAGTAGACGTTGGAGTTTTTACCTAGGCGGTTCGGGAAGTTGCGAGTTGATGTGCTCATGACCGTCGCACCTTCTTTGACTTGCGCCTGGTTGCCCATGCAAAGGCTGCAGCCTGGCATTTCCATGCGCGCACCAGCCGCGCCAAACACACCGTAATGACCCTCTTCGGTCAGCTGCTGTGCGTCCATCTTCGTCGGCGGTGCCATCCACAGCTTGACTGGAATGTCTTTTTTGCCTTCAAGCAACTTGCTGGCTGCCCTGAAATGCCCAATGTTGGTCATGCAGCTGCCGATAAAGACTTCGTCAATCTTGGCGCCCGCCACATCGCTCAGGGTTTTGGCATCGTCTGGATCGTTGGGGCAGCACACGATGGGCTCGGTGATTTCGGCCAGGTCGATCTCAATCGTGTAGGCGTACTCAGCATCAGCGTCAGCCTTGAGCAAACTGGGGTTGGCCAGCCAAGCTTCCATGGATTTGACGCGTCGCCCAATCGTGCGAGGGTCAGCGTAGCCCTGCGCAATCATGTTTTTCAACAGAACGATGTTGCTGTTGATGTACTCAATGATCGGCTCTTTGTTGAGTGCAATCGTGCACCCAGCGGCGCTGCGCTCGGCTGAGGCATCGCTGAGCTCGAACGCTTGCTCAACTTTAAGGTCAGGCAGGCCTTCAATCTCCAAAATCCGGCCAGAAAAGATGTTGACCTTGCCCTGCTTGGCAACGGTCAAATGCCCCTGCTTGATGGCATAAAGCGGAATGGCATGAACCAAATCGCGCAGCGTCACACCGGGCTGCATGGTGCCCTTGAAACGCACCAACACGCTCTCGGGCATATCCAGTGGCATGACGCCCGTCGCCGCGGCAAATGCGACCAACCCGGACCCTGCCGGAAAACTGATACCGATCGGAAAGCGGGTGTGGCTGTCGCCTCCGGTGCCAACCGTGTCGGGCAACAACATGCGGTTGAGCCAACTGTGGATGATGCCGTCGCCGGGTTTCAAGCTGATGCCACCGCGCGTGCTGATGAAGTCTGGCAACTCATGGTGCATCTTCACATCGACTGGTTTGGGGTAAGCGGCCGTGTGGCAAAACGATTGCATCACCAGGTCAGAGCTAAAGCCCAAGCAGGCCAAATCTTTGAGTTCGTCGCGGGTCATTGGACCGGTTGTGTCTTGCGAGCCTACGCTGGTCATTTTGGGTTCGCAGTAGGTGTCAGGCAACACGCCCACACCCTCAGCCAGCCCACAAGCGCGGCCAACCATTTTTTGCGCCAATGTGAACCCTTTGCCGCGCCCTTTTGGCACAGCAGGCAGACGAAACAGCGTCGACGGTGCAAGGCCCAGGGCCTCGCGTGCCTTACCCGTCAAACCGCGGCCAATGATGAGCGGAATGCGCCCACCCGCGCGCACCTCGTCAAAGAGCACGTCGCTCTTGACCTGGAAACTCGCAATCTCGACACCACTTTTGAACGCCTTGCCCTCATACGGGCGCAGCTCAACCACGTCGCCCATGCCCATTTGGCTCACATCAAGCTCGATGGGCAAAGCGCCCGAGTCTTCCATGGTGTTGTAGAAAATCGGCGCGATTTTTGCGCCCAAGCACACACCGCCCGTGCGCTTGTTAGGAATGAAGGGAATGTCGTCGCCGGTAAACCAAAGCACTGAATTGGTCGCTGATTTGCGACTTGAGCCCGTTCCCACCACGTCGCCCACGTAGGCAACGACGTTGCCTTTGGCTCGCAAATCCTCAATGAATTTGACGGGGCCGCGTTTGCCGTCATCTTCAGGCGTGATGCCGTCGCGCTTGTTTTTCAGCATGGCCAAGGCATGCAACGGAATGTCGGGGCGGCTCCAGGCGTCCGGAGCAGGCGACAAATCATCGGTATTGGTCTCGCCAGTGACTTTGAGCACACTCACGGTGATGCTTTTGGGCACTTCTGGGCGCGTGGTGAACCACTCGCCATCGGCCCAACTCTGCATCACACCCTTTGCGTTGGCGTTACCTTTGTCGGCTTTTTCTTTGACATCGTGAAACTGGTCAAACATCAGCAAGGTGTGCTTCAGGCCTTCCGCTGCGACGCCGCCGACTTCAGCGTCGTCAAGCAAGGTCACCATGGGCGCAATGTTGTAGCCGCCAAGCATCGTGCCCAGCAGCTGGGTCGCTTGCGCGCGGCTGATGCCTGCGCAGACTTCAGTGCCCATGGCCACTGCGGCCAAGTAGCTGGCCTTGACTTTGGCGGCATTGTCGACGCCTGCAGGCACGCGGTGGCTAAGCAGTTGTACCAAAAACGCATCCTCACCAGCGGGCGGCGACTTGAGCAACTCAATCACTTCGCCGGTTTGCTTGGCGCTCAGCGGCAGGGCCGGGATACCTTGAGCGGCGCGCTCGGCGACATGGGCTCGGTAGGTGGCTAGAAAATCAGTCATGGCTGGCTCCTGGGTAAAAAAAGTGCGGGGGGGGGGTAGGCGGTCAGGCGACGCCGTTCATGAGAGCTCAACGGGAACGATCACCCGCAAACCCTTGAAATAGTCGCCAAAAAATTCTTTGTCTCGTGTGATCAAGCCTTGGCACTGCATGAGTGCGTGCGCTCCCACCAAAAAGTCAGGCACCGCTCGCTCGCGTTGACCGCCGCGCTGCCTGTAGCGGCGTTGCATCTCACCGGCGCGTATCGCCGAACGTGGCTCAACCGAATCAAACCGAATGCCCAACTCTTCAAGCGCCACCAAGCATTCGCTGCCGTTTTTCAGCACCGCGCTGATCTCAGACAACGCTACATCGCAAATCACGACAGGGCCAATGCTCAAACTCTCGCGAATCGCCACCTCAGCGCTCTGCGCACCCGGCGCATCGCAAAGCAGGTCAATCAGCACGGAGGAGTCAATGGCGATCATGGCGACTGGAATGCTTCAATTTCAAACGATCAAACGTCCAGCGGGTCGCCAGGCGCCCGGCCACGAATCGCGAGCATCGCCTCGTCGGTACTGGCAAATCCGTCAAGCTTGAACCGCCCGCGAACCCTCGACAAGGCATCGTCGACCTTTTTGCGAACAACCAACTTGCCTGCCTCAACGCGCACGTCAAGCTTCATACCCGGCACCAAACCCAACTCGTCGCGGGCAGCCTTAGGAATGACGATTTGACCCCGCTCGGCAAGGATGACTTCCATTGGCTAAGTCCGTTCAAAAAAAGTGAGGTACGCATCCACAAGTATGGATTTTAGCCACGGATTCACGCATGTCAAGTCAAATGCGCGGAGTATTCCGCTTCGTGACAAGTCTAAAATGATAGCAACAACCGCAACAAATACCGTGACCAACTGCCACTAGAGCTTAAAAATTCATCGAAACTGGTCGAAATGGACCCAAACCGCTCGCCCATTACCGGGCGTAGCCGCGAAACCAAATCGTGCTGACGCCAGCTATCGAGCCCAGTCTACTGAAAATTCGCGAACGAAGTCGGCTGCAAAGCCAGCCATGGGCGAGAAACTTCGCCCTTTGAGTGACACGATCCCGGTGTCTGAGTGCGATATCGGCACATTTTGCAACGCCAGGCGGGTCAGTTTGCCAGCGTCAACCTCCCTGCGGACGGCGGCATCTGCGCAAATCAGCACCGTATTTGTGCACCGCGCAACGTGTTTGAGCAGCTGAACGTCATCACACTCGACCGCGAGCGGCAACTTCTCGTGCGCCGGTATTTGCAACAGCGTGCGAATGAGTAGCTTGATTTCCTTTGGTAGTCGCACGCTTGCCAATCCGTAAGGCGTCATGGCTGCAGCCATTGGCGTGTCGATCGACAGCAACGGGTGCTCCGGACGAACATAAAAATGCCCATACTGCCGACCCGTATTTTCGATGACAAGGTCAGGATCACGCGGCACATCGCGAATATCGGCCAAAAAGAAGTCAAGCTCCTCCGCGCGCAGGTGCTCAACCAAATAGAGCCAGTTGTTCACCTCGACTCGGCAGTTGACACCCGGATGCGTTGTGCGCAGTTTCACGAGCAACGCGGGCACGATTGTCGCTGCCGGGAACGGGCCGACGCCAACTGCAATGTCTCCGATCACGCGCTCGCGGTAGAGCGTCACATCACGCTCCAAGCATCGGCTGTCAAACACCAGCTTGCGAGCTCGTTCAATCACGAAGCCGCCAGCAGCGGTTGCGATGACTTCGACGGCACCACGGTCAAATAGCTGCAAGCCCAGCTCTGATTCAGCGTTTTGAATGCTTCGGCTGAAGGCGGGCTGACTCAGGTGGACCCGCTCAGCCGCGCGGCCAAAATGGCGCTCATCTGCCAATGCAATCAGGTGCTTGAGGCGTTTTATTTCCACGATGTCGATCCGTTTCATGCAGTGACTGCATCGATTATCAATTGCGAATGCATTGGACATTCAATGCGGCGACTTTAACAATGCCCCCACAACATCGGAGACATCCATGGAACGACGCAAACTCTTCAAGAATTCAATCGCAGCCCTAGGTGCCGGTTTGAGCACCGGCCTGGTCGGCGTGTCGGCAGCCACAGCGCAAACCAAGGATGGAGCACCTCACCCTGCTCAATTTGACATGCTCAAGGGTCAAGAAGGCGTCGGCAACCCGCGCGAGGCGCACGGGTACTCCATGGGCTTGCAAGCCTTTCAATATGGTTTTCCGCTGGTCTACATGGCGAACTTGAGTTATTTGTTCGCCAAAGAGCCAACTGGGCAAAGAGTGCCATTGAATGCGTTCATCAGCCCAAAAGACTTTGTGGCGACATCGAACTTTCGAAATGGCGGCTCGTTCAACACCGACACCGTCTACGCCGCTTCGATCGTCGACCTGCGAAAAGGCCCCATGGTTCTGAGCACCAAGGACCCTGAGGGGCACTACTTCTCGGTGCAGCTGTCAGATTTGTACACCAACAACTGCGCGTACATCAGCAAACGCTCAGGCGGGCCGATTTTTGGCAACTTCTTACTGGTGCCACCGGGTTGGACGGGGGACATCCCTTCGGGGCGGTTCGACCGCGTTTTGAAGTGCGAGCAAAAATGGCTTTTTGCATTGGTGCGGCTTCGCATTGACCAAGACGATGCCAAAGAACTCGCTTGGGCCAAAAGCAAATTCAAGCAAGCAACCTTGTCGCCAATTGCGGACTTTTTGGCGGGTCGGGAGTTCGTTCCAAGCGACTTTAACGTCTATGACATCACGCAACATGCCGGCAAGCCGCTACGCCCATTCGCCATCATCAACCACATGCTCTTTGAAAACCCGCCGCCCAAGTCGGACGAGATCTTGCTGCAGGGATTCAAGACCGTCAACATTGGCCCAGGAATGGACCTATCCAAGAACGATGCTGACACCAATCGCGGTTTGGCCCGCGCGGCTCGCGATGGCCTACCTGCGCTGCGCTCCCACGTCGAGCGACCATGGGCGCGTGCGGTCAATGGCTGGTTTTACTTTCCAACCAACATCGGCCAGGCGCAAACGACAGACTACCTGATGCGATCCGCTTGGCAGGCGCTGTGGGGCATCGTGGCGCATCCGCCGCACGAATGCACCTACCTTTGGGCATCACTTGATCAAAACGGCGAGCGCCTCAACAGCGGCGGCAAGTACGAGTTGTTCATGCGCAAAGACCAGTTTCCGAAGGTCGAGGCATTTTGGTCATTCACCTTGTACCAAGACTTCAACTTGGTTGTGAACGAAGCCAACCGATGGGCCATTCGCGAAAACATGAAAGGCTTGAAGTTTGACTCCGACGGTGGCTTACGGGTCTACATCCAAACTGAACGCCCCTCGGACGAAAAAGTCAGCAACTGGCTCCCAGCGCCCAAGGCGGGGAATTTCAACATCACCATGCGCAATTACATGCCGTCGACAGAAATCATCGAACAGCGATACGACCCGCCACTGTTAAAGCGCATTGGGTGAACTTTCTGGAGCAAAGACCATGAACGCAATTCAAAACATTACTTTGCTGGTGATCATCTTCGGCTTTGCTGCGGCTGAGTACTGGGCCGGCAAAAGCAAAACCATCCAAGCCAGCAAAGACGACACCAAGCTTGAACTATTCATGTTCATCAGCTTGGTCGCCTTCACTCAGCCCGTTATTTTTTATCTGACAGGCAGGGCCGGTGCCCTTTGGTTCGCTGACTACAAAGACGCACTTGCTCATTTACCCGTTTGGGCGATGGTGGGCATTTTGCTCATCGGTGACGACATGACCCAGTACTGGTGGCATCGACTGTCTCACTCACCACGCATGTGGCCGCTGCACCGAGCACACCACACGGCGCACTACATGAGCATGCGCATGACCTACCGCAACAATTTTTTCTACTATTTGATGATGCCTGGCATTTGGATCGCGGGCGTTTTCGTCTTCCTCGGCTTTGCCAACGTTTATTTGGGCTATGTCGTCGTGAAGCTCACCGTCATCATGGGTGCGCACTCTGCCGTCCGCTGGGACGCGCCGCTGTACAAAATCAAAGCCCTCAGCCCATTGATGTGGGTCTTGGAGCGCACCATCTCCACGCCAGCAACCCATTGGGCGCATCACGCTCTCACCAACCAAGACGGCATTGGCCACTACAAAGGCAACTTTGGAAACTTGCTCTTTTTTTGGGACATTTTGTTCGGGACCGCCCACATCACCCGGCAATTTCCCGCCAAGGTCGGCCTGCAAGACGATTTAATTTATGGCAAAGAGCGCTGGTTTGTTGAGATGTTCTACCCAGTCATCCGCTCGAAACGCGAGCACTCGGCACTGACACCCGGCGGAGCAATTTATGCGGAGGCAGAAACCGCCGCCGAAGCCGCGCCTCGGTAGCCGTTCGAATGTTCTCAAATGGTCGGCTCGGACCTAAGCGCCCATTGGGAGCACCGCAGCAACGGCGGCGTACTCAAACGTCGTGACTTCAAACGGGTTGCCGTCTGGGTCTTTGAAGTAGATCGACCACGACAAATTGTGGTCCACGAATTCAACAGGTTGAGTCAAGATGGCGCTGAGGTGACGCTGCCACGCGATGAACTCGCCGGCGGTTGCGCCCAAGGCGATGGTGGCGCGAGATGCTTGGGGCGCTGACTCGAAAAGCGCAAAGTGAACCGATCCGCCCGCATCCGAAAGGGTGAGCGGGCCACCGTCGACCGCCCAAAACTCAAGGGCCTGGATGGGCCGCAGGCCCATGACGCGCTCAAACCACTCGGTTGCGGCGACGCGGTCGGTGACGTGGATGTGGACGTGGTCAACGCCTGAAAACAGGGGCGGCATGGCTTGATACAAGCTGAGATTGAAGTTTTACGATTTCAAATATGATAGCAACAAACTCAATGAATCCGGAGACCATTGGCGTATTTCCGTCAAAATTTGTACATTTGACCCGTCAGCGGGGCGCGGAAGCAGCCGCGCTGGCTGCGACCGCTGCAGCGGCGGGTGCCGAAGCGGCGGCCGATGCCGGTGCGGCTGGTGCATCGCCAAACAGGCTCGGGCCGGGTGGGCGGGCTTTGGCTTCGGCGATCCAGATGACTTGTTGCGGGTGAATGCAGTTGTCGGCCACGCGCTGACCGATTTTTTCGTTCATGAGCATGCTTTTGTTGCCCAGCTGCAACCAAACACCGCCACGCGCTTTGTCTTCCATGCGCAGCGCGCCTGTGGTGGTTTCGACGGGTTTCATGTCGAAACTGACTTTACCGACGCTGACATTGAAGTGACCGCGCTTTTTGGGATTTGCAGCGACGACAACGACCCGTCCAAGCTCACATTTGATGCTGCCGGTGAGCACGTCAGCAGCCAAGGGGTCAACCGCAGCCGCGCTGGCCGAAGATGCAGTAGCCGCCGGGGCAGAAGCCGCAACCTTGATTTGCTTCGCGATCGCCGGGCTGTGCAGCTTAGTCGGGGGTTTGACGGGCGGCGACTGCGCAGCGGCACTGAACGACGCACCGAGCAAAGTGAATGAGGCAAACGCGATTTTGATGAATGCAGTCATGTTGTCTTTCGAATATCCGGGCTATTGTGACCTCACGGCAGCCAGTGGGCAACCGCGCTTGGCAGCGTTTGCCCAGCGCGGCGCGCTCGTTGCAAAATTTGCCAATACAAACGGTAGCTGGCGCGGTCGTGCAGCACGTTGCCGTATCGAATGGGTGCCCAATCGGCTTGCTGGGCTTGGGTTAACAGGCCAGCGGCTTTGTCGACCTCAGCGCCGCTTGGCGCAAAGGCTCGCAAAATCGGCTGAATCTGCTTGGGGTGAATGCTCCACATGCGCATGTATCCCATGGCCTTGGCTTGGGCCGCTGCGTTTTGAATAGCATCCAAGTCAGTGAATTCAGTGACCACGCAGTGACTGGGCACTTTTTTGTGTGCATGGCAAGCCGCTGCAACCGCGAGCTTGGCCCGCACGACTTGGGGGTCGGTGAACTGCCCAGTGGCGCTCATCGCGTGCTCACTCAAAGCTCCTCCGTGACTGGAGACAAAGTCCATCAAACCAAAGCTCAGCGACGCAATTCGGGGGTGTCCAGCGATGTCAAACGCATGGTGAACCGCCAAGGGCGACTCGATCAAGGCATGCAGCGCTAGCCGGACTTTGCCCGCACCGTGCACGCCGTCCACTGCCGCGTCGATGGCGGCTTGGGCCCACTCAACATCCCCCAAGCACTCGACCTTAGGCAACATGACGTGGCTGAGCCGATGCGCTTGCGGCGCGACCAAATGCGCCACATCGGTGACAAACGCTGGGTGTCCAACCGGGTGAACACGCACCGCGCAGCGGGGTTGAAGCGCACCGGGTAGTCCTATATCAATAGCATCGAAGCGAATGGATGCGGCGACCGAGAGTGCTTTTGCATGGGCTATCTCGTCGCCAACGGGTGCGCCGTCTTCGCAGTCGAGCGTGACGTCAATTGGGCACACACCAAGCTCGCGCATGAGCGCGGCCTGTAACGCCAGCGCCTTGTCGACCCGCTCAAGTGTGCCGCAGTAGTGATCGCAAACGGGGATGTCGGCGGTGGCACCATCGGCGCTTGCGCCAGCCGAGGGCGAAAAAATACCCCCGACAGAAGCTCCAAGACGGTTGTCGTGGAGAACCTCGCGGGGGTGTCTCATGGGTTGGGCGCTTTAGACCAAATGGGCAACGCCCGCTTGCTCGTCTTGCAGCTCCTTCAGGGTGATGTTGATGCGCTCTTGGCTGAATGCGTCGATGGCCAAACCGTCAACCAAGGTGTACTCGCCGCCCGAACACGTGACCGGAAAGCCAAACATCGTGTCTTTAGGAATGCCGTACTCGCCGTTTGATGGGACACCCATCGTGACCCACGCGCCATTGGTGCCCAGCGCCCAATCGCGCATGTGGTCAATTGCCGCGTTGGCGGCTGATGCAGCCGAGCTCAAACCACGAGCCGCGATGATGGCCGCGCCGCGCTTGCCAACCGTCGGCAAAAAGGTGTTGGCGTTCCAGTCCTGGTCGTTGATCATGTCTTTGACCGACGCGCCGCCGATCGTGGCGAAACGATAGTCTGCGTACATGGTTGGCGAGTGGTTGCCCCACACGGCCAGCTTTTGGATGCTGCCGACGGCTTTGCCTGTCTTGGCGGCAATTTGGCTCGCTGCGCGGTTGTGATCCAGGCGCAACATGGCGGTGAAGTTTTTGCGCGGCAGATCGGGCGCGCTTTTCATGGCGATGTAGGCATTGGTGTTTGCGGGGTTGCCCACGACCAAAACGCGCACATTGCGCGAAGCCACGGCGTTGAGCGCTTTGCCCTGAGCCGTGAAAATGGCACCGTTGATGGCCAAGAGCTCAGCACGCTCCATGCCGGGGCCACGGGGGCGCGAACCCACGAGCAATGCGTAGTCCGTGTCTTTGAACGCGGTCATCGGGTCAGCGTGGGCTTCCATGCCGGCCAGCAGCGGAAATGCGCAGTCTTCCAACTCCATCATCACGCCTTTGAGCGCGTTTTGCGCTTTCTCATCGGGGATTTCAAGCAATTGCAAAATCACAGGCTGGTCGGCACCCAGCATGGCACCAGAGGCGATGCGAAACAACAAGGCGTAACCGATTTGGCCAGCCGCGCCAGTGACGGCAACGCGAACAGGGGCTTTGGACATGAGAAAACTCCGATGGTTGAAAAAGCGGGCCGCACGCTACCAAAAGCGCGCAAACGACCGAAGTGTAATCGCGGCGTAACTGCAAAAAAGCCCAAACAAGGCGGGCACCGGTTGAACTCCTCTGTCTTATAGAAGATAATGAACCATGTCCACCATGCTTGCAGATGCACCGAATGCCGCAGACGCTATTCAGCCGAAATCTTCGCCGCTGTACAGCCAAATCCGCGCGCTCTTGCTGCAAAGCATGCAGCGTGGCGAGTGGAAGCCTGGTGAGTTGATGCCGTCTGAGGTGGAGTTGTCGCAGCGCTACGGTGTGAGTCAGGGCACCGTTCGCAAGGCCATTGACGAGTTAGCCGCTGACAACCAAGTGACGCGCCGCCAAGGCAAAGGCACATTCGTCGCGACGCACACCGAGGCCAAGTCGCAATATCGATTTTTGCGCCTCATGCCCGACGTTGGTGTGGCGTCTGACGAGGGTCCCGCACAGCGACAAATATTGGCCTGCCAACGCACCCGCGCCAGCACCGAAGTCGCACAGGCCTTGAATTTGAAAGCCCAAGACCCGGTTGTTTTTGCCCGGCGGCTGTTGTCGTTTGGCGGTGTGGCGACAATTTTGGAAGACGTTTGGCTGTCAGCCACGGTGTTCAAAGGCTTGAGCGCCGAACAATTGCTCAAGCATTCGGGCTCGACCTACGGCTTGTACGAAAGCGATTTCAACACCCGCGTGCTGCGCGCGGCTGAGAAGATACGGGCCATAGCGGCCGAGCCCGAATCGGCATCGTTACTCGGCATTGATGTCGGAACGCCGCTGTTGTGGGTAGAACGCATCGCGTTTACTTACAACGACGCGCCAATGGAGCTGCGCCAAGCTCGTTACCGAACCGATTCACACCATTACCGCAACGATCTGAGCTGAAGTGACCCAGTTGCCGACAAATCAGATCAAGTGCTGGGGTTTACGAGAGTCTGACGCACCGGCTTGCCATAGAATTCAGACACGGGTTCATTTCGTAACCAAGCGGTAACCACGCTTGGCAAGCACTGAACGACGAAGAAGTTAACAAGAGCCTGACCAATGAGCACCAGCCCCACGCCACGAGCCAAACGCCCCGAGTTTCGAAATCTCAATGTTTTCAAAGACTTGCGCACTTATCGGCTGCCCTTGGCCGGCTACGTGTCGATCTTGCACCGGGTGAGCGGCGTGCTGATGTTTTTGTTGCTGCCGTTCATCATTTGGATGTTTGACACCTCGGTCAGCTCAGAACTGGCCTTCATCAAGTTCAAAGCGGCTTTCAAGTTCGGCATGTTGGGCTTGCCGGGCATCATTTGGAAGCTCGTGGCTTTGTCTTTGATTTGGGCCTACCTCCATCATTTGATTGCCGGTTTGCGCCATTTGTGGATGGACACCCACCATGCCGTGGGCAAATCGTTTGGTCACAACACCGCCATTGCCACCTTCGCCCTGTCTTTGACGTTGACCGCGTTCTTCGCAGCCAAACTGTTCAGTCTGTACTGATCACCAACCCCAGCAAACCCCATGTCAACAGCAAATCTTGGCCCCAAACGGCCTGTCGTCGGTGCCCATTACGGCCTCAGAGACTGGCTCAGCCAGCGCGTCACAGCCTCCATCATGGCGGCGTTTACCTTCATTGCGTTGATCCGCTTTTTGCTGATCGACGGCAGCGTCACCTACGTGAAATGGGCTGGCATCTTCGCGCCGCAGTGGATGAAAATTTTGACGTTTTCGGTCATCGTGGCACTGAGTTATCACGTCTGGGTCGGCATGCGTGACGTTTGGATGGATTACGTCAAGCCTCTGGCCATGCGCCTGAGCCTGCAAGTACTCACCATCGTGTGGCTCGTGGGCTGCATGGGCTGGGCCATTCAGGTCATTTGGCGCGTTTAAACCCAAACCGCCTGCGCAACAACATTTCGCTATTTTGCGACGCACTCACTGAGAGTTTTTAGGTCTCCCCTCATGGCATACACCTCCAAAGACATCGCCTCACGCCGTTTTGATGTCGTCATTGTTGGCGCTGGCGGCTCGGGCATGCAAGCCTCGCTGCGCTTGTCCCGCGCAGGTTTGAACGTCGCGGTTTTGAGCAAAGTGTTCCCAACCCGCAGCCACACGGTTGCCGCACAAGGCGGCATTGGTGCCAGCTTGGGCAACATGTCTGACGACAACTGGCACTATCATTTTTACGATACCGTTAAAGGCTCTGATTGGCTCGGCGATCAAGACGCCATCGAGTTCATGTGTCGCGAAGCGCCCAAGGTGGTCTACGAGCTCGAGCACATGGGCATGCCGTTCGATCGCAACCCCGACGGCACAATTTACCAACGACCGTTTGGTGGCCACACCAGCAACTACGGCGAAAAACCTGTTCAGCGTGCCTGTGCCGCTGCTGACCGAACCGGTCACGCAATGCTGCATACGCTTTATCAAAAAAACGTCGAAGCCAAAACCCAATTTTTTGTTGAGTGGATGGCACAAGACTTGGTCATGGATGACGCTGGCAACTGCGTCGGCGTCACCGCGCTTGAGATGGAAACCGGCGACCTGCACGTGTTCCAAGCCAAAACGGTACTCTTGGCAACTGGCGGTGCGGGTCGAATTTACGCAGCCAGCACCAACGCGTTCATCAACACCGGCGACGGCTTGGGCATGGCGGCGCGGGCGGGCATTGCATTAGAAGACATGGAGTTTTGGCAGTTCCACCCAACCGGCGTGGCTGGAGCGGGCGTGTTGCTCACCGAGGGCTGCCGTGGCGAAGGCGCGTTTTTGGTCAACTCGCAAGGCGAGCGATTCATGGAACGCTATGCGCCCACGCTCAAAGATTTGGCCCCGCGCGACTTTGTGTCGCGTTGCATGGACCAAGAAATCAAAGAAGGTCGTGGCTGCGGCCCCAGCAAGGACCATGTGTTGCTGAATTTCAGCTACCTCAATGCCGACACCATTCACAAGCGCCTGCCCAGTGTTTACGAGATCGGCATCAACTTCGCCAACGTCGACATCACCAAAGAGCCGATTCCGGTGGTGCCGACTATTCACTACCAAATGGGTGGCATTCCGACCAACATCCATGGTCAAGTGGTGCGTCAAAAAGACGGCGACGACAACTCAGTCGTGCATGGCCTGTACGCAGTGGGCGAATGTTCGTGCGTGAGCGTGCACGGCGCAAACCGCTTGGGCACCAATTCGTTACTTGACTTGCTGGTCTTTGGCCGCGCCGCCGGTAACCACATCGTCGACTCGGCCCTCAAAACACAAGAATTCAAGGTCCTCCCTAAAGACCCAGCGGCGCTGACCATCACCCGTCTCAACCGGCTCGAAGAGTCCACCAGTGGCGAATACGCACAAGACGTGGCCAACGACATTCGCGATGCCATGCAGCTGCACGCAGGCGTGTTTCGCACCCAAGAAACCTTGGATCAAGGCGTTGCGAAAATAGCTGCGCTTCGCAAACGCGTCGCTGGCATCACCTTGGGCGACAAGAGCCGCACGTTCAACACGGCTCGCATCGAAGCACTTGAGGTCGAGAACTTGATCGAAGCCGCCCAAGCCACCATCGAAGGCGCAGCAGCCCGCAAAGAGTGCCGTGGCGCACACACCGTCAAAGACTACGAACGCCCCGTTGACGACCCCCTCACGCCCCTGGGTCGCAACGACAAAGAGTGGATGAAGCACAGCCTGTGGTACGCCGCAGATAACCGCCTGAGCTACAAAGCGGTCAAGCTCAAGCCGCTGACGACCGAGAGCGTTCCGCCAAAGGTGAGGACCTTCTAAAGCGGTTTTATTGGCAAAAACCCACCTTGGTCTCCGGATTCATTGGGTTTGTTGCTACTGATTTGTTAGCGATGTATTTTCATCAGACCGAAAATTTTGAGGTTCATTCATGACCAAACGCACCTTCAGCATCTACCGCTACGACCCAGACAAAGATGCCAAGCCGTATATGCAGAAAATTGAGGTTGAGCTTGACGGCAGCGAGCGGATGTTGCTCGACGCGCTCATGAAGCTCAAGGCCCAGGATCCGAGCATCACGTTTCGCCGCTCATGCCGCGAAGGCGTTTGCGGCTCTGACGCCATGAACATCAACGGCAAAAACGGCCTGGCTTGCTTGACAAATTTGCGCACCCTCAAAGACCCGATTGTGCTCAAACCGCTGCCGGGCCTGCCTGTGGTGCGCGACCTGATCGTTGACATGACGCAGTTCTTTAAGAAATACAACTCGATCAAGCCGTATTGGGTCAACGACACCATTGCACCTGAAAAAGAACGACTTCAAAGCCCAGAAGAGCGAGACGAGCTCAACGGCTTGTACGAGTGCATTTTGTGCGCCAGCTGTTCAACCAGTTGCCCCAGCTTTTGGTGGAATCCTGACAAATTCGTTGGCCCAGCCGGCTTGCTGCAAGCATACCGATTCATCGCCGACAGCCGCGACCACGACACTGCCGGCCGTCTCGACAACTTAGAGGATCCGTATCGCCTGTTTCGTTGCCACACCATCATGAACTGCGTTGACGTCTGCCCCAAGGGCCTCAACCCGACGCAGGCAATTGGCAAAATCAAAGAGCTCATGGTGCGCCGCGCGGTTTAAGACCATGACAACCGCAACCGATGAGTCGGCACACACCTTGTTAGATGAGCGAGGCATGTCCAAATTGGTTTGGCGTTGTCGGCGCGGCTTGCTCGAAAACGATTTGTTTTTGGAGCGATTTTTCAACAACTACCGAGGCAAGGTCACGGTGAACCAGTCACAGGCCTTGCTCAAACTGATGGATTTAAGCGACAACGATTTGCTTGATTTGTTGTTGCGCCGCAAAGAACCCGATGCTGAACTGGCCAGCGTTGATGTATCCGCTATCCTGAGCCAGATTCGCCACCCCTTGGGTTGACTCCTTAACCACCATCGGAAAAACCACATGAAACTCGCCGACTACAAAGCCACCCTCGCATTCTCCAACGGCAGCCCAAGCGTTGAGATGCCGGTGTACCAGGGCAACATTGGCCCAGACGTGGTCGACATTCGCAAGCTGTATGCCCAAACCGGCATGTTCACTTACGACCCTGGCTTTTTGAGCACGGCGGCGTGCCAGTCGACCATCACGTACATCGACGGCGATAAAGGTGAGTTGTTGTATCGTGGCTACCCGATCGAGCAGTTGGCGACCCAATGCGACTTCTTAGAAACCTGTCACCTGCTGCTCTACGGCAATCTGCCCAATGCGGCAAAGAAGCAAGAATTCGTTGGCCGCGTGACTAACCACACCATGGTCAATGAGCAAATGCAGTTTTTCCTGCGAGGATTCCGCCGCGACGCGCATCCGATGGCGATCATGACCGGCTTGGTTGGCGCTTTGTCTGCGTTCTATCACGACAGCACTGACATCAACAACCCCGAGCACCGCGACATTTCTGCCATCCGGTTGATTGCAAAAATGCCGACTTTGGTAGCCATGGCATACAAATACAGTGTTGGGCAGCCCTTCATCTACCCACAAAACGACTTGAGCTACGCCGGCAACTTCATGCACATGATGTTCGCCACACCGTGCGCACCATACAAGGTCAACCCCGTGATCGAGCGAGCGCTCGACCGCATTTTCATCTTGCACGCTGACCACGAGCAAAACGCCAGTACGTCAACCGTGCGACTGTGCGGCAGCTCGGGCACCAACCCATTTGCGGCCATTGCTGCGGGCGTCGCCTGCTTGTGGGGCCCGTCGCACGGCGGCGCAAATGAGGCCTGTTTGAACATGCTGGAAGACATCCAAGCCATGGGTGGCGTGAGCAAAGTCGGCGAGTTCATGGAGAAGGTCAAAGACAAAAACTCAGGCGTGAAACTGATGGGTTTTGGTCACCGCGTCTACAAAAACTACGATCCACGCGCCAAGCTCATGCAAGAAACTTGCAACGAAGTGCTGCAAGAGCTGGGTTTGGGCAACGACCCCTTGTTCAAGCTCGCCAAAGAGTTGGAACGCATCGCGTTGGAAGACGAATATTTCGTCAGCCGCAAGCTCTACCCCAATGTCGACTTCTACTCAGGCATCGTGCAGCGCGCGATCGGCATCCCTGTGAGCCTGTTTACCGCTGTATTTGCTTTGGCACGCACGGTTGGTTGGATTGCACAACTCAACGAAATGATCGGCGACCCCGAGTACAAAATTGGGCGTCCACGTCAACTGTTCACAGGCTCGGTGCGCCGCGATGTGCCGCCGATGGCAACACGTTAATCGACGTTTTACGCAGCCTGACAAGGCATCACAATCGACAGGCCTGCTGCAACCCAGCAGGCTTTTTCGTTGGGTGTTGCACAATGAGCAGCCATGACCACCGATAGACTTCAACAGCGAATCAACGACTTCGAGAACGCCCTTGCGCGACTCAAAGATGCGATCGCGCAACCACATAACGAGTTCATGCGCGATGCCGTTATTCAACGCTTCGAATTCACCTATGAGCTCGCATGGAAACTGCTCAAGTTACGTTTGTTCGACGATGGCATCATGGCTGCCACCCCGCGCGAGGCTTTGCAGCAGTCACTCTCAGCGGGTTGGATCGCCGACGGCAACGCGTGGAGCGAGATGCAACGCAACCGCAATCTCACCTCGCACACGTATGACGAAGCCGTCGCAATTGAGGTGCACACATTCGTTTGCGCCATCGGAGTCAATCAGTTCATTGCGCTGTCGAACTGGACAAACCAATGGCGCAACTAACTCAACTCGTGCAACAGCCACAAGATCTGCGTTTTGGGCTTTCGGCTCGAATTTTGTCGGACCTGCAAGGTGTGTTCGCGGAGTTTTCGGACGTTCAAACCGTACTTGTTTTCGGTTCGCGCGCAACTGCAAATTTTCAAGCTGGGTCGGACATCGATCTTGCCGTCATCGCCCCAACCATGAGCGACACAGAATTCGCAAGGCTTTGGATCGCGCTAGACGCCTTGCCGCTGGTTTTTCGACTCGACGTGCTGCACTTGGACCGATGCCAAAACGCGAATTTACTGCGCGCAGTATCGCGTCATGGTGTTATCTTTTTCGAGCAACGTAGACCGCAGTCGGGTTTTTAATCCGCCGTGATCTTCGCCGCCTTGATGACTTTGCCCCAGCGGGCGAAGTCTGCGGCAGCAAACGCGGCCATCTCTGTTGGGCCTAAGTAGTCCGCAACCGCACCTTGTGACGAGGCTCGGTCTTTGAACGCTTGGGTTGACATGATTTTGCTGACTTCGCTTGCGACGCGCTCAACCGCGGCTTTGGGCGCTTGTGCATGGGTGTAGAGGGCAAACCAACTGGCTACTTCCAAGCCTTTGATGCCCATTTCAGCCGCAGTGGGTACATCGGGCAGGCTGCTCAGGCGCTTACCCGCGGTGACCAGCAGGGCTTTGAAGCTGCCGCTTTTGATGTGTGGAATCAGCGGGGGCGCGGTCGTCATGGTCATGTCGACCGAATTGCTGAGCAAGTCTTGCACCATCGGGCCAGTTCCACGATACGGGATGTGCGTGATGAAGGTGCCAGTGAGCGACTTGAACAATTCTGCCGAGATGTGCTGCACCGAGCCGTTGCCGGCTGAGGCGTAATTGAGTTTGCCAGGGTTCTTTTTGAGGAACACCAACAGCTCCTGCGCGGTGTTGATGCCCAAACTGCTGCGAACCACCAAGACTTGCGGCGCGGTATACACATTGCAAACCGCTTGCAAGTCTTTCATCGGGTCGTAGGGCAGCTTCACCAAATGCGGCGACATGACGTGAAAACCCGAAAACGCCATCAACAGGCTGTGTCCGTCCGGCTTGGCATTCATGACCGCGAGCGAGCCCACCGCGCCACTGGCGCCGCCTTTGTTGTCGATCACAACCGATTGATTCAACGCCTTGCCCAAGGGTTCTTGCAAGGCGCGCGCGCAGATGTCTGCCGTGCCACCCGGCGGCGCTGGCACAACGATCGTCACCGCCTTGTCAGGAAAGGTCTGCGCCATTGCCATGCCCGGCAAACCCAAGCCAGCAGCAAGTTCCAGCACATGGCGGCGGTTCAATGAGGTCATTCAGTCTCCAAACGTTGTCATGTAAGTGCATGAATTTACATGCATTGCGAAAATCGCACATCCCCATTGGCACGAATGCCGTCATCGCGGTTGGCGATGCCAATAGCGCCAATTACCCCATAGAATCTGGGTAGCCATCGCTAATTGCGATGTCAAACCCATGAAACCCACCGAAGCCCGAACTGATCGCCAATTCGCCCGCCGAATCGACCTCACCAGCTTGCAGCTGTTTGCCAGCGTTTGCGAGTTGGGCAGCATTGGCAAGGCCGCTGAGCGCGAGTTCATTGCCGCCAGCGCGCTGAGCAAGCGCTTGAGTGATTTGGAAGCCGCCTTGGGCACGGCCCTGCTCTATCGCCACAGCAGAGGCGTTGACCTCACACCCGCCGGACAGAGCCTGCTACATCACGCACGCTCGGTGCTCTTTGGGCTGGAGAAAATGCAAGCCGAAATGGGCGAGTTTTCAGACGGCGTGCGTGGTCATGTTCGCATGTACGCCAACATCTCGGCGATTGTTCAATTTTTACCAGAAGACTTGGGTGCATTTGCCCGGCTGCACGATCACATCAAGGTTGACCTAGAAGAGCATGTGAGCATGGATGTCGTTCGCGGTGTCAGCGATGGCGCGGCAGATCTCGGTGTTTGCAATGCAGCGCACGGTGTGGGTCATTTGCAAACGCTGCCCTACCGACAAGACCGGCTGGTGCTGGTCTGCCCGCGAGGGCATCCGCTGGCCAAAAATGATGCTCAAAGCGCGGAAAATGAAGGGAATCAGCCCTTGGTCTCCGAATTCATTGAGTTCGATGCTATCAATTTTGAAAAGTCATTGAGCTTCGATCATGTTGGGCTGCACACCAACAGCACGGTGTTTTTAGCAACACGCCGCGCCGCCGCCAGCGCTGGGCGATCCATCAAGTTGCGCATTCAAGTCACGGGGCTGGATGCCATGTGTCGCATGATCCACAACGGCCTTGGCGTGGGATTGATTCCGCATCGGGCCTTTGAGCTCATGCGCCACGTCGGTGATTTGGTCGCCGTGCCGCTGCTAGACGCGTGGGCCGAGCGCCGCATCGACTTGATCGCCCGTGATTTTTCAAGCCTGCCGCCTACCGCCCGCTTGCTGGTAGAACACCTGACACGCTCACCCCACCCGCCAAACTGACTGTTTTTGGCACACCGGCCCTGACAGTGCGACAATTTCCACTCAACCTCAACAACCCAGCCATGCCACGCACCCTGTACGACAAAATTTGGGACGACCACGTCGTCCACACCGAAGAAGATGGCACCAGCGTCTTGTACATCGACCGCCATTTGGTTCACGAAGTGACCAGCCCACAGGCCTTTGACGGGCTTCGAGCGGCCAGCCGCAAGGTTTGGCGCATCAGCTCAATCGTGGCGACAGCCGACCACAACACCCCGACAACAGGCTGGGAGCATGGCTACGACGGCATCGCTGACCCGATATCCAAACTGCAAATCACGACACTGGACAAAAACATCAGTGAGTTTGGTGCGGCCGCGTATTTTCCATACCTATCTAAAGAGCAAGGCATCGTGCACGTCATGGGGCCCGAGCAAGGTGCAACATTGCCGGGCATGACCGTCGTTTGCGGCGACAGCCACACCAGCACGCATGGCGCATTTGGCGCGCTTGCGCACGGCATCGGCACTTCAGAAGTTGAGCACGTTTTAGCAACACAGACGTTGCTCGCCAAAAAAGCAAAAAACCTGCTCATCAAGGTTGATGGCGCACTCCAAAAGGGCGTCACCGGCAAAGACGTGGTTTTGGCCATCATCGGCAAAATCGGCACGGCGGGTGGTACCGGCTACACCATTGAGTTTGCGGGTAGCACCATCCGGTCTTTGAGCATGGAAGGTCGGATGACTGTTTGCAACATGGCCATCGAGGCTGGCGCTCGTGCCGGGATGATTGGCGTTGACGACAAAACCATCGAGTACGTGCGCGGCCGACCCTTTGCACCCAAAGGCGCGCTATTTGACCAAGCGGCGGCGCAGTGGCGTGATTTATTCTCTGACGCAGACGCTACTTTTGATGCGACTGTCACGTTAGACGGCAGCCAAATTCAACCCCAGGTCACTTGGGGAACCAACCCGGAGATGGTCTTGGGTGTTGACGACCGCGTGCCCGACCCAGAAAAAGTCAAAGACCCAAGTAAACGGGCGGACATCGAGCGCGCGCTGGTCTACATGGGTTTGCAACCCAACAAAGCTTTATGTGACGTGTTTGTTGACAAGGTTTTCATTGGCTCATGCACCAACAGCCGCATCGAGGACTTACGCGAGGCGGCCGCCATCGTCAAGAAAATTGGCCAAAAGGTAGCAAAGAACATCAAAGTTGCATTGGTTGTGCCAGGCTCAGGTTTGGTCAAAGCGCAGGCCGAAGCTGAAGGTCTGCACACGATCTTCACCGCTGCCGGTTTTGAGTGGCGCGAACCGGGCTGCAGCATGTGTTTGGCGATGAATGCCGACCGCTTGGAAAGCGGCGAGCGCTGCGCAAGCACCAGCAACCGCAACTTTGAGGGCCGACAAGGCGCGGGCGGGCGCACCCACCTGGTTTCGCCGGCCATGGCTGCGGCCGCGGCCGTGCATGGCCATTTTGTCGATGTTCGCCGTTTCGCCTGATTCGCCAAACCACCTGAAAGTACACCATGAAATCCTTCCTGATCCTCGCTTTGACAGCCGCTGCTCTGTGTTTGAGCGCTTGCAACACGATTGAAGGGGTCGGCAAAGACATCAAAAAAGCCGGCTCGTCCGTCGAAGAAGCCGCGAAAAAGAAGTGAGCCAATGACCCCGTTTACCACCCACACCGGCCTCGTCGCGCCGATTGACCGCGAAAACGTGGACACCGACGCGATCATTCCCAAGCAATTCCTCAAGCGAATCACCAAACTCGGTTTTGGCGACAACTTGTTTGATGCCGACCGCTTTTTGGATGTCGGTGATGCCAACTCCAAACTGGCTGATCGCAAAATCAACCCCGACTTTGTTCTGAACCAAGCGCGCTACCAAGGCGCAAGCGTGGCACTTTGCCGAAAGAACTTTGGCTGCGGATCGAGCCGCGAGCACGCGCCTTGGGCGCTTGAGCAGTTTGGCTTTCGGGCGCTGATTGCGCCCAGTTACGCCGACATTTTCTTCAACAACTGCTTCAAAAACGGCTTGCTGCCGATCCAATTGCCCGAGTCTGTCGTGGCGCAGCTATTTGATGAGGTTTTGGCATTCCCCGGCTATCGACTCACGGTTGACTTGGCTCGCCAAGTGGTCGTCAAGCCGCAGGGCGAAGAAATCGCCTTTGAAGTCAACGCGTTTCGCAAGTTTTGTTTGCTCAATGGCTTTGACGACATCGGTCTGACGCTGCGCCACGCCGACAAAATCAAGGCGTTTGAGGCTGAACGGCTACTGCGTCAACCCTGGCTGAGCACAGCGATTCAGACCGTCGCGTAGCTTTGTTTTCGTAAACCCGTCGGAGAAGGCTCATGACCCGTATCAACAAATCAGTGCTTTCAGTGGCCGTCTTTGCCGCGCTTGGCTTGACCAGTTTTGGCGCACACGCGCAGAGCAGACTCGAAGACATGCTGCGAAACCCGCTCGTGCAGCAACTCATCGGCTACAAGCTACCTGAACTCAAGAACGAGCAAGCCCTTTGTGGTTCGTCTGCCTTCAGAGCCGCGAATCCGCAGCGCTGTGCGGCCGTGATTGATGCCATTCGTGCACAGCAAATCCCCCTCGAGTTGCGCGCCGTGCTCACCAACCCCGCGAGCGCGGCTGCATTGCGTGAATTGTGTGTCAGCAGCCCCCAGTTGAGTCAAACCAACTACCTGTGCGTTGAGTTGGGCAAAGGCGATGCCACGATGGGCGTCGAGGTTCAAAACCGGCTTTATCAGCTCCAAGCGGGCGACCAGCGCCCCTGATGGCAGTTGGGGGCAGTTTGAACCCGTTTTTTGGTGGTTTTTGCCACTTGGTCACCGTATTCATTTGATTTGATGATATGAAAATTGCAGTACTCGCCGGCGACGGCATCGGCCCGGAAATCATGGCGCAAGCTGTCAAAGTGCTCGACGCTTTGCAGTTGCCCATCACCAAGGAGTCAGCCTTGGTCGGCGGCTGCGCTTTTGAGGCGCATGGGCACCCCCTGCCCGACGCGACCTTGCAACTGGCCAAAGACGCTGATGCCATTTTGTTTGGTGCCGTTGGTGACTGGAAATATGACACGCTCGACCGCCCGCTTCGCCCGGAACAGGCCATTTTGGGCCTGCGCAAGCACTTGGGCCTGTTTGCCAACTTGCGACCGGCAATTTGTTATGCCGAGCTCACACACGCGTCGAGCCTCAAACCAGAACTGGTTGCCGGGCTTGACTTGCTGATTTTGCGTGAGCTCACTGGCGACATCTATTTTGGTCAACCGCGCGGGCGGCGAATCGCCACAGACGGGCACTTTCCCGGTGCGCTTGAGGCTTTTGACACGATGCGCTACAGCGTCCCCGAGATCGAGAGAATCGCCCATGTGGCGTTTCAGGCCGCTCGCAAACGCAGCAAAAAGGTGTGCAGCGTCGACAAAGCCAACGTTCTCGAGACCTTTCAATTGTGGAAAGACACCGTCACCGACGTCGGCAAACACTACCCGGATGTGGCTTTAACGCACATGTATGTTGATAACGCGGCCATGCAGCTCGTCAAAGCACCCAAGGCATTTGACGTCATCGTCACCGGCAACATGTTTGGTGACATCCTCAGCGACCAGGCCAGCATGTTGACCGGCTCGATCGGCATGCTGCCGTCGGCAAGCCTAGATGCCAACAACAAGGGGCTGTATGAGCCCAGCCACGGCAGCGCCCCCGACATCGCCGGCAAAGATGTCGCTAACCCTTTGGCGACGATTCTCAGTGCCGCAATGATGTTGCGCTATAGCCTAGGCCAATCGGACGCCGCATTGCGGATTGAAGCCGCTGTTCAGCGCGTGCTCGCGCTCGGGCTGCGCACACCCGACATCCACAGCGACGGCTGTCAAAAGGTCGGTACTCAAGCGATGGGCGATGCCGTGGTGAAAGCGCTTTTGTAGTCGTTTGTGTGAAACTGTTGACTTAAACCTCACAAAAAAGGAATCAATCATGGGACTTGCAGCCAACATCGTCGTCGGGTTTGTCGCCCTCTTGCACGTGTACATCATGGTGCTTGAAATGTTCTTTTGGGACAAACCGCGCGGCTTGAAGGCGTTCGGCCAAACTCAAGCCGCGGCGACGGCGAGCAAGGTATTGGCCGCGAACCAAGGCCTGTACAACGGATTCTTGGCGGCGGGCTTAATCTGGGGGTTGACCCTTGGAGCATCCGGTCTGGGCGTCAAGGTGTTTTTCTTGGCATGCGTGTTTGTCGCGGGCTTGTACGGCGCGGCCACTGCCAACCGAAAGATTCTGTTCATTCAGTCGGTTCCGGCCGCAATTGGCTTGGCGTTGCTGTTTTTGGCCTAAATTTGGCCTAATCGACGACGGCGATCCGCTACACTTCGCACATGATTCGCGTCACAAAAAACCCATCACGAGCATCGATTCGATCATGTGCTGTGCGTGGCGCAATCATTTTCTGCACGACAACCCCAACCAAAACAACCATTAAAGGCTGACCGCCTGGTTCGTCGTGCGCCGCCCGGAGCCTGACGAACCAGGCGGGCAGCCTTTTGCCATTGGACTCGCGAAAGGCCCATACCATGACCCTTGTGAATGCAACCCGAAGCCCCGTAGGTAACACCGTTGGCCTGATTGGCTGGCGCGGCATGGTGGGCTCTGTTTTGGTCGAGCGAATGGTCGCCGAGGGCGACTTCGATCACATTGAGCCCTTGTTTTTCTCGACCAGCAACGCTGGCGGGCAAGCGCCATCACAAGCCAAAAACGAAACCAGACTGCTCGACGGCAACGATATCGCATCACTCAAACGCTGCGACATCATCATCACCTGCCAAGGCGGAGACTACACGTCTGAGATCTACCCCAAGCTTCGCGCGGCCGGTTGGGCGGGACACTGGATTGACGCAGCCAAGACCCTGCGAATGAAAGACGACTCAACAATCATTTTGGATCCTGTCAACCTCAACGTGATCAAGTCTGCGATGGCTAAAGGCCAGCGCGACTGGATTGGTGGCAACTGCACGGTCAGCTGCATGCTGATGGGCGTGGGCGCGCTCTTCAAAGCGGGACTGGTTGAGTGGATGCAGACCTCAACATACCAAGCCGCGTCTGGCGGTGGTGCGCCAAATATGCGCGAGTTGCTCACTCAGTACGGATCACTCTACGCAGAGGTCAAGCACCTGCTTGACGACCCGCAGTCAGCGATTTTGGAAATTGACCGTTTGGTCACAGCCAAACAGCTCAACTTCAGCGCGCAGGAGACCAAGAACTTCCGTGGCGTGGCGCTAGGCGGCAATTTGATCCCGTGGATCGACGCCGACCGCGGTGACGGCACGAGCTTGGAAGAGTGGAAAGGCGGCGCAGAAACCAACAAAATTTTAGGTCTTGGTGCTGCGTTTGCAAGCCGCGAGATTCCAATTGACAGCACCTGCGTGCGCATTGGCTCCATGCGCTGTCACTCACAGTCGCTCACGTTCAAACTCACGAAAGACGTGCCACTGGCAGACATTGAGGCCATGATCGACAACGATAACCCGTGGGCTCATGTTGTGGCCAACAACAGAGAAGCCAGCGAGCGAGCACTCACGGCGGCAAATGTGTCGGGCAGCATGGCGATCCCGGTCGGTCGGCTGCGCAAACTCGCGATGGGGCCGCAATACTTGGGCGCATTCACCATCGGCGATCAGCTGCTTTGGGGCGCGGCTGAGCCTTTGCGTCGCATGACGCGCATCCTGATCGACAGGTAAGCACTTACTTACTTGGATTTTTTCCACACTGATTACCTGATCGAGATTTCGCTTTACTGAATTTATTAGTACTTTTATACCCATAAATTCAATTAACCCCCGTTGTCGGATGGCAACATGTGGTGGTCTAATTGGCGCTTAAACACCCGTAACTCGCATTAAAAATTGAAGTTCAGGTGATTTGGAGCTTGTCAGGCTAAGCGCTTGATGTTATGGTTCTTTTTCAATAAACCTGCGGCTTTTGCGCATGAAAAAACACCGTTCAAACACCGCTCTCACCGCCGATCTCCCGACCAACCGACCGGCAACCATGCCAAGTGTTGCGACAAGCCGATCGCGCTTGTCGTCCACAGCTCTCGCCAGCGCACTCAGCGTCGCCGTTGCCGCCATGTTTGTGGCGGCGCCACAAGCTGCAAACGCGATGTCGCTCGGGCGCGCCACGGTGCTGTCAAGCTTGGGCGAGCCGCTACGCTTGGAAGTGGACATTCCTGAAATTAGCGCCGATGAAATGGCATCGCTGAAAGTAGCGGTTGCCGCGCCTGATGCATTCAAGGCAGCGGGAGTTGAATACAACGCAGCATTGTCCAGCGCCTCGGTCAGTTTGCTGCGTCGCCCCGATGGGCGCTCATTTTTACGCCTGACCAGCGACCGTGTGGTCAATGAGCCGTTCGTCGACCTCATCATCGAAGCCAATTGGGCCAGTGGACGCATTGTTCGCGACTACACAGTTTTACTTGATCCACCGTCGTTTAAGTCAGCAGCTGCTCCAGCAGTGGTTGCGGCGGCAACGCCGATCACGCCCCCAAACGTTAGCGCGGCGGCGACCACGCCGGCAGCCAAGCAGCCAGACGTTGCCCCGCAAACGCAGCCGACCCAATCAGTTGCGGTGCCGGTGCGGCCTGCGGTTGCTAAACCAGTACCCCCCGCTCGACCTGCTGCAAGCGCCAAAGCGGCCCAAGACACGGTCGACAAAGTGATTGTCAAAGTAGGCGACACCGCCAATTCGATTGGCCAAAGAGTCAAGCCACCTGGCGTATCGCTCGATCAAATGTTGGTCGCGATGCTTCGCGCGAACCCCGATGCGTTCATCGCCGGCAACATCAACCGGCTGCGAGCGGGTGCAGTAATCGCCGTCCCAACCGCGAAATCCGCGACCGAAATTGACACCGCACAAGCCTCTTTGACACTTCGCGCTCAAAGCCAAGACTTCAACGCGTATCGGCGCAAACTCGCCAGCGGAGCACCTGCGACCACGCTGGCGACTCCGGATCGTCAAGCCACTGGCAAAGTGCAAAGCGAAATCAAAGACGGCAAGGCACCGGTGGCGTCTGCCGACAAACTCAAGCTGGCCAAAGCCAGCGCTGCCAGCGCCGCGCAAGTCGACGCAATAGCCAAAACTCGTCAGGCCAACGAAGCGGCGACCCGCAAAGCCGAGCTTGAGCGCAACTTGGCGGAACTCAATAAAGCCTCTGCCAGCGCCGCTGCCGCCAAAGCCGGTGCGGCGGGTGGTGCGGCGGGTGGTGCGGCGGGTGGTGTAGCGGGTGGTGCGTCGGGGGTCAAATCAGGCGTGGCTCCAGCCCTTGCCGCCGCTGCCGTGGCAACTGCAGCGGTTGTTGCAGCTACCGCGTCAAAGGCAGTGATGCCAGCGCCCACTGCATCATTGGTTGCTTCTGCCGCGACACCCACACCAGCAGTTGTCGCCTCTGCACCCGCCAGCGCGGCAACTGCGGCATCACCCGCGTCTGCAGCAGCTCCGACCGCGACAATCGCCTTCGCAAGCGCACCAGCTTCAGCGTCGACAGCCATTGCCGCAGTTGCATCGACAGTCGCATCAGCCGCAGTAAGCCCTCCCACCAAACCAAAACCCGACGCGTCACCACCGCCGCCACCTGAGCCTGGTTTTATCGAATCCTTGACCGACAACCCGCTGGTTCCGATTGGACTCGGCGGCGCATTGTTGGCCTTGATCGGTGGACTTGGGTTTAAGCGTTGGCGCGACAAAAAGCGCATCGCGCATGTCGACAGCTCGTTCTTAGAGAGCCGCCTGCAACCCGACTCGTTTTTTGGTGCGAGCGGTGGACAACAAATCAATACCAGCAGCTCAAACCAGGGCCCTGGTTCGTCGATGGTTTACTCGCCAAGCCAAATTGATGCGGCTGGTGATGTCGATCCGGTCGCCGAAGCTGATGTCTACTTGGCATACGGCCGAGATTTGCAAGCCGAGGAAATTCTCAAAGAAGCGCTTCGCATCACACCGCAGCGTGTTGCGATTCACGCCAAACTGCTCGATATTTATGCCAAGCGGCGCGACGTGAAAGCGTTTGAAGTTCTTGCACGCGAGATGCACTCAATTTGCAGCGGCCAGGGCGACGAATGGGCGCGCGTGTGCGAGACCGGACGAGACCTTGATCCACAAAATCCGATGTACCAAGGCGGCGGCGCAGCGGGTGCCGCATCGACGGCCTATGCATCCCCGATGGCGGCCGGTGCAGCAGTTGCAGCAGTTGCAGCGGGCGCGGCGGCTGCGGCGGCTGCGGCGGCTGCGGCGTCTTACGATTCGCAGGCGACGATGCCAACTTCAATGGCAGCAGTCGCAAGCCATGACTCTGACGTCGATTTGGATCTGGATTTCTCGTTGGGTGACGACCCCGAGCCGGTTGCAACCCCTGCCTTCCCTGCCAAGGGCAGCGAGCCAACCATGTCAATGTCCGCATTCGAGCCTCCAGGCGCGGGAATGGATTTCGACCTGGACGTTTCCGACTTCGGCAACGATGCGTTCAGTGCACCCATTCCGACTCCGCCACCGATCAAACTGTCACTTCCGGATTTGGCCGCAAGCGACAATGGGCTCACGTTCTCGCCCGAACCGTTTAAACCCACTGGACCGATGGCATTGGCTGCTCCCGCTCCCAGCCCCAACGCCTTGAACTTTGACTTGGGTGACTTGTCGTTGGATTTAGGCGGTCACGCGGACGCAGTCGCATCGGTGCTGCCTGAAGAAGTCAGCGGCGATCCGCTAGAGACAAAATTGATGTTGGCGCGAGAGTTCAAAGACATCGGTGACAGCGAAGGCGCCAGAGAATTGGCTCGCGAAGTCTTAGGCGAGGCCACTGGCGCGCTCAAAACCCGTGCGCAGAAGTTCTTGAGTGATTTGAGTTGATCGACGCGCCAGCTGACAACCACACCGAAAAAGCCCCAGCGCGACTCGCGCTGGGGCTTTCTTACGTCGGAACCCACTTTCATGGCTGGCAGACGCAAACCAGTGGCAGGGCCGTTGAAGATCACCTTCGTTTGGCGCTGACGCGCTTCATGGGCGAGCCGAGTCCCGACTTGGTCTGTGCCGGCCGAACCGACGCTGGCGTTCATGCGGCCATGCAGGTCGTGCATTTCGATACGTCCATTGATCGCGACGAGTTTTCGTGGATTCGCGGACTGAACCGCTATTTGCCAGGAGACATGTCGATTCACTGGGCCAAACCTGTCGCCGCTGATTTTCACGCGCGGTTTTCAGCAGTCACGCGCCGATATGCTTACGTCGTGCGCGAGTCACCCATTCGGCCATCGCTTGATCGAAACCGCGTCGGGTGGTGCTTTCGTCCACTTAACCACGCCGCGATGCTTGACGCGGCAAGTCGATTGGTCGGCACACACGATTTCAGCAGCTTTCGGGCTGCACAGTGCCAAGCCAAAAGCCCGATTCGCAACTTGCTCAAAGCCGATGTCTCTCGCAGCGGCATCTACTGGCGCTTTGATTTTGAAGCGAACGCGTTTTTACACCACATGATCCGAAACATCCTGGGTTGCTTGATCGCAGTGGGAAACGGCACACGGCCTGCGACGTGGGTCGACGACTTAATCGCCGCAAAAAGTCGGGCGCTTGCCGCGCCAACTTTTGCCCCTGACGGCCTGTACTTCATTGGGCCTACCTACAATCAAGCAGACAGCATCACGCTTCGCACCGATGCGCACGATTGGATAGACCTGATGGTCGCGCCGACTTGATCACCACAACAACCGATCCGCATGACCGATAGCCGAGAACCCGTTAACAACAACACGATGGTCAAAATTTGCGGGCTGACGCGCGAGTCGGACGTGGACTTCGTTGGGGAAGCAGGCGCTCACTTCGCTGGTTTCATTTTGTATGATTGCAGCGCGCGCCATGTGAGCATCGCACGCGCCAGGGCGCTAGCCGAGAGGTTACCCGACCACGTTGTACCAGTCTTGGTTTTGGTTGATGCCGATGACCTTGACGTGACGGCGATTCACGACCACTTCACGGCAACAGAGCTGCATTTTGTGATCCAGTTTCATGGCCATGAGTCGCCAGAGCGCTGCACAGAAATTGCCAATCGCCTGCAAGGTCCGCATTGGCGCGCAGCGGGTGTGCCCGCCCACGCAAGCGTCAATGACCCAGCCGGGCGGTCGATGACCGACTTACTCATAAAATACGCCCAACCGCACGTGAACAGCGAAGCCTTGTTGTTGGATAGTGAGGTCGCTGCCGCAGCAACAACGTCCGCCAACGGCGATGTCGTTTTTGGTGGCACGGGTCAACGATTTGATTGGGATTTGGTCAATTGGTCACTGCTGAAACAAAGCGCTGCGTCTCGCCTCGTCTTGAGTGGTGGGCTCACAGCTGCAAACGTGATCGATGGCATCACGCAGGCCCGTCCGTGGGCGGTTGACGTCTCTTCAGGCGTTGAGGTGGCACTGCCAAACGGCCAGTTGCAGCGGGGCATCAAAGACCGCGAAAAAATAACCCAGTTCATTGCTGCAGTTCATCGCGCTGACGCGCAGTCGGACCGCAATTGAGCTAACCCTTCAAATCGGGCTCCATCGCTTCGCAACATGCATGCAGATGAGTCGACATTTCAGCAGGTTATCCACATGCTTCAATACGCACAGCCCGATATTTCGGGGCACTTTGGCCGCTACGGTGGCAGTTTTGTTGCCGAGACCTTGACGCACGCGTTAGACGAGCTTCAAGCCGCCTACGAGCAATATCGGCATGACCCTGAATTCATTGCCGAATTCAATAACGAGCTTCAGCACTACGTTGGGCGCCCGTCTCCGGTGTATTTTGCCGACCGGATGAGCCGCGAAATGGGCGGCGCGCGAATCTACTTGAAGCGCGAAGACCTCAACCACACGGGCGCACACAAAATCAACAACGTGATTGGTCAAGCGCTTTTAGCCAAACGAATGGGCAAACCACGCGTTATTGCCGAAACTGGCGCGGGTCAACACGGCGTAGCAACCGCAACGATTTGCGCGCGATATGGGCTTGAATGTGTGGTGTACATGGGAAGCGTGGACATCAAGCGCCAAAGCCCCAATGTCTATCGCATGAAACTACTCGGAGCGACCGTCGTACCAGTTGAATCAGGCAGCAAAACACTCAAAGATGCGCTCAATGAAGCCATGCGAGACTGGGTTACCAACGTCGACAACACGTTCTACATCATCGGCACAGTTGCCGGGCCACACCCGTATCCCGCGATGGTGCGCGACTTCCAATCGGTCATTGGCCAAGAATGTCTCACCCAAATGCCAAAGCACTTGGGCGCACCTGAGCGCCAACCCGACGCAGTGATCGCCTGCGTGGGCGGCGGAAGCAACGCGATGGGCATCTTTCATCCCTACATTCCATTCGACAAAACTCGCTTGATCGGCGTGGAGGCGGCTGGCGAAGGCTTGGACAGCGGTAAACACTCTGCCAGCCTTCAGCGTGGCTTGCCAGGCGTACTGCACGGCAATCGCACATATGTGCTGCAAGATGACAATGGTCAAATCATCGAAACCCACTCGGTCAGTGCTGGACTTGACTACCCCGGCGTCGGACCAGAGCACGCCTACCTCAAAGACATCGGCCGCGCCGAGTACGTGGGCATCACCGACCAAGAGGCGCTTGACGCGTTTCACTACCTCTGCCTGACCGAAGGCATCATTCCGGCGCTGGAGTCCAGCCACGCCGTTGCGTACGCAATGAAACTGGCCAAAACCATGAGCGCGGAACAGTCGATTTTGGTCAACCTGAGCGGCCGTGGCGACAAAGACATTGGAACCGTGGCCGACTTGAGCAACGCCGACTTCTATTGCAGGCCCAGCTGCCGCGGGCAGTCAGTCAAGGGCGGATTCAGTGGCGTCTCCGAACAAGTGATTGATATAAAAAACATAGCAACGAACTCAATGAATCCGGTGACCAAGGGGTGATTTGTCATGAAAAATCGCATTTCAACTACTTTTGAGACCCTCAAAGCCGCCAATCGCAGCGCCCTGATTCCATACGTCACGGCGGGCTACCCAACTCGCGGATTCACACCCGAGCTGATGCACGCCATGGTCGGCGCGGGTGCTGACATCATCGAACTTGGCGTGCCGTTTTCCGACCCCAGTGCTGACGGCCCGGTCATCCAGCGGGCGAACGAACATGCCTTGGCTGCGGGCATCGGTTTGATCGATGTGCTGGCCATGGTGCGGGAGTTTCGAGCAACCGACGCGCAGACACCGGTCGTGCTGATGGGCTACGCCAACCCCATTGAGCGCCACGACATTCGAAACGGCGAAGGCAGCTTTATCAATGCAGCGCAAGACGCCGGCGTTGACGGCGTGCTGGTGGTGGACTATCCGCCCGAAGAATGCGTGGCGTTTGCTCAAGCGTTGCGCGGCAAGGGCATGGACTTGATCTTCCTCATCGCACCAACGACAACTGCCGCTCGAATGCAGCGGGTGGCCAGCGTGGCCAGCGGCTACGTCTACTATGTGTCGATCAAAGGCGTAACCGGAGCGGCCGCGGTTGATGCACTTGCCGTGGCTGAGGCGCTGCCGCGAATCCGCGAGCATTTCAGCATTCCGGTCGGTGTTGGATTCGGAATACGCGATGCTGCGAGTGCGAAAGCCATTGGTGAGGTCGCAGACGCGGTTGTCATCGGCAGCAAGATCATTCAAATGATCGAAACCGCTGAGTCACCCGAACAGGCAATAGCCGCAGTGACTGAGTTTTTGTCTGGCGTCAAGGCGGCGATGAACGAGCGAAACACTTAACAAAATAACCGCGTCCGTCAGTCAAAACAAAAAACCACAGACGCATCGCGCGACTGTGGCTTTTGTATTACCGACCCAACGGGCCGGCCTCAAGCGTCAGTTAAGACCGCATCAGATGCGATATTGCTCGATATCGCCGCCAGCTGCGCGGATCGCTTTCACCCACTCAGGCACGCGACCTCGACCACCGCTCCACTTGTTGCCGTTTTTGTCGGCATATTTGGCTTCGGCCTTGCTGGTCGATTTGCTAGGTTTGCTTGATCCGCCACCGCCAAACAATTGTTGTTGGGTGATGTTGAATTCGCGGATGTGGCGCCTCAATTGCGCAATCACACCGTCGCGAATACTGGCTTCATCTGCTTTAATTTTGTCTTCAAGTTGCGCTTTTTGCGCACGAAGGGCATCCAATGCTTTCAGTTGGCTGTCGTCAATCATCATTTTTATGGCCCAAGTTATTGCGGCAGCGAAATGGCAGCCGCAGCAGAATTATGACCGAAATCCGAATCAATGGATATCTCTCGCCAAAAATTCAATTGCACAACACGGACATTGTCGGCAAACGTGCAAAAATAATAGCGCCTTAGTCAACCATATCAGCGACCAAGGGGGTCATTTCATCAAAGAGTAGGATGCGGAAGATCGCCCGGGGGAATTCCGTCTTGGTTATCAGGTCACGGCGAACTGAGCAGAAGTCAACAAAACTGGTGGCAAACGACAACCTGAGTCGCTCTCTACCCGATCTCAGACCCCAGCCCACGCGATCAACGCATCTGTTGCCTACAATGCAAGGCACGCCGAACACCAGTAAGGAAATCGCATGTCATGGCTTGAAAAGCTGCTTCCGTCGAAGATTCAGCACACCGACCCCGAGAACCGGCGCTCAGTGCCCGAAGGCCTTTGGCTCAAGTGCAACGGCTGCGACGCCGTTTTGTATAAGGCGGACTTGGAGGCAAACCAAATGGTTTGCCCCAGCTGCTCGCACCACCACCGCATGAATGCGCGCATGCGACTCGACAAGTTTTTGGATGCCGAGGGCCGGTTCGAGATCGCTCAAGAGGTGGTACCCACCGACCCACTCAAATTCAAAGATAGCCGCAAGTACACCGAGCGGATCAAAGAAGCGATGGAAAACACCGGTGAGACCGATGCGTTGGTGGTCATGGGCGGTGCGCTGAAAACACTGCCCGTGGTCGCAGCTTGTTTTGAGTTTGACTTCATGGGTGGCAGCATGGGATCGGTCGTCGGCGAGCGCTTTGTGCGCGGCGTTCAGACCGCGATTGATCAGCGCGTGCCCTTCATTTGCTTCACCGCAACGGGTGGCGCGCGCATGCAAGAGGGCTTGCTCAGCCTGATGCAAATGGCCAAAACCAATGCGGCATTGACGCGGCTGGCAAAAAAAGGCTTGCCCTACATCAGCATCTTGACCGATCCCACCATGGGCGGTGTCAGCGCTGGCTTCGCGTTTGTCGGCGATGTGGTCATCGCAGAGCCCAAGGCACTGATTGGCTTTGCGGGGCCACGCGTGATTGAAAACACCGTACGCGAAAAGCTGCCAGAAGGCTTTCAACGCGCTGAGTTCTTGTTGACCAAGGGCGCGGTTGATTTCATCTGTGACCGCCGCGAACTGCGCGACACCGTCGCGCGGTCGCTGGCCATGCTGACGCGCCAAAGCGCTGATGCATTGGCGTGACAGAAAAAATCACTTAAAATTGATAGCAATGAAGTCAATGAATACGGTGACCATGTGCCAATTTGATGTCAAATTTGGTGTTTCAATTGCCTAAAGGCGGTTTTTGATGCCTCGAACTGACGCCGAACCAATCAAGCTAAACGGCCTGCCTTTGTTTCCGCTGGAGTCTGTGCTATTCCCAGACGGGGTTTTGCCACTTCGCATATTCGAGGTTCGCTACCTCGACATGATCCGCAAATGCCACGAGGTCGGCACACCATTCGGGGTGATTCGACTGATCACCGGGCGGGAGGTCACTGCCGCGGGCGTTGACGAGGCCTTCGATGTTGTCGGCACCTTGGCATCCATTGAATCGTTGACCACGATTCAGCCGGGTTTGTTGTCCGTGCGATGCGAGGCTCAGCAGCGCTTTCGCATCGTGAAGAGTGAGCGCTCTCGCTTTGGTTTGTGGATCGCTGATGTCGAACGCATTGACGCTGACATGCGAGTGAAAATACCCGATGAGCTCAACCCAGTGGCGAGCAGCCTGGTGACCGTGAACGCGCAACTAAAAGCCCGTGGATTGCCCGGCTTACCTGAGCCAGAGCACTTTGACGACTGTGGCTGGGTTGCAAACCGGTGGGCGGAAATGTTGCCGATTCAAAGCGAACTCAAGCAACAACTCATGCAACTTGAAAGTCCCATGCTCAGGCTCGAGCTGGTGAGTGATGTGCTCGATAAATTGGGCGTTTTGCCCGGTTAGCGAGCAGCTTGAGCAGCGTACTCAGGCACATAAGTCTGCAAAAACTCGCGAACCGATTGCGCTGGCGGCATGGGGCCAGCTGATACAACCCAATTCGCCACTTCATTGAGATCCAAACCCGTTGTGGCTGCAATTCGTGCCACGCGCAATTTGGGATGTGGAGTCAGCTCGGTGGTTTCGTCGTCAGCAAGCAACTCCTCAAAGAGCTTCTCACCGGGCCTCAGCCCGCTGTAGCGAATGGGAATCTCTGCTTCGGTTTTACCGCTCAATCGGATCATCATGCGGGCTAACTCAACGATTTTGACGGGCTCACCCATATCCAGCACAAATATTTGTCCAGTCGTCCCCATCAAACCCGCCTGCAATACCAATCGGCAGGCTTCGGGGATGGTCATGAAATACCGAACAATTTCGGGGTGCGTCACAGTAACAGGGCCACCGCGATTGATTTGTTCGGTGAATAGGGGCACGACCGACCCGCTTGAGCCAAGCACATTGCCGAAACGCACCGACACATAGCGCGATTGCGTGTGCTCTCGGGCCACTGCCTGCACGACCAGCTCTGCCAAACGTTTACTCGCTCCCATCACATTGGTTGGGTTAATTGCTTTATCGGTCGAAACCTGCACAAAACGCTCTGCGCCGCACAAACCTGCGATCCTGGCCACATTCATCGTGCCCAAGACGTTGGTTCGCAACGCTTCAACTTCGTTGAGCTGCTCCATCATCGGCACATGTTTGTAGGCTGCGGCGTGCAGCACGACACTGGGTTGATGCAAGGCCGCAATGGCCATTAAGCGGTCAAACTCACGCACATTGGCTGTGTAGCAACTCAAGCGCATTTGCGGGTGGGCGCGAACCAATTCGCTTTCCAGCTGGTACAAGGCGAATTCGCTGACGTCAACGCAAACCAAATGTTGCACCCCAAATCGCGCCAACTGGCGACACAACTCGGACCCAATGGATCCGCCACCACCCGTGACCAAAACACACTGACCTGCAAAAAGCGTCGATATGCCGTGCTCGTCCAACGCCACGCTGGGGCGACCCAACAGATCCTCAAGTTGCACGCTTCTAGGACCGCTGCTGGAGTTGGCAAGCAAATCGTCAGCGGTGGGCAACGTCAGCACCGCAACACCTTGACCTCCTGCAGCCAAAAGAGCCTCGCGCCGTGCGGGGCTGCCCCGGACACCTGCGATCAAAACCGCCTTTGCGCCCGTTGCAATGACCAACCCAGCCAAGCCATCAAAACCGCCAACGACCGCAACGTCGCCCACGCTGCGACCTCCGTCGGCTACCACTGGCGACACGACACCGGCAACCGACCACTGACGAGACCCTTTGATGCTGCGAATCACAGCAGCTGAATCATCTAAACCACCCAACACCAGCAGCGGAGCACCTTCTACTGACGTGGCTTCGCGCTCGCTCAGGCTGCGTGCAAATGCACGCCCGGCAGCCAAGAGCACGATGCACAAAATAGGGTGTACGACAACCACGGTGCGAGGCAAACCCAGCTCGCGCAACAAAAGCGCAACAGCGGCAACGACCAAACCCGCAGCGCCAACGCCGATTCCGACCCGCTTGATCTCATTCAAACTGGTCAATCGCCAAACTTGTGAGTAAACACGCGCCACGCCGAGCGCCACAACGTATACCACCGCGACACCAAGCGAGGACATCCAAACCAAGCCATCGAGCGTGGGGGGAATATCGAAGTTAAATCGGAGCTGGTATGCGAACCACCAAGCAAACGACACCAAAACGGCATCGATACCAGTAGCAAGCAAACGCTCGCGACGCAGCCACGGGGACAACTTGGCGCCGCTCATCAGTGGTCGACGCCCTCAGCGCGAGGGACAATGTCGCAGCCAGACGCAAACGTCAAGAGGGCATCGCGCAACATCGTGATCACATGATCTTGCTGAATGGGCGCGAGGTTCGACCCTGAAGGCAAGCAAATCCCCGAGCGAAAAAGCTGGGCACAGACATCGCCACCCGGATACCGGCCACCACCTTCGTCGCCATGCTTGAAATACGTTGAATTGGCGTACAACGGCTGCAAATGCATGGGCTTCCAAACCGGACGGGCCTCAATGTTGTGTCGCTCCAGCATTCGCAGAATTTCAATGACCGCACCTTCGGCACCGGGCGATGTGATTTCAAAACAAGTCAGCCAACGGGTACTCATGCTTCCCACAGGCTCGGGCATCCATCGGATGAACGGGATATCGGCAAATGCAGCCAAATATCGATCAAAAACCGCGCGTCGCTGCTGCACTCGCTCGGTCAACACCCGCAGCTGACCGCGACCAATGCCAGCCAACACGTTACTCATGCGGTAGTTGAACCCCGGCTCAGCATGTTCGTAGTGACGCGCTGGTTCTCGCGCTTGGGTCGCCAGCTTACGTGCTCGCGTTATCAGAGCCGCGTCGTTGCCGACAAGCATGCCACCGCCCGAGGTGGTAATGATTTTGTTACCGTTGAACGAAAAAACAGCCAACTTGCCAAATGTGCCACTGGCACGGCCTTTGTAGGTCGCCCCCAAGGACTCAGCTGCATCTTCAAGTACCGCCACGCCGTATCGCTCGCAAATTGGCAAGAGCACATCCATGTCAGCGCTTTGGCCGTACAGATTCACAATCAACACGCATTTTGGAAGACGAGACCGTGACGCACACCAAGCCAAAGCGCGCTCAAGTGCTTTGGGTGACATGTTCCAGCTGTCGGGCTCAGAGTCGATAAAGACCGCCTCTGCACCACATTGGCTGATGGGATTGCAGCTACCAACAAACGTCAACGACGAACACAGCACGACATCGCCGGGCTTAACGCCTAACAGCAACAAACCCAAATGCAACGCTGCCGTACCCGAACTCAAGGCCGCGCCATCGCTGAGACCCACATGGGCGGTCAACTCACGCTCAAATCCATCGACGTGCGGCCCGAGTGGAGCGATCCAATTTGTCCGAAAAGCCTCCTCGACAAATGCGGTTTCTTCCGCACCCAAGTGAGGGGACGACAACCAAACCCGCGTTGACAGATCGCGACGATGCACGACATCGACCACTTGTCCGAGTTCGTTGACGATTGGCATGTGATCCAACACATGTGCGTCCAATTCACGAAGAATCTCGGCCGGGCTGTCATTGATGCCTTTGACTTGGGGGGTTCTGGCGCCTCCCAATTTGCCAAGCTGGACTCCCTCGGCGACACCCTCTAAGCTCGCTCGACGCAAATCACCGTCCGTCACGGTCCGCAACAACACGCCAGTGCCGTCAACGACGACCACCGCACCCTTGCCGGTTTCGGACAATCGCTCACGCGCTTGTCGCAAACTGGCCTGCGGGTTAATCAAATAGTCATTGAGTTGACTCATGCGAATCCTTGATTTTTCTGGCTGGCACGCCGACATACACACCGGCCGACAGCGCATCACTCGTCAGCACTGCACCGGCACCAATCACACACCCATCCGCCACTCGGACGCCCGGTAAAAGCACGGCACCCGCACCCACCAAGACGGATCGCCCGACCACAACCCCACCGCCCAAGCTAGCGCGCGGCGCGATGTGCGCGCCCGCACCGACCACACAGTCATGGTCAACAACCGCCAAATGATTGACGATCACGCCTGCACCCAACTGGGCGCTGGGCGCGACCACGGCACCCGATGCAACAAACACACCGGATCCGATTTGGGCATGCGGGCTTACGCTCGCTCGGGGGTGAATGACACTGGCCGACCGGTTCATGCCAAATTCGAGCGCATAGCGATCGAACACCCGCATCCGCGCCGCATTGGCACCAATGCTCACATGCCATGTTGACTTGGGATCGTCGAAAAGCTGTCGCTGGGCATCCGCACGCTCAACCTGAGCAACTCCGTCGAACAAGAACTCGCGGGTCGGTGCGGCGTCGTCCGTTACAAAAACACGACTCCCACCCACCAACGCGGCATCCGCGACCACCTTGCCGTGTCCTCCAAAACCATGTAAGCAAATCGTCGACATAGGCGATTGTGGCTTAGTAAGCATTCAGTTTTGCGCAGTCCACAGGCCACTTCCACGCGCTTAGCCGCTCGATCATTCGTCGAGCAGTCAAACCATCGCCGTAAACATTGACAACAGGCTCGCGCGACGGCTTTTGCACAATCCAGCGCAACCTTTCTGCGATTTCGAGTCGGTCCGCGCGAACATCAACTGTGTTTGAACTGCGTTGCCGGTTGAGCTGGCGCCCACCGACATTGACCACGGGTGTTGACCAGGATGCCGCTTCGATGATGCCAGACGAGGAATTGCCAACCATCGCCACCGCGAGCTTCATCGCCGCGCAAAATTCGTCGCGAGGCAGATGCGAAACCCACGCCAGAGTGCCCTTTGCCCGCCATTCGTCGACCACCCGGCTCACGCCAACTGAGCCCGCGTCCGCATTGGACCCAATCCATAAGCTGGGCAAACCCAGATCAGCGGATGCCTGCAACACCGCAGATACCTCACAAGCTGCCTGCTCTTCGCCGGCCGTAGCCGGATGGAACAAACCCAAAATGAACGGTTGAATCGGCGTAGTCCACCCAAACTCTCGGGCCAATCGCTCGGACAGCGCAGCACGACCCGCTTCAGCGTCCGCATCAATGCCAATCAGACCGGGCGCACCCATGACAAAAACGCTGTCAACAGCCTCGCCCATTCGCTTAAGTCGTGCCGCAGACTCGTCAGTCGCGACCCAATGCTCAGTTGCCAGCTTGCTGATGGCGTGGCGAACTGGCTCGTCGACAGTTCCCGAGCGCTCGCCGCCGTGAATGTGGATACTCGGTATGCCTAAATGAAGCGCGACCACGGCACCGGCCAACATTTCACCTCGATCGCCGAGCAACAACACCGCATCAGGTTTGCTCTGAGCAAACGCGGCCGTGAATCCGTTCAACGCGTCGGCAATCGCGCAAGCACTGGCAGCCGCATCTCGATGGCCTTGCGGGCCTGGCGTCCGAGACGCAACATGCAAGCCAGAATCGTCAACCTCGCACACAGTCATGCCAAATGCGGCGTCCAAATGCATGCCCGTCACGTGCACATCAACCACGAAATCGCCCGCTTGCTGAATGGCCAGCAGCGCGCGCCGCATCAAGCCAAAGTCTGCCCGGGTACCCGACACGTAAGCCAATCGCCTCACGAAAGCCACTCTCGCTCGATGGGCTGTCCTGCCCGAACGGGTTGACTCAATCGCCGCCCCAGCAAGCCGCCCACATCGACGGGCTGCAATGCAGTGGACGGACGACGTAACACCAAATCATCGTCACCCAAAACATGTCCAGCCGAAAAGTCTCGCGCCGCGAACACCCCACGGCGTACCAAACTCGCAGTCTTAAGCTCGTCGGACGAGGGCATTTTGACCCCGTCACCCAACATCGCTTCAACTCGTCGAACGCTGCTCACTAGCTGCGTAAATTCGCGGACCTCCATCGATGCTTGGTGATCTGGGCCAGGCAACGACCGATCCAGCGTGATGTGCTTTTCAATCACGTTCGCGCCCAAAGCCACCGCGGCAAGCGCAGCCTCGCCACCAAGGCTGTGATCGGAGTAGCCGACTCGCACACCCAATGCGTCGCGAATGTGGTGCATGGCGCGCAAGTTCAACGCCGTGTCGGGCGCTGGGTAGGCCGAAGTACAGTGCAACACGACCACATCATTGTTAGAGTGGGGCTCAGACTTGATCCACGCCAACGCTTGCGCGGTCTCTTCAATCGTACCCATGCCAGTCGAGACGATCAAGGGCAGACCCGTGGATGCGGCAACACGCAGCAATTGCATGTGAGTCAACTCACCCGACGGCAATTTGAGTCGTTTCACACCGACCCGCACCAAAAGCGCAATTGCGTCAATAGAAAACGGAGTCGACATGAACTCAAGCCCAATCGACTTGCAGTGCCCAGCCAACCGCTCATGAGCGGCTTCATCCAGCGACAACGCCGACAACATCTCAAACTGCGTGCTGACTCCAGTCGCACGACGCTGGTAGTCAGCGGTTTGCGCGTCACGCGTGACCAAGTCCTCGGCACGAAAGGTCTGAAACTTGACCGCATCAGCGCCAGACGTTTTGGCCGCATCACAAAGCCGCAAGGCCATGTCGATGTCGCCGTTGTGGTTAACGCCAGCCTCGGCGATGACGAATGTGCTCACGCGGTCAAAAACCATGCTCAAGACAGACGCTCCCGTGTTTGTTCTCCATGAGCGAATACGCGCTCAGGCCACCGTACTCGCAAAACAAGGTGTAGTAGCCAGCCTGACCGCCAAGGTGCGCAGCCGCATCAATCCAAATTTTTTCAATTTCGACACCATCATCGAATTCGCTCAGCTGGCTCGCACTGATCGTCGACTTCAACGGCTCGTGATTGCCGGCCGAGTAGAGCGCAAACTCAAGCATGGCACTAGCTGTGATGCCGCCGTAAATCTCGGGCAAATCATGAATCACCAGTCGCGTCGACGCCGCGTTCGTTGCGGCAATCGTTCCCCACCACATTCGCTTGGGAGGTTGAAGCGCAGTCAGCATTCCCAGCGAGCACTCGCCGCGAATCGAATCACCGGCCCGACCAACTTCAATCGCGGTGACGAGTCGCGTGGCTAGCGGACGGTCCACACTCACAAAACTCAAGGTCGATCCGGCGACATCTTCAATCCAAGTGGTCTCACCAGATGCGAATTGCGCTGCATTGATGCCATCGCGCTTAGCAACGTATCGCCCCGGGTGACTTTGTCCGTACACCACCACGCGGCTCGCCAATCCACCACATCGGGGTACAACCATGTGACCAACAGCGCCGGGCTCCGTGAGGTCGGTACTTTGACGACTGTAGTCAAAATTCGAGTGCGTGACCTGCAAGTCTGATCCGTCCAAGCGCTCGTTGCCGATCAGCATGCGAGTGAAGCCACCGCCCAATTCGAAGTCAATTTGGGCTTGTCCGGGCAAACCGCGCAGATGCTGAGTCAAGCCGTCCACGTGATCACTGGGTCGAACCATGCGGGTTTCAAATGGCTTCAATTCGCCCCAGCCGATCAGCGAGTCAATTGACTCACCGTTGTAGTTGCTCACTCGCAACCGAACGGTTTGACCCGCCATAGGCAACGAACCGTTGTGGACAACCGCGATCGATCGAGTTCGCTCATCATCGCGAATCGTCCAACAACCTTCGCGACCGATTGTCAGCGTGCGCCCTTCTTCAATTTCGTGCGAGCTGTAGGCTCGGGCGTAGCCGTGAACGACTGAATACCCAACGGCCGTTTCGTAGATACACACAATCGCGCTGTAGGGAATGACCATGTTTCTGGTCGCGAACACCTCAATCTCGATACTGCCCTCAAAGTCACCTTTCACCGGCGCACGGTAGTTGATGACGTCGCCCAGCTCAAAATGCAACCGCTCGCGATGCACCAACCGACCACTCATCTCGCGCGTTGACGCGATGACAGCAACGTCCACGCCGCGCTTGAGTTTCCAGTAGTTCATGAAACTCACGGTGCTGCGGGTGGTCGACGTCTCGCGCACATAAAAAATCGCTGAACTCCGCAAAACATCCCCGTGGCGACCCGCCACGTTGTCGCGCAATGAAATCGTTTTCACGTGCCCGCTCCTTCTAGCCGCGTCATGCTGCGTTGCGCCAAAAAAAGCGCCCATTCAAAGTCGTCCAAGTCGTCGATGTCAGCACTGCGGCTTTTGGGCATCTCAACAACTTGCACGGACACTTGCCACAAGCCATTTTGCGCAGCGCTGGCCAAAGCCGCGCGCTGCCAAACATAAACTGCGCCATTGAGTGTCAAAACCCGCGGCGCATCCTGGCGACGTGTTGCGCTTGACTGCTTGCAAAGGCGCGCGAATCCATTTGAATCAGTCTCGACCATGGTGAAGTACGGGCTGATTCCACAGTCGTATGCAGTCGTGATCAAACCTGCGCGATCAGAGAGCTTCATGCACGCTGCAATGTCATCGACGACTCGAAGTGGTGATGTCGGCTGTAGATCGACGACCCGATCAACGGGTCCCACAACAGCCTCCACGTAGGCCACCAAATGCTCAATCACGGGCAGCTTGCCCGCCTCATCGGTCGAAAGATGCGCGGGTCGCTTGAAAAGCACCTGCGCACCATACTGGGTCGAAACTGACGCGATCTCATCGCAGTCCGTTGACACGTACACACCATCAATGTCATTGCAGGCCAACGCGTCGCCAATCGCGTGCGCGATGAGCGGGCGACCCATGAAGTCGAGCACGTTTTTGCGAGGTAGTCCTTTGCTTCCGCCGCGCGCGCAAATGGTTGCAATGGTTCGCATGATGCCGTGCGTCAAAGTGCCAAGAAGGCGCGAAGCATGTTCAGGCCAGCGCTGGCACTGCGCTCGGGGTGAAACTGAGTGCCCATCAAATGCCCGCTTTGTACGGCTGCGCAAATGCGGCGCCCGTTGTAATTCACATTGGCCAAAATGTCCCTCTCGTTCGTTGGCTGAGCGTGAAACGAATGCACGAGGTAGACCGGTGTTGCGATAGGCGTTGTTGCGAGCAATCCCTCTTCCCAATTTGCACCCCCTGAGTGGGGCTCAAGGCCTGCCCAGCCAATGTGGGGAATGCAATGCGGGCGGCCATCGAGTTGAGTCGACGACACGGCCTTGACCCGGCCCGGGATCAACCCAAGCCCCGCGTGCTCGCCAAACTCCTCACTGGCATCAAACAGCATTTGCATGCCAACACAAATGCCCAAAAACGGACGCTGAGTACGCACGAAATCGAGCACGACGTCGTCCAAGCCGCGGTCTTTCATCTCGGCCATACCCCCAGCGAACGCGCCCACGCCTGGCAAGACCATGCGCTCAGAAACCGAAGGCGCTTCGCTGGCCTTGTCAACCACGTGGACGTTTGCACCGGCTGCGGTTAAGGCTCGAACGACATTCAAAAAATTGCCAATGCCGTAGTCGATCAATGTCACGTTTTGCGTCATCGACGCACCTCAATGCCCGCATCACTCGCGAATTCCTTGATGAGGCCGACCGTGCTTCGTTTCCAGTGCAGCGCATCTGCAACGGCGGCAGCCGTCGCACCGGCTTTGTACGCTGCAACAGCGTCACTCGGTGCGCCATATCCGCCGCTGGCAATGATGGGTACGCCCACGGCGCTACTCACCGCGCGGATCAAATCCAAGTCAAAACCCTTGCGTGTACCCTCTTGGTCAACTGCGGTCAGCATGATTTCGCCGGCTCCAAGTGCAACCGCTTTTTCTGCCCACGCCACCACGTCCAGCCCCGTGTGCTCTCTGCCGTTGTCGGTGTACGCCTCCCACCGCCCGTCGGCTTTGCGCTTGGCCTCAATCGACAGCACCATGCACTGCGAGCCGTATCGATTAGCAACGGCTTGAATCAACTCTGGCTTAGCAATGGCCGCCGTGTTGATCGCTACTTTATCGGCCCCTGAACGCAACATGTTGTGCACGTCGGCCAAGCTGCGAATACCGCCACCGACCGTAATGGGTACAAAAATCTGATCGGCCGCGCCGCTGATGATGTCTTGGAGGTTGTTGCGTTGGTACAGACTTGCGACAATGTCCATGAACACCAACTCGTCAGCCCCTTGTTGGTAGTAATCCAAAGCGAAGGCATGTGGATCGCCGACCACACGCAAGCCCTCCAAACGGATCCCTTTAATCAGGTTAGGACCTTTGATGTCGAGCCGCGGGATGATTCGAAATCCGGCCACTTTTAGTCAAACACCGTTGAGCGCAACTTCCAAGCCGAACCGGTCCATTTCCACAAGTGGGGGGATCGAAACTGATCCGTTAAACGGTCGTAATAGGCGCGATCCAAAACGGGTTGCTCAAACTGTTTGGCAGCGATGCCGAATTCTTTTTCAGGAATGCTCAGGTAGCGAAAAATCTCATCCGCAAACCGTTCGGGGAATTCTCCGTCATAGCGCCGCACCAGCGCCACACCCTCATCACGCGTGATGTCCCTTGAGCGGATCTCCTGCGCGGCATCGTAAGTCGCTCGACCAATTCCGAACTTGATGAATGTCGTGTGGTAATGAAAGTCGTCGATTCGGTCGTCAATGCTGTTGTACTTGCTATACGTACCCGGCGTGCGCTCAGGCGAGGCTTCAAAACCACCGTGCTCCACCGAGTAGTAGTAGCAGCTCTGCGGGTGCCACTTGAGGTAGTAGCCCAAGTAGTGAACTTCGATCTGTTTTCGCTCAATCTCAGCGGGGTCAGCTGGTAAATATGGCAGCAAGTCCTGCTCTTCCAAGCCAAAGTCATTCAGCAAGCTCGCGACCGAGACGCCGCCCAAATGCATTTGCGATTTATCGACACCGGCAAAGTATGACCAATCCCGTTTGGCGCTGGTGGTGTCGCCAATCGGGTTGCCGTATTCGGCTTCGTTCTCGCCGTAAATCACAAACGGCAAGTCATGCAAAAGCGCCATCTTCGGCGCCAGAGACTTTTGCCCCAGCATGAATGCTTGGAACGGATGGAACAATTTGTCAACCGCTAGCCGTGTCAGCAATCGATGTACTCGCCCATTTGGGGTCGTGAGCTGATTGTCATGGCCTGCGTGAATCCACGCTTGGAAGTTGCGCCAACCCCATTCAGTGTAAACATGAGGCGCCCACGTGACGGTCAGCGGATGCATGCCAAAGCGGGTGCGCATGTAGTGCGAAGCAAAGAAGCTGTCTTTGCCACCTGAGCCTGGAATCAAGCAGTCATAACCCGTTTTGCTGCGAAACCGATCACAAATGACCGCAAGCTGGTCTTCGCGTGACTTCCAGTCAATGGTTGCGTGTTTGCTTTCGGCAAACCGACAAGCATCGCAAACGCCTTCATCGTCAAAGTTGATCGTCGCTTTCTTCGAATCTTGGGTGTGCTTGAACTCAACGGCCGAGTTGGGCCGCTGGTTGGAAATCACACACTGCTTGCAAAAGCCGACATACCTCGGCAGGCCGTATTTGGGCTCGCCGGGCTCAAAGCCCGCAAACAGTGATTTATCGGTGTCGCGGGGGCTGGGAATTAGACTCATTGGAGGCAGAAATGGTTAACCAGCATTATCAACGAGTCAAACCCTGCAAAACGCGCACAACAGCAGAAGTCGCGTCAAGCTGGCCGTGCAACTGCATCGCGCGGGGCGACGTGAGCGTCAATCGATTGAGTGCATCAGCCAAGTCACCAATGTCAACGCTGGCGTCAGCAAAGCCCATGGCTTGAAACGGTGTAGCGCGATCGAAGAGTGACCCCAACACGCGAATCACCGGTTTACCCACCAAACTGGCCTCAACCGCGATGGTTGACGTGATGACGACGACCGCGTCGACTGCATGAAGCATGGCTGGAAGCGCCCAGCTCGGATCACAAACCCGAGCAGGCGCAAAGGAGTCTGGAAAAGTAGACACTTGGCTGGGATGTGGTTTGATCCAAACACGCCAATCGGCGTTGACTGTTGCCCATTGCGCCAAAAGTCGACCAATTTCAAGCGGTAGAGCGACGTTTCCCACCACACCGGGGTTAAATGGGTGGCTCGCTGGCTCGGCGCTCGACGCAAAGAGAAGCACTTTTCGTGCGGCATGACCCTTCATTTTTAGCCGCATATCGACCATGCCGATCAGCCATTTGGGGTCGCGCAACGTATCGAAAGCAGGGTTGCCGGTGACTTCTATTTCTTCAGGTTGTCGCCCGGCCTCGACCAAAAATCGCTTCACGCCAGCGCTCAACACACACACCCGATCGGCGAAACCGCGCTGGCCAATCCAGGCGACCTCATCGAGGGCGAACAAGTCAACCAGACAAGCTGTAGGGAGCTTGAGTCGGCGCGCAGCATCAATCGCGGCACGTTCTGCGCGAGGGGAGTTTGTAGCGATCACCAAGTCGGGGTTTAAACGGCCGATGATTCGCTCCAATGTGCGAACGGGACGAAACCCTTGCCGTCCGCTCAGTGCGAACTGTTGTGCGGCGCGGTCAACACCCAGCTCGGCCTCTAAATCTGCGAAGTTCAAACCCATGTAGGCAACCGACTCGCGCAAATCAAACGGTGGCGTACCGAGGCCATCAACCAACTTGCGGCCCTTCGCAAGCGCCGAAGCGTCCGCGGAGTCGACGAAATCGGCAAATCCGAGTGGCTCGAACCCTGCGTCTCTCGCCACCGTTTGAGCCGTGGTGAGGGCCAACACGATCGGCTCAGCGATTCCGAGTGCTCGAACCCGTTGCATCACGGGCAACACCATGCGGATGTGGCCCCCGCCGTAGGCCACGAAAAGCCATCGCGGCATCGATTTTGAACTCAAACGCATACCCCGATGTCATAAGAGCCGCCCACAAGTTCGAAATCGCATTTTTCGACATGAATTTGTACTTTGGTCACCGAATTCATTGGGTTTGTTGCTATCTATTTATGATCGAATCAATCACCGAAATCAGTTACCGCCACGACCGTTTAGCCGTTTCACCGTCCACCACATGATCTGAAAATCAAGCCAAACATCGTGTTCGCGTACATATTCCAAATCCAATGCGGTTCGCTGCTGCGGAGTCCCCTCGGATCGAATCAGCGCTTGCGCCAAACCGGTGATACCTGGCCGAACCTGATGCCGCATTGTCCAATCGATTGGTGCATAGAGTGCCTCCTGCTCAGGTACGTCCGGCCTGGGTCCGACCAAACTCATGTCGCCTCGAAGCACATTGAGCAATTGGGGCAGCTCATCGACGCTGGTTCGACGCAAAAATCGACCGGAACGCGTCACGCGAGGATCATCGCTGGCTGTGAAGTATGGGCCGATAGTGGCAGCGTTTGCAACCATTGTTCGAAACTTGTACATCCCAAACAGAGCACCGCCGCGACCGACGCGCATTTGTTTAAAGAAAACACCTCCGGGCGAAGAAAGTGCGACCCAAACCGCAGCGACGGCCAAAAGTGGCGATAACACGAGCAGTGCGCACAAGCTACCGGCGACATCGACGATTCGCTTCACTTCGAATCTTGAATCTGACGTACGATTTCATTCACTTCGGAAATCGCAAGCAATCGATCTTGCTCAATTTCTGTTGCACTGCGACGTCCAAGTGTCAACTCGGTTTGCCGCAAAAGCATCACCTCGTCTTCCATGGACGACATCGAGCCACCACCTACATCAAAACGGTGGAATGTTCGCGACAAAATAACTGCTTGAGACCCTAGGCGAAGATGCTCGCCCAATACGCGTCGGCCAGCGAGCTCGCCCTCGCCCATACGCGCGATGCCGCCAAACCCAACGCGTCTGCCGGCCGACCTCGCAACACCTACCAAGCGATCCACTAAACCATCCGCTAATGGCTGGTACATGAAAGCCTGACCCAGTGAAAGATGCAAGTCATTTAAGCCAATGAAGACCTCATCTATGCCATCAAACTCGACCCATTCAGCGATGGTGTTCGCTGCGTCGACGTGCTCCAGCAACGGCGTCACTGGCAACCGCCCGTCAACAATATCAAGAAATGCACGTAAATCACTGGCTTGACGAAACATCGGCAACATCAATCGATCTGCACCGCGTGCTATGCCCTCCGCCACCTCGTTCGCAGTGCCGACATGCAGCGGATTGACCCGCAGCATCACAGGAGTCAGGCTCACGACCGATCGAACTCGGTTCAAATCATCCATCGAGTGAGCGCTGATGAAGCTGTTGCGTCCCGCTTGTCGAAGTGCTTTACCGTTGCGTTCCCAGTCAACGAAAAGCCGAAAGCCACCGATCTTGTCGCAATGGCGAGCAAGAGCCGGGTCATTCGTGATTTGCAAGAGTTCGAGCATGAGCAAAGAGTTTAGCGGCGCAACAACTGTCGGAATTCAGCACTGAGTGCATAG
>JANOPN010000034.1:0-5297 GCA_031421855.1 Comamonadaceae bacterium
GTCAACCGACACGAGCTCGCATCAGTGGGACTTACGCAAAACCGCCCCAGCCGCGTTGCAGCGCCTAGCTGTGCTATTCGCACTGTCTTCGTCGCTGCGCCTTGCTGGGACAATTTTGCGTCAGTCCTAATTAGATTAGCCGCAGAAGTCGAGCCCCCCGTTGCCGTGCACAATCTCGCCTCGTCCTTGCTGCGCCGCCGCTTGGACTTGTTTAGGACTTTCGCAAAACCGCCCCAGCCGCGTTGCAGCTCCTAGCCGTGCTATTCGCACTGTCTTCGTCGCTGCGCCTTGCTGGGACAATTTTGCGTAAGTCCTATTGTTGATTGTTTTGATTCCATGGCCATTCCGTCTAGTTTTGTTCAAGAACTCATAGCCCGCGCCGATGTCGTTGAGGTGGTGGGTCGGCACGTTCAGCTGAAAAAAGCAGGGGCGAATTGGATGGGTTTGTGCCCGTTTCACGGTGAGAAGTCGCCCTCGTTCACGGTGAGCCCCACCAAGCAGTTTTATCACTGCTTTGGCTGCGGCAAAAGTGGCAACGCCATCGGTTTTTTGATGGATCACCTGGGGCAAGGCTTCGTTGAGACGGTCAAAGACTTGGCGGGTGGCTTGGGCATGCCTGTGCCGCAAGACGACTCGTCGCCGCAAGATCGCGAGAAAGCGGTCGCCCAGCGCGCACAGCATGTGGGTTTGGCTGAGATGATGGCCAAGGCGGCTGAGGCGTATCAGCTGGCGCTTCGCGGCAACGAGCGGGGCCGCGCATACCTTGAGAAACGCGGCGTGTCAGCCGAGGTTGCCAAGACCTATGGTTTGGGCTACTCGCCGGAGGGCTGGCGCAACTTGGCCAGCGTGTTTGCCGACTACCAAGACCCCAAGCTGGTCGAGTGCGGCATGGTGATCGAGCGCCGCGACGAAGAAAGCGGCGAGACCAAGCGCTACGACCGGTTTCGCGACCGGGTGATGTTCCCGATTCGAAACGTCAAAGGTGAAACCATCGGCTTTGGTGGTCGCATTTTGGATCAAGGTGAGCCCAAATACCTCAACAGCCCCGAGACGCCGCTATTTAGTAAAGGGCGCGAACTGTATGGCCTGTGGGAGGGCCGCGACGCGATTCGCCGCGCCGACAAGGTGCTGGTGACCGAGGGCTACATGGACGTGGTCGCACTGGCTCAGCACGGTTTTGGCCACGCGGTGGCCACCCTTGGCACGGCCTGCACCCCCGAGCACGTGCACAAACTATTTCGGTTCACCGACCACGTCGTGTTTGGGTTTGACGGCGACAACGCCGGTCGCCGCGCCGCCCGAAAGGCGCTCGACGGTGCCCTGCCCTATGCCAGCGACACCCGAACGGTGAAATTTTTGTTTTTGCCAAAAGAACACGACCCCGACAGTTTCATCCGCGAAAAGGGCGCTGAAGCCTTTGGCCACGCAGTGAACCAAGCCACGCCGCTTAGCCGCTTTTTGATCGACGCCTGCCGCGAAGGGTGCGACATGGACACGCCCGAAGGCCGCGCCCAGATGCTCAGCAGCGCGCAGCCGCTGTGGCGTTTGCTGCCCGACGGCACGCTTCGCCTGCAGTTGCTCAACGAGCTGGCCAACTTGGCCGCATTGAGCCCGGCCAGCCTGAAAGACGCTTGGGGTTTAAACGCCCAACCGCAACTCAAACGCTATCAAGAATATAGCAACAAGTTCAATAAATCCGGTGACCAAGGGGGTAAATACCGTAAAAAATCGGATGGGGGTCGCCCAGACGGCCACACAGCACCCCAAGCCAGCGGCTCGGGCGTGACGCGCTCCAGCCAGCCTAGCCGCGCGGACTTGTTGGCCCGCATGGCCCTGCACGAACACCGCTTGCTGGGCGACTTGAGCGGCGACCAACTCGCCACCCTCGGCGCCATCGGAGGCGTTCATGGCGAGCTGTTTGGCTGGCTTGAGGGGCAACTGCACGACTTGGGGCCACAACCCTGGGCCGCTTTGCGCGAGGGCTTGCGCGAGCACCCGGCTGAAGGGTTGGCGGTGCGACTCATGCGCGACGAGCTGCTCGCACCGGCATCCGAGGCGCATCAAGACGACGCCAAGGCCGCCCAAACCGCCAAAGACATCGAAGCCGCCCGCCCCAATGAGTTTGGCGATTTGCTGCGCCGCGTGATGATTGACGAGCTCAAAGTGCGCGAAAGCCAAGCCATTGAGAAGGTTGCCAGCGACCCCGATGCCTTGGCGCGCTACAAATCACTCATGGAACAGCGCCGGGCTTTGGAGAAAATTCAGGCCGCGCAAGTCTTGCTGCAACGGTAAAAACCCTAGCCAAAATCGAATTCTGGCGAGGGTTCGCGGTATAATCCAATTGTTCACAAACGCGACAGCAGCACCTCCGGCACCGGCCACTTGGGCACCCCAAGTCAAAACAAGCGCCACCCCCGCAAGGGCTGTACACCAAATGATCGCCCTTGAGTTTGTGAGCGGTAAGGAATTGAACCTCCCACGCGTCACACCAGGCTGCATGGGTCTCGGCATTGATTCCTCACACACAGACCCAATCTGTACGCAAGCTCATACACACGAACACCGTTTTCACACTTTCAAGGATTTTTTCGCATGCCCGCAACAAAAAAACCAGTCACGCCGCCCGCCCCCATTGTGGTCGAAAAGCGTGCGCCGAAAGTGGTGCTGCTGCCCAAAGCGGTTAAGGTTGAAAAAGCGGTCGCCGCGCCAGTCAAGGCAGTCAAAGCCGTTGCAACCAAGGTCGTTGCGGTGAAGGCTGCGCCTGCCAAAGAGGTAAAGCCGGCCGCCAAAGTTGCCGCACCCGTGAAAGCCGTGAAGCCGGCAAAAACCGCTAAACCGGCGAAGGCCGCAAAAGCCGCAAAAGCCGCAAAGGGTAAAAAGGCAGGCGAGGAAGTCGAAGAAGACTTGAGCGACGTTGAAGCCCTGTTCGCAATCGACGAGCCTGAAGCGGCCGCTGACGGCGCAACCCCTGGCGCAGCCGACGAAACCGCTGAGAAGGTCAAGCCACTTCGCATCAAGGTCAGCAAAGCCAAAGAGCGCGCCTTGATGAAAGAATTCGGACTTGACGACACGGTCTTGTCGGAAGAAGAGCTTGCCAAGCGCCGTGCGCGCCTGAAAACCCTCATCAAAATTGGCAAAACCCGCGGCTTTTTGACCCACGCCGAGATCTCGGACCACTTGCCCGACAAGCTCGTCGAGCAAGAGACCTTGGACGTTGTGATCGCCATGTTGAACGATATGGGTGTTGCCGTGTACGAGCAAACGCCTGATGCAGAGACTTTGCTGCTCAACAACGCCGGCCCAACCGCCGCGACCGAAGAAGAAGCCGAAGAAGAGGCCGAAGCCGCCCTGTCAACCGTCGACAGCGAATTCGGCCGCACGACCGACCCTGTGCGCATGTACATGCGCGAAATGGGCACCGTCGAGTTGCTGACACGCGAAGGCGAGATCGAGATCGCCAAACGCATCGAAGGCGGCATGATGGCCATGATGGAGGCGATCTCATCCTCGCCCACGACCATCGCCATGTTGCTGGGCATGGCCAACGAAATTCGCGAAGGCAAAGTCGTCATCTCCACCATCGTTGACGGGTTTGCCAACCCCAACGAAGCCGATGACTTCGTGGCCGAAGAAGACTTCGACGAATACGACGAAGCCGACGACGACGACGGCAAAGGCGGCTCAAAAGCCATGACCAAGAAGCTCGAAGAGCTGAAAAAGGCCGCTTTGGAGCGCTTTGACAAGATCGCAAGCCTGTTTGAAAAGGTCCATAAAACCTATGACAAAGAAGGCTACGGCACCCCAACCTATGTGAAGTCGCAAAAAGCCCTCAGCGAAGAGCTGATGATGATTCGATTCACCGCCAAAACCATCGAAAAGCTGTGCGAAACCTTGCGTGGACAAGTCGACGACGTGCGCAAGATGGAGCGCGAACTGCGCCGCATCATCGTGGACAAGTGCGGCTATCCGCACGAGCAGTTTGTCGCCGAGTTCTCGGGCCGCGACAAAATGGGCAAGGCCATCTCCAGCCACTTACTCGACAAAAAATGGATCGAAAAGCAAGCGGTTTCAGGCAAAACCTGGGCAGCAATCATGGGGCGCAACATCCCGCCCGTGCAAGATCTGCAAACCAAGTTGTCTGATTTGCAAGCCAAAATCGTCGTGCCGCTTGAAGAGCTCAAAGCCATCAACAAGCGCATGAACACGGGCGAAGCCAATTCGCGCGCGGCCAAAAAAGAGATGATTGAGGCCAACTTGCGCCTCGTGATCTCGATAGCCAAAAAGTACACCAACCGGGGTCTGCAATTTTTGGACCTGATCCAAGAGGGCAACATCGGTTTGATGAAGGCCGTGGACAAGTTTGAGTATCGCCGTGGCTACAAATTCTCAACCTATGCAACTTGGTGGATTCGCCAGGCCATCACGCGCTCGATCGCCGATCAAGCCCGCACGATCCGCATTCCTGTGCACATGATCGAGACGATCAACAAGATGAACCGCATCAGCCGCCAACACTTGCAAGAGTTTGGTTTTGAGCCCGATGCCGGCATCTTGGCCGAGAAAATGGAGATTCCTGAGGACAAAATTCGCAAGATCATGAAGATCGCCAAGGAGCCCATTTCGATGGAAACCCCGATTGGTGACGATGATGATTCGCACTTGGGTGACTTCATTGAAGACTCGTCCAACGTGGCACCTGCCGACGCAGCCGTGCAAGCGGGTTTGCGCGATGTCGTCAAAGACATTTTGGACGGCCTGACCCCTCGCGAGGCCAAGGTGTTGCGGATGCGTTTTGGTATCGAGATGTCAACCGATCACACCTTGGAAGAAGTGGGCAAGCAATTTGACGTAACCCGAGAGCGCATTCGCCAAATCGAGGCCAAGGCGCTGCGCAAACTCAAACACCCAAGCCGCTCAGACAAACTTCGCAGCTTCATCGACACGATGTAAGCTCTCGCGCAGCTGCTAAGCAAAAAAACGGGCCTTGCGCCCGTTTTTTTCAATTTGGCCTCTGGTCTCCGACTCTATTGAGATTGTTGCTATGATTTTTGACATATCTCCTGCCATTGACGAACAAGCCGAGGTCTTCCCCGGCGACGCGACTTACCGGCAAACCTTGCACTTCCCCCTCGGCGCTGAGTGCCCGGTCAACGTGCACACGTTGACGTTGTCGCCGCACACGGGCGCGCACGCGGATGCCCCGCTGCACTACGCCACGCAGGAAGTTTTAGGCGGTGAGACGCGCGCGGCCAGGCGTTCGGGCGAGTTGCCACTTGAGCCCTATTTGGGGTCATGCC
>JANOPN010000035.1:0-7120 GCA_031421855.1 Comamonadaceae bacterium
CAGCATGATGATGTCATCGCCCGTCTCATTGGCTCCGTCGCCAAACACCACGTCGTTGCCTGCGCCGGTGAACACGGTGTCATCGCCCGCGCCCGCATTGACGATGTCGTTGTCAATGCCGGTGTAAACCAGGTCATTGCCGCCACCCGCTTCGACGATGTCGTTGCCCCCATCGTCAGTCACCACGTCATCGCCATCGAGCATTTTGAAAGAGTCGCTGGCGGCAGTGCCAAAGACCAAATCTTTGTCTGGGGTGCCAATAAAGGCTTGGCCAGGGCCAAACTTGGACTGAACCACCACGCTGGTACTCACCGTGCCATCCGCATTCTGCACTGGCACCTGCACCTCATTGCTGGTGCGAAGCGTCACGTCGGCTATGGCCAGGGTGGCACCGCTGGTGGTGGCGCTGGCCACGCCATGGACGGTTTGGCCGTTGATGACCTGGAAGTTGCCATCGCTGGTCAAGGCCACGCCTGTGATGCCAAAGTCCGTGAGCGATTTGAACTCACCAACTTCTTGAACGCCATTGCTGTTGGCATCTTGCCAAACACCAAAGCTCGCCCACTTGGCGTCGCCAGCATCCAACTGGCCATTGTTGTTGCTGTCAAAGGCTGCTTTGAGCGCGGCCAAGTCGGTTTGTTCGCCTGGTGCGTAGCCCACAAAGCCAATCTCGTTGAAGCCGTCAATCGTGCCATTGGCGTTTTGGTCATAAGCCAGCAGGGCATCTCGTGGGCTGACCCACGCCATGCGTTCCTTCCAGCCATCGCCATTCACGTCCATGAAGACGTTGGAGTCGTCAACATCGGTGAAGGCAAAGCCATCCCCGTCAAGGTCAATCGCAATTGGTTTGCCACCGCCGGACGTTGCTACAGTAGGCAGTGCCTGTGGCCCAAAGTGGGTGACGTTGACTGTGATGTCTGCAAAAGAATCTGGTTTGCCGACCTCGGTGGCGCGCACGGTAAATGAATCTGCAAAACTTGTCTCACTGGCATCGTAAACGTTTGAGTAGACATTGCCAGGCAGCGTGTTAGCAGAAACTGCACCCGTTTGAGGGTTGACGTAATCCACAACCCCCTCGCCCGTAACATCGCCGACCGCAACCCCGTTGGGACGCAAACCCAGGTAGCTCCAGACGCCGGTCGAACTGTCAAGTGTGGCTTGTCCAAAAAGGGCCGTGCCCACAACTGAATACGTGTAATTCACATCACCATCTGGATCAATCGCCTTGACGGTGCCGCTGTTGGCCGCCACATAGCCTTCAGGGCTGTTGTGCCCAATGTAAGAGGTAGGGTAGTAGCCGATTATGGTCGAGGTGTAAGTTCCGCTGTCGCCGCCATCAGGCACATCCTGGTAAATCGGCGCGCCAGGGATGACCTGTGTGAAGGCGGTGTATTGAACGGTACCGCTGGTTTGACCATGCCCTATTCCACCACCCGTTGCATCTTCACCGCTGCCCGAGCCAGCCGTGTAGTAGGTGTAATTGACTGGTGCGTACCCATAAATGGCGATCTGCGGGTTGTAAGTTGAGCTTCCCGCCGCTGGTGAGCCGCCCGTGGTACCGCCGCCACCAGTAGAGCCGCCACCCCCAGTCGAACCACCGCCGGTGCTGCCACCGCCCCCAGTCGATCCCCCGCCGCCGGTGTTGCTGCCCCCGCCGGTATCGCCAGTACTGCCGCCACCCCCTGTCACCGCCACATCGTTTACAGGGGCCACTTGCAGCAACACGCTGGCCTGTTTCTGCGTGCCATCGGGTGCTTTGACTGTGTAATTGAACCCGGCTGTGCCGTTGTAATTGGCCTCCAACTGAAGCCGCACATTCCCCTGGGCATCCAGCGTGGCGCTGTTCAAATGGCTGCCGATACCCACCGCGCTGATCGTCAGGCCTGCATCGGTACCCGTTTTGCCATGCCAAGTGTCATTGGCCAGCAGTTGCGCCGCGCTCACGGTGATGGGCAGGTACCCTTGGGTATCTGGGTTCCAGGCACCAATCGTGCCATCCTCGTAAAGTATGTCGGCCGCCGTGGTGCCGATGCTCTCGTTGCCGACTTCCAGGCCGAGCGAGTTGTAAATGGCTTCTTCACTCATGACCTTGGTCACAATCACCTCTGGGCGACCATTGGTGGAATTAATCAAGATGCCAGCGCCCACCGCCTGGTAGGTTTGGCCTTCGGGGGCGGCCTCTAGCGTGAGCGTCGAAACTGCACCAAAGCCACCGCTTTTTTCGTAGCGACCATTGGCATAGTCAATGGCTGTGATGCCCGCTGCAGCCAGGCTGCGCAGTTCTGCCACGCCACCGGTCTCATCCTGAGCGGCTGTGATTTTTGCATCGACGAGAATGCCATGCACATTGCGACCATCCTGGTTGAAGTCTTGCCACACCTGCAGCTGGCGGTATACCGGGTCAGACGCATCGATGCGACCGTCGGCATTGGCGTCAAAGGCTGCCAGACTGCGTAGGCCCTTCACCTGGTCGGCTACCAGCGGGTTAGAAACCAGCTCAGCGCCGTTGTCCACACTGGCGTTGAAGTTGCTGTCCAGCACCAAGAAACCATCGTTGCCAGCCACCCAGCCCACGTTCTTTTTGTAGCCCGTGCCATCCCAATCAAAACTCACCTGGCTGGTGGCCATGGAGATGGTCGAGACCGTGCCATCGCCATCCAAATCAATCCCAATCGGCATAAAGCCGCCCGCGTACTTCGAATTGGCATTCACATCATTGGGGTGGGCTGCGGCATAGGCGCTGTCTGCATTGGCCCCCAGACCCGCCTTGGCGGCACGCTCCTCATCGCTCACACCCGCATTGGGGTCACCTGCGAGACCTTGCAGCTTGGCAGTTTGCACCTCCCACAGCGGGGCCAAGGCACCACGCTCTTGGGCGATGTTGAACAGGTAGGCGTTAAGCTGAGGGTAGTCTGGCAGGCCAGGTACCGTCAAAAGCGCCCGCAACTCGGGCGTCATTTCGGCAGGGGTCAGCCCAAACGCACGGCCTTCATCGGCAAACCGCAGCTTGGGGTAGCGCTGCTCACCAGTGATCGCATTCACATCCTGCACCGCATAGCCCTTGTCTGCAAACTCGCTGGCGCGCCAGCTAATGGAGGGCAGGCGCTGGGGGATGATGCCAAGGCGCAAATTGCTGTCAGTCTGTTTGTCGTTGAAGTCTTTGACGGTGCTCATCAAAGCATCGATCACGCTGGTCAGTTGCGCCTGCACGCGGCTGGTTCCAAAGCTCTCGCCAGTGGCGTTGACTTTTGGGGTCAGGTTACCTGGGCCATCGCCAAAGCTGATGCTGGCCGTGCCCCAGGCATCGGGGGGGCCGGGGGCCATAAAAGCTTTGATGAGGGAAGCGCCAATCAATACCCAGCCCAGCGGGTTGCTGGTTAGAAACGCCGAGCCTTGGATCATGGAGCCAATGCTCATGGCCGCGCCCAGCGGGTCGCCCGCCTCAAGCGCCACAACCAACCCCAAGAGCGGCACCGCCCCCAGTGAGCCACCACCCGCACCAGCCAGGGGCGAGCCATTCAAAAAGCTATTCACCGCGCTGGCCGTGCTGTTCAGCAAAAAGCCGCCTGCTTGGGTGGCGTTCAAGGCGAGGTTGGCGGTGTTGACCACGCTCAAGACGGAGCTGGCCTTGGCCAGGTCGCTGCCGTTTCCAGAAAACGCGTTGTGCAGGCTCACCAGGCTTTGCAAGCCACTGGCGACGGTGCTGGCCGTGCCAAGCTCCGGCAGGCTGCCCCCGGGGGTGCCCAGTTGATCTAGGTTGTTGAGCAGTTTCAGGCCACCGGCGACGATGGGCAAGGGCTGGCCTGATTGAATGGCGTTGATAAAACCTGGCACATCGGCTAGGGTGGTGATCAGGCGGTCGTTGTAAGGGGCGATAACGGCAGGGCTGCCAATTACCAAACCATCAGCATCGCGCTGGGTGATGAGGGCGCTGCCATCGGGGCGAATCAGGGTTTCTTTGATTTGCCCTGCATTCACACCCGACAGAATGGGTTCTATCCGCTCGGTGTACAAAAGTGTGTTGGACGCGTCATAAGTTTCATTGAGCTTGACGCCGCCACCCAGGGCTTGGCTGTAAGTGGCTGACAAAACGTTGCCTGCGTCATCACGCACGATGTTGAAGGACGCGCCGTTGGCCAGCTCTAAGGTTCTAAAGTGTTGCTGCGCGCCGGTGTCGGTGACTGCGCTTCTGTCGTAGACCACCGGGGCGGGGGCGCCGGTGGCGGCTTGAAGAGATGGGTTGAGGCCTTCGATTAGGGCGATGCCTGCGGGGCTGACGGTGCCAGTCAACAGGCTGTCGAAAGTGAAACCGAGTGCGGCTAGGTCTTGGGGGGAAAGGGTGACTGTTATGGGCTGGCCACCAATCGTGACGAGCCTGAAGTCTGATTCTGAAAATTCGCCGTTGGCATCGGCTGTGCTTGCGTCTGCATGTTGAATCAAGGTGACAGTTGAGCCACCCAGATTGGTTTGAACGGCGCGGTCAAAACCACCAATTCCGTCAGAAGCGCCAATGGACGAGCCCAAAACCAGATGGTTCGAGTTGGTTGCAAAAACAGTTTCAGTGCCGTCTTGGTAGATCGCTGTCTCAATCGTGTTGCCGTCGCCATCAATTTGGGATGTGCGCGACTTCAGGACATTGATCTTGACGTTGGGGACTGGGACATCGTCACCCAAGGGGTTGATGTAGATCAACACGCCTTCTGTGTTGACTTGCGCGTCGTATATCCCCGTGCTGTTTTGCTGTGCTGCGCCGATGACTGCAGCAACCAGCGTCGGATTGCCTTCGCGAAGTGATGCGATTTCAGCTACGGTCAATTGCACGCCGCCCAACTTGAGGGCAGCACTGTCGGGTATGTAGTATTTATCGAAGCCAGAGGTGATGAGGAAGCTTTTCTCGGAATAACCTGTCGAATCTGAAAACTGTCCAAACGTTTGGACTTGTGTGGTGCCTTTGATGTACGCCAATTCAACATCCAATGGGCCAGTCATACTGCCTGTGTTGCGGCCAACTTTGATGCTGGTGCTAGCACCGGGCGTGTTGTTATCGCTCAAACGCACTTCACCGACGAAGCCGACTTTGACAAGATCGGTCGGCGTAACGCCAGCAATGGTGAGCGCGGTGTCTGCGGCCAACCAGCCATTTCGGCCAAACCATTCAATCGAGTTTTTGGCGTAATAGGCAACATAGTTGCCGGAAACACCCGACGGAATAGTTCCAGAAATCCAGGCTATGGCCGCGGCGGTTGCGGTTCTGCCGTCTAGTTGGATGCCGAGAGGATCAATTAGACCTGTAGCAGTGCTGGCGTAACCTCTCAGCGCCTCCCATTGCCCCCTCGGGCTTGTGGTCTTTATTATGTCCAGGGCTTCACCCGCCGTCTTTCCTGAATCGATTTGAGCTTTGACTCGTAGATTCCAGTCATCAATATAGGCAGCAGCCTCTTCGCGCAAGCTTAAAGTGACTCGGTCACCGACGTAGGCGGATAGATTGGCAGACGTTTTACTTTGATTTTCGATGCTCGCCTCTTGTGCACGTTGTTGCACAAGATTGGCTGCCCCCCGTTCAGAGTGAGACACCTCGTGGCCAACCACGCGCACCACTTCGGTGAAAGCCACTTCCTTCCTTGCAAGGACAGCGAAATACGAGTCTGGAAATCCTATGGTGTCTGGAGCGCCATCCGTTCCAAGACGAAAAAACATGCTCTCATTCTTTGATCCAAAATCCTCAAGCCCAGCACTGTTATTCTCGAAGACACCGCCCCTCGATTCAAATCCGGCGAAGCGCTGGCGCATGTCTTCTGACGAATTGATGGCCTCCAATAAAGTAGCAAAACCAGGGTCGCGGAGCTGCAACACGTTGAAATTGCGAAACATGCTTGATGCGGCATTGAAATTCGGAGTTGTCATTTTTGGTTGCCTGGAGTTGGGGTTGAGGGGGTCGAAGAATCGGTAGGTGATATGAGCGGAGGATCGGTAAAGTCGATAGCGATGGTCCCTACACACTCAACAAGTTGTGGGAGAAAAAATATTCGACGATCAACGCTATTGAGCGTCGTTAAATAGGTTTCCTCAGCGATGCTGTGAGGTTGCCAGATGGTTAGGCGACGCTCCCATTTCCGCTTAATGAGTTGAGTTATAAGGTCTTCTCTGGAAACACAAAACTGCCGTCCTGTGTCATGGAGTTGGTCTTTGGTCATGAATTTGAACGAAATTTCGTAGCGCAATGGGATCTTCCCCTTTGGGGTGTACGAGTAGTAGCTGGCATAACCCGGATTGAATGGAAACTGCCCCGTGGCAATATGAATCTGGCTTGATTCGGCGTAGTTTTGATTTTTTTGGTAGGTCAATCCAAACTCCGCTTCCAGAGCCGCAATGGTCGGCGGCGGCCCCTCCGCAATCTCAATCAAGCGGCGCATCATTTGCAGTTCTGCTGGATATGTACCGGCGCGTTGGTAGGGTGCAGGCGGCGTTTGCGTTTGAGCGCACGCGCAGGCAAGTAAGCCCAGTACACTGATCAAAACGGACGCCCAAGGTTTAAAAAGTTTCATTGCTCAATCCCGTCTATAAATGGCTGTCAAAAGCAACCCACGATTTTCGTCAAACCCTCCGGATAGTCCAACAGCAAACCCTAGAGCATCCACCCTAAACCACAGCCGCACCGGAACAATTTGGCATGATCCGCCTTTATTCAGTAGCTGGTTTGGCATATCGTGCAATTGGCTTTGACTCACAAAAATGAACCTGCGGGTTAGTTTTTCAATCTGCCGCCTGAAATTACATTAAAAGCGGCCTCTAGCTCTTTGATCTATTCAATAGTTTGCTATGTATTTTGAAGCTAACTCAAGCGCTAGCCGCACAACCGTGCAATGAGGCGGAAGCCCCTCAATTCGCCCGCTTCAGTTCCTTCAAATCCACCAGTGCCTGCTCTTGCGTTTTAACCGCGCTACCCGACAGCAACCCCCAGCCCAGCAGCAAGCCTTTGGACGAGTCGTATTCCACAAAATAGTTCTTGCCTGCTTCAGCCAGAATTTCAAATGTCTTAGCAGAGGTAAAGCCACGCTCATCCACGCTGATGAAGTGTTTTCCAGGGGCCAAAGGCACCACCAAGTAAGACGCGTTTACC
>JANOPN010000036.1:0-1983 GCA_031421855.1 Comamonadaceae bacterium
AGTCGACATTGACCGCTATTTGGGGGTTTGGTACGAGGTTGCGCTGATTCCGAACAAGTTCCAGTCCATGTGCCTCAGCGACACCAGCGCTGAATACGCCAAGCGAGCCGACGGCACGCTGAGCGTCACCAACCGCTGCAACACGACCGGAAAGCCCGCCGAGGCGCTGGGTCAAGCCAAATTGGCAGACCCAAGCAATCCAAATACGACCGCCCAATTGAAAGTCCGCTTTGCACCCGAATGGCTCAGTTGGCTACCCATGGTTTGGGCCAACTACTGGGTGATTGCGTTGGACGATGACCCCAGCGGCGCATACCAATGGGCCCTGGTGGGCGAGCCCAATCGCGAATTTCTGTGGGTGTTGTCACGCAGCCCGCAAATTGACCCCTTCTTGGCAGCCCGCATCATGGCCCGAGCGAAAGCGCTGGGCTACGACACGACCAAGATAAAAAAATCACCTCAGTCGGTGCGTTGACAACCCGTCAGGGCTTGGACGGCATACTGCTTATCCGATGAGGATTTCCTCGAAACAAGGGGTTTTGGGCAGGTTTCGAGGCAAATGACCGCCCTCGGGCATTGCCGAAATCGCGCGCCGCCGCAACCGTCGGCCACATTCGCCGCCCGTGTCAATTTGGTAATTAATACCAATTCAACACGTATCACTACTTTTTCGTGCGAAATATCACGAAATTTTTCCATCTCGTCGTGTGATTCACGACAACCCGGCTTAGTTTTAAGTGGCGCGCCATGCGCTCGATGGGTAACATGTGCAAGCTCTGCGTAAGGAATTGTGAAGTTCCGATAGAGCAACAAGATTAGACCCAGCCCCCTTAACGGGCGACTGAGGCGATTCAGGGAAAGACGGCTCATGCCTCGGTGGATGCCACGGTTGGTGTCCTCATGGCTGTGCCGATTCGTGCCGAACCGTTCAAAACTGCGCGTGATGTCGCCTGCCATGGGTGTCGCGTCAGCAGGGTGAGTGCGTGGCGGGTCAACCCCCTTGAAGTCGCCTTGGCCGCTTGTTGAAGCATCGCCCCCGCAACCGACCGCTACCGTTTGACCAGAGACGCATACCCACTTGACCACTGACTCCACAACCGCTTTGACCGCCGCTTTGCCCGCCGCTTTGACCGCTGACATGACTCCTAACCTGCCCGTTGATCCAACGGCGACTGCCTCGGCGCAACCGTCACCTCGCGCCGCCGATGTCCCTCCCGGCGGACCGCAGGGCATCGCCTCGAGCCACTTCATCTGGGCCTTGGGATCACTCTGTGCCTTTCATCGCCAGCCGTTCGCCGCCGAGCTGGTATTGCGCGAATACCCACCGGGTGATGACGCTCGCCACGGCGCAGCAGACTTGATTCGGGCCGCACGTGGCTTGGGGCTGCGAATTGCGCCGACCGAGATCGGGTCGGTGCAAACCCCTACTGCGGGCACCTCAGCCACGGCATTCACCAAACCCACCCAACCCGTTCCCCCGGTCACTGCCGCTCAACTGACCAAACTGCACAAGGACTTGAGCAAAATCACCATGCCCTTGCTCGTGCAGTTGCGAAGCCCCAGCGGCATCTCGCTGGGCTTGGTGACCAGCATGGGCGCAAGCACGACAGGCAAGGCTAGCCCCAGTGCACAAGCCACGGCACAAGCCACGGCAAAAGCCACGGCAAAAGCCACGCCAAATTCACACACCACGCGCGCCACGCAAGACACCCAGGTCGTGCTCTTTCGCGCGGGCAGCACGCAACCCGACGTCATCGGCTTGGATGTCTTTGCCGAAGCCTTCGCCGGTTTGGCCTGGCTCACGGCACTCGCGACCGAAATCTCCACAGACCCAGACGCACCCCAAGGCAGCGCAAACGCGCGTGAATTCAACTTCAAGTGGTTCGTGCCTGAGCTTCTCAAATACCGCTCAGTCTGGCGAGACGTGCTTTTGGCCAGTCTGGCGCTGCAACTCATCGCCTTGGCCACACCGCTCTTCACCCA
>JANOPN010000037.1:0-28377 GCA_031421855.1 Comamonadaceae bacterium
TTGATGAGCAACACCGGCCGCACCCCAGTGGTGGGCAGCGTGTTTCGCAACCCCACAGTTTTGTTTTACTTCAAAAGCCCAGGCAGCACCATCGATGACCGCGCCATGGTCGAGCTCACCGTCGCTCAGCCCGGCACAGGCCCATTGGCTGGCAACACCGCAGCGCCGTTTGAGTATGTCAAAGCAGTGGTCTTTCGGCGCGATGACACCACTGCGCAACTGCCTGTAAGCAACTGGGTCTTGGCTGGCAACCAGCGCCCCTACGACATCAGCGTCAACACCCAATACGCCAGGCGAGAGCAAGTCAACCCTGCGATGGCAGCAGATGTGGACGGTCAGTCACCCAGCATGATTGAGACCCGCTTGCAGTTCCCAGTGAGCACCCGCAAGTTTGACGTGGCGACTCGCAGCTACATCGACTCAGGGCTTCGGGGAGTCGTATTCAAGGGACCGGGCTTGGACGCTGGCGGAATCGCATTGGCCAACATTGAAGGAACGAATACTCATTCATTCATGGGCCTCATGTACTTCCTTGCGACCACGACGGTTCGCACACCACACACCGGCAACACTCTCGCCTTGGCGAGGTCTGGTCTCTCCGGCGCACCACTCAGCAGGACTTGGAACAACACCAACAGCAACCGAGAAATTTTCTCTGAGCTGCCAGCCCCAGTGACCGACTTCAGCGGCTTGGGTGCGTTTGGCCGCTACACAGTAGAGATATTCACCAACCCCAGTGGCACATCGACCATCCCCGACGCCACCATGACCGTGTACAACTTGAGCGAAGTTGCGGCCCCGGCCACGGTTGCCGCTACAGCGGTGCATGATCTCTCGCCGTCGCGGGCCTTGGTCACCGCACCCGCCGCTGCACAAGCCGCTGACCCCAACGCAATCACGCGGGTGATTTGGGCCAACAATGCCTTGGCGCAAGACCCGATTGGTGCCGGCCTGGTCGCAGCGAGTGGCTTCATCGCCAATGCCCCTGGAACGACCGTGGACTATCGACTGGCAATCGCAGAGCAACTCCGTGCCGGCAGGCCCACATCCACCAATCTAGCCACCCTTCTCGGGCTGACCCCACTGCGACCCAACGTGCAATCTGAGGAGCGACTCCTTCACGTCGCCACCCAATCAGGTCGCGCTGAGTTCGCCAATGAATTGCGATGGAGTAACCCGGCCATTGCAGTTCGGCCAGAGTTGACGGTGACCGGCCCCACAGCCACACTTGTGGGAGCCACGGTGAGCTTCACCGCAACTGGAACCAACACCTTCAGTTTCACCAACGGCTTGGTCGAACCCACAGGCCTGTATCAGTGGCGCGTCGGGTCCGGGCCGTTTGTTGACCAAGCCTCACCGGTTTTTAACCATGTGTTCACATCGGCCGGAACGTTTTCGATACAAGTCCGCCCGTTCACGGCCAGTGGTGCGCGGGGGAGTCCGGTGAGTTTGCGGGTGACTGTGAGTGCAGTTGTGCCCCTGCCTTTGCCTGCGATCAATTTGACCGGCAATTTTTTGTTGCAAGAAGTTGCGGCAAATACTGTGCGTCAGTTCACCATCTCTGCAACTGGGGTCACGACAGCCAGTCGCATTTTTGTCCAGCACGTGTTGCTTTCAAGTTCGGGCCCGAAGCAACAGTTCAAGACCAGTCTGATTACACCAACCGGCGTTTCAGCTGCGGGATTCAGTTTTAGCTTCGCGGCAGGAAGCCTTGCTGAAAGCAACAACACCTACATTTGTCCGGGAAGCGTTTTCGACAGCGTCAATTGCCGCCAAGTCGTCAATCTGTACACCGTTGGACCTCCGCCTGCTTTGCCAAACCTGTTGAGCGCAGGAGCGTTGAATCCAACGCTGGGTAACAACGGCTCGCAGGTGAACCGTCTACTAACGGTCAACTACTCGGGGACGTTGAACTACCTCATGATGAAGATTCAACTCGCAATCCCACCAGGTGGTGCATTCAACATCACGGGCGCACAGGGCTTCTATCCGTTTGATAATTTTGTGCCCGGTAGCGCCCATTTGGATCTTTCAACATCCGCCAATGTCGGCGCCGGTGTTTACTTGATGCGCGTCTGCTACAGAGAGGGCTTGAGTGGCGGAGCTGAGCAGTGCAGTGGCCCAGTGCCATTGACCCTAACGGCACCCTGACGCAGCTTTGCTCCTCAAACCCGGCCCGATGGCAAGCCCATCCGGACGAGTTTTAACCATCATCAAGTCGGTACACGTCGCGCAGGTTCAACGAACGGCCGCATAACGGTCAAGGAGTCAAAAAATGGTCATCCGACGGATGGTTTTTGCAACGTTTTTGCTGGCGTGCGCAGCGGCTACTCACGCTCAAAGTGGCGAGCAAACCGCTAAAAGTTCTAGCGCGACACCTGTGCCGAGCTCGGTTGGGACATCGTTTCGCAGCGGTGCTGTCAATCTCCCAGCTTTTTTCCAAGGGCACAGCGACGGCCAGCTTCGTGCCATCGTGATCAATGTAGACGAAGGCCCCATTCGACGAAACTTGGCGTTGGCCACAGTGCTGGCCAAGCAGGGCATTGCGACATTTTGGTTCAACTACAGCGGCATCTACGGTAGCGCTGGCGCGTACACGTTTTCAAATGGCCTGGCCGACACGCTCGCAGCGGTGGACTATTTGACGGGCGCAGAAGCGAGGCAGCGCTTCAAGCTTGGCGATGCGCCGATTGTGATATTTGGCTATAGCAGGGGAAGCGGCATTGCAGCAGTTGCGGCCTCGGACACCCGCGTCGCCGCTCTTGTCGCCCTTGCCCCTTGCGACAGCGGCCACTTCGGGCGCGAGCTTGCAAATCCGCAGACCCTGCTCAAGCCGCTTTTTGACCTTGTGGCCGACGAAACCTTTGGCCCTAAAGGCCCGGTTCCGGGCGGCTGGCAAGCTTTCTCCAGCGACCTGATCGCCAACCACCAGAGGTTTGGTTTTTCGGCGACCGTTTCAGCATTGCAAAGCAAGCCAGTGCTCGTGTTCGCGGCCCTAGACGATGAATATTGCCCGTTAGAGGATCACTTCCTGCCCTCCTATCGCGCCTTGCGTGTTGCTAAAGCGCCCAAACTGTCGGCGCACGTCTTGAGCAGCGGGCATGACTTTGATCCGAAAATTTTAGCGACGGTGCGGCAAATGACTGCTGACTGGATTGTTCAGAGCGTCGCCGCGACGTCGACCAAATAGGCTGGCTCGGACGCGCCTCAAATTTGAAAATCATCAATGTTGTGGATGACAGGGCGGCGGGTAAGGGGCTCAATGGCCTTCAGCGCATTAACTGCCTCCAGAAGGAACCCACATGTCGTCCATTCGAACCAACTCTGTCGCCTCTTCAGCCTTGGCCGCGTTGTTTGCGATCACCGCAATCACCTCGCTGACGGCTTGCGGCGGTGGAAGCTCCGCCTCTGCTCCGGCTCCCGTGGCCGTCATTCCCACCCCACCGGCTCCACCGCCGCCCCCACCTCCACCGCCGCCAGACCCACTCACGCCTCAAATCAGTGTGCCGTTCAGTGATGCAACAACGACCTTTGCCGTTGCCACTGAAGACATCGGCGGCGACGGCGGGGGTGACGGCGGTGTGGGCGGCGGCGCGGGTGATGGGTCGCCGATCAAGCGCGCCGTGGTGGTCGTGACCGACCGCACCGGGGCGACTCGAACTGGGTCAACCAATGACGAAGGCAACTACTTTGTGCGGTTTCCGTCGAGTTTTGTATCGCCCATCGTGGTGAAGGTGGTTGACGTGGGCGGTAACGCCTTGGCTTCGGCCACAGCTGAAGCCACCGGCCCGGGCAAGGTGCTGCGGGTCAATGTCAACCCGTTGACCGACAAGATGGTCAGTGATGCGCTGGCCTCAACCGTCGCAGGTACAGACAAACCTTTGAACGGCTCGCAAGTCGATGGGGCAAAGCTGGAGGCTGCTCGCATGAGCGTCGTCGAGTCGATTCGCGCGGCTTTGGGCGTCGCGGGTGTTACAAAAACCGACTTGTTTGACCCCGTTAAATCGGTCTACAAATACGACGGCACTGGCATCGACGCGGTGATTGAGTCAATCACCCACAGCCGAAATGCTCAAACCGGGGCCACCGAGTTACGCGCCAAGCTCGCGGGCTTAAATAACAACGCTGATGGCGTGGTTCAGCCTGTGCTGATCAGTGCGACAACACCCTTGGCGACCACGCAGGTCGCGATCAACGCCAATCCGGTGCTCACCTTCACCAAAATCAATGCGTGGCTTGACGAAGTGAACCGCTGCTTGGCGCTCACACAGGCTCAATACGCGTTGGATGCCAACTGTGTCGACGCCAATGGCACGCGCTTGGTGGCGAGCAACTTTTTGAACAACTCTCGCGACTATTTGGAAGACTTCCGCACGCTGTACAGCGACACCGGCACCAAACACATTGAAGGCAGCACGATGCGCAACCCCACGATTTTGGCGTTTGCCAAGTCGTCGCCGGGGGTTGCAATCGACGACACGGCCATTGTTGAGGTGACGATTCGCCAGCCCCGCACAGGGCCGCTGTCTGACAACCTGGTTGGCACCATCGAGTACACCAAGGTGCTCACCTTTTTGCGAAACGATGCCCTGACCGCCGCCAAAGCAGGCAATTGGATTTTGCAAGGCAACAGGCTGGCACTCGCGGCCAGCGTCAGCACGCGCTATGAACGCAACGTGCAAGTCAACCCCGCTATGGCGGCAAACGTCGCGGGCCAAAGCCCAAGCCGCTTGGAGACTCGCTTGTTGATTGACCTCAACCAGCGCCGATTTGATGCCGCCACGCGCACTTATGTCAGTGCCGGCATCCGAGCGCTTCGGGTCAAAGGGCCAGGCCTGCCCAGTGCTGGTTTGGTGATGAGCCCAAACACCATCGCTGGAGCAACTTGGATGGGCGCATTGAACAAAACTGGCGCAGTGCCAAGTGTTGCGCCAACAACAAACGGCAACTCCCCGAACTTCAATCTCGCCGCCGCGCTGATTGATGGCTCGCCGATCTACTCAAGCTTTTGGAATGGATCCAGTGCGGGCTACCGCGACGCACCCTTGACCGACTTCAGCAGCATGCAGGCATTTGCCGCATACACCTTTGAGCTATTTTTAGCCAGCACCAGCTCGACCACGGTGCCCGACACAACGATGACGGTGTACAACTTCGCGTCGGTCGCGTCGCCCGTGAACCTTGTCGGCGTGCCCGTCAACGACATCTCACCGTCGCAGCTTCAAGTCACCGCGCCAAAGCCCGCCATTGCCGCGGCGACTTCGGCACACGTGACGGTGACGTGGGTCAACAACCCCAACGCAGCTCCAGTGAATCAAGTTCGCACATTCGGAGCAGAACGCTCGCCAAAGGGAGCCCTCTCCAATTTCACAACGCGACTTGAAGACCGAGGCTCGTCAGTTGCGGGAGCATTCTCGTTGAGCGCGCGACCCACTGCTGCTGCGGTGCGAATCCCCACCGGCTTGCCCAGCCTGGGCAACGGCACGCCCGGTGACAACCGATTTGTCTCGGTGTGGGCTAACCAAGGTCGAGCCGTTGTAATCAACGCGGTGCGGTGGGACAACAACCCAACCCAAGTCTCAGGGTGGATGCCATCCGCGACCTACGAGGTGTACCGCGCACTGCCGGGCGCTGTCTTTCTTGCCACGACCCCAGCGACCCACGTCGCGGGCGTGATGAACGGTCTACCCAACTACGGGCCAGTGCAGCTGCGCGTGGACTCGGCTTCGCGCATGTGCACGACTGATCAGCCCAAACTTTTTTGCTCAATTGCAGCTTCGGGTCACGCGATTTCTTTTGTGGATGTGAAGCCGTCGGGCACTGCAGACGACACGTTTGTGGCGATCAGCCCGTCAATGGTTCGCTCGATTGACCCGGCAATGTTTGTCGGTCAGGCCTACGAGCAGGTCTATCCCACCGACAACTACCCCAACAACTTCGGCGCCCAGGCCGTCGCCCTGTGGGGATCCACGACCACCCAAGCGCTTGGTGCGTCCGTGTTCGCCAACACGGGCGCGTTCAGCACCGTCACCTTCAACACGGGTTCGCCGACGGTCGCCACGCGAATTCCTTTGCTCAATCGGTTCGTCGGCTTCACGCACGCGAGTACGACCGGTCAGGAGCGCATGGCGATTTGGGAAGGTTCGTTGTCCACAAACCCGCTTACCACAACCAGCTTCAGCTACATGTATAGGGAGCCCGCTGCGCCGGGGTATGTGCGCTATCTCGCCACCAGCCCTACTGCGGCCAGCAGCACCTTCGTGGCAAATGGTGAACTGACATTAAAGCCGCACCCCTCAATTCCGGGGCGATACACCGTCACCGCATTGACGCTGACCCTTAACGCCGACGGGCCGCCGAGTGACTACCCCTACTTTGCGCCATGCGACCCGGTGGCAGTCACGAGTTGCCGCTCAGAAGTGCGAACGGGAACCATCCGCGCCGGGGCGGGTGCCTTGGTTGCCAACGGCTCGATTGACTCCACGGTCGGCAGTGTGTTCAGTTGGAACGACAACAAAGGGCTGATTTGGAACGGTCGAATCATCGGCAACCAGTGGTACGGCCGATACACCTACCCTTCAGGCCAAGGCTACCCCGCTCAGCGAGGCGGAGCGACGGACATCGCCATCTTCAAGTTCAACATCACCAATTGACGATAAGCTGATCAATTACCCCGTCTCAATGGCACTTCCATTGAGACGGGGTTTTTATTTGATGACACTGCACTTGGAGTTAGATATCGCCTTAAAAAGTCAACGCTTCGTTCGACCTATTTCTCGGAATTGCGAGAAGCACAGGCGAGCCAAGCCTTGAGCAACATCAGTCGATCAAAATGCAGTGATTTTCGTCTTTAAGCGAAAAATCCGGCCTTGGTCGCCGGATTCATTGGGTTTGTTGCTATTGATATTGAAGCTACTGGTTGAGCAGCGCTGACAGCTGGCGAGCGTGGCTGTTCTGCATGTCGGACGGGTCAAACCACTTCACCGCCTGTTTGGGCTTCACGCCTTTGACTTCCAGCAACTCGCCACTTGGCGATGTGTAAATCTCGTTGGACAGCGTGAATCGCCAGCCGTTGGGCAGTGACTTCTCCAGTGCATCAGACACGGCCCCACGAGTCGGTTGTCCGACCAAATTCGCTTGGGGCAGGGCGCGCATGCTCACAGCAAGGATCTCGCCCGCGCTGACGGTCATGCTGTCGACGAGCACTGTGACCGGCTTTCGCCAAGTAGGTCGGCTGGTGGGTGCGATGCTGAATGCCTGAATCGGCGCTTTGCCTGACTTGGCATGCGCCTGCTTTTGGAACACGGGCATCGGTGCTTGCGCGAACCGCGACGCGACCGCCAGCGCCACTCGGTCGTCACCGCCTCGGTTTTGGCTGATATCCAAAATGAAGTTGCTTGCTTGCGCGCAGGCGGAGAAAATTTCATCCAGCTGCTCGTTCACGGCGGCCACGTCTTCAGCGACTCCGCCTCGGTTGGTGAAATCCGTTAAGTACGCAAGCGGCAAGTAGCAACTGCGCTGGGTGCCGCCCAGAGCGGGTGCAGTGATGCCCCAAAACCCATGACCGTTCAATGCGAAGCGCCCTTTGCCCTCAAGTATTTGGTTATTCACGTTGTCGCGGATGGTGGTCGACCAATTCGCCAAAAATGCGGCTGGTACGCGGACTTTTGTCTGCGCAGCAAACGCCGTGCGAAGCGCCGTCAGCGTGTCGCCCCGCCCAGTGATCAGACGTCGCTCGTCGCCGTCAATCGTCGCTTGCAGCTTCACGTGTGCGTCGTTTGTGGCGGTTAGCAGCTTGGACATCTCGGCGAACAACTGCGCCTCGGTGCTGTTGGCATTGATTGCCTGCGTGGCCTGAGCCGCCATACCGGGCCAGTTCATCCCGCGCTCAGCGAAAAACGCAAAGTGCTCGCTCATCGTCTCGATCAAAGCCGCCATCACCGCCGGCGGCGATGTGTCTGTCTGAGTCGTGCACCGCTCGGGCAGGGCCTGCAAGCGCGTCAGTGATGCTTCGCTGGCGCCCGGTGCAGCGCTTGCCACGGCACTCAATCCGTCGCTCGCCACGCGGGCGTACGCCAACATGGGCGCAACCGACTCAGCCATTTGTTTGTCAACCCAGCACGCGCCGGGTGTGATGTGAAAAACCCGCGGCTTGCGCTCGGTTAGGTCCAACACGTAGCCCTGCTGCGGGGCAAGCCAAATGCCCTTGAATCGCTCGGTGGGCGAGGCTTGCGCCGTGCTCAACTGGCCAAGCAGCAACAGCGCAGCCGCCGCAGCGTGCAGGTTTTTGATCGCGGGAGTCTTCATGGGCTGTTCAATTAGCAAAATCGTCAATTTAATGATCGAATCCGGCTTTGGTCTCCGGATTCATTGGGTTTGTTGCTCTCATTGCGAGAGCGATTGAGTGCTTACGCGGCGAGGCTTGCGCGCACTTCGATGCGGCCTGCTTTGACGATTTGCAAGCTGCTGGCGCGAACGATGATGGGCTCGGCTTTGATGACTGGGATCATGGCGTGGTCGGCGCTGGTTTGCAGGCTGACTGCGGCTGAGCCAAATGCCACGAAGTGAGCGGCGACGATGGTGGCCATAACCGTGATCGCAAATGCTGCGGTTTTTGCTGATGTGAACATGATGGATTCCTTTGGGGTGTTGGTTTGAAGCGTTGCAGTGATTTGAATCACTATGAACGCAAGTATCAAAAAACCGAGCCAACAAGAAAAGCGACATGCGACGAAGCGCGGGTTTGGCGGCTTGAGGGGTTGAAAAGCGGCGCGGGAGAGTGTGGGGCCGCGCAAAACGACTAGAGTCGTTGAATCTGACGGATTTTGGAAAATATCAGCCCTTGGTCGCTGTATCAATTGAGTTTGTTGCTCTGATTTTTGATTTGATCTTCGTGTCCTGCGTCAACCCACGCGTCAGACGGAGATTGTCCAACTCGACACGCCACCCATTCACGTCCCAATGAACAACCTCAGTCAAAGCTGGGCGCGCGCTGCCGCGCGGTCGGCCATGGTTGCTGTCAGCTTTGGCAACTCATTGGCTTGTGCAGCTCTTGGTCGTGCTGTTCGCACTGTCTTCGTCGCGGCTCCTTGCTGAGACAGTTTTGCGCAAGTGCCAGATATTTGGCTACAGTACTCACATGGCACCCACGATTGTTCGAGACGGTCAATTTCGGCTTTTCTTTTTCTCACGAGAAGAGACACGGATTCATGTGCATGTTTCGCATGTTGACGGAGAAGCGAAATTCTGGCTCACACCACAGGTGGCCTTAGCGAACCACACGGGTCTCAGTGCGACGCAACTTCGCCAAGCGCAGGCCGTTGTGAATGCACACTTGAAGGAGATCCACGATGCCTGGCGTCACCACTTTGGCGGCTGAAGTTACTCACGTTTCGAAGCACGGTTTTTGGCTCCTGCTCGCCGACGAGGAGTTGTTGGTGCCTTTTGATCAATTCCCGTGGTTTCGAAAGGGGACGATTGAGCAGATTTCGCAGGTTCAGTGGCCGTCCCCGGACCATCTTCATTGGCCTGAATTGGATGTCGATTTGTCGGTGCAGTCCATACGAAATCCCGCCGCGTTTCCGCTGGTTTCTGGCGCGGCGACCTGACCCCCGAAAATGTAGTCGAGGCTGCCGAGCCCAGACAAGTCGAAATTGAAGTCGCCGCAACCCACAAACAGCGCTAAGTCGCTGACAGATAACGAGATTTTCGGAATCTGACGATCATTGATCGGACGCGGGTGGATTTTAGGGAATATCAGCCCTTGGTCACCGGATTCATTGGGTTTGTTGCTATGCTTTTAGGTTGTTCGCGTGACCCTGATCACCGCACGGGTAAGAACATCAACCAAACCACCAACAGCGCGTTCAGCACCACGCTGACGGCCAGGCCCATTTGCCACAGCGCCATGGGGTCGCGCTCGGACAGGGCTCGGGTTTGGGACGATTGGGCTGGGCGTGATGCGCCGAGTTCTAGGGCGATCAGCAGTTCTTCTGCGGTTTCAAAGCGGGCGCTGGCGTCGCGCGAGATCGCTTTCATGACGACATGGTCGAGCCAAATGGGGACTTGGGGGTTGTGGCGGCTGGGCGGTGGTGGGTCACGGTGAAAGCGGCCCACTTGGTAGGGCAAGACTTCGCCGTAGGGCAACCGTGTGGTGAGCCACTCGTACAGGGTGACCCCAAACGCGTAGAGGTCGCTTTGGGCGTTGGCCGCTTGCGGTGGCGCGTCGGTGGCGGTTGTTGAATATCCCCATTGCTCGGGGTTGACGTAGCTGGCAGTACCCGCATGCAACAGGCGTGCGGCTTGGCTTTCGTGGCCGCTGAGGGCAACGCCGAGGTCGAGGATGCGGGCGATGCCGTCTGCGCCTAGGTGCAAATTGGCGGGTTTGATGTCTCGGTGGATGACGCCTTGCTGATGCAATCGGCCAATTGCGCGCACGAATTGGGTGCACAAGGCCAACACGTCTGACGTGGTCGGGGCTTGGCGGGCCGAACGAAGCGCAGCGATGCGTTGAGCCAGGGTTTCGCCCTCTAGCCATTGGTAGCGCACATAAAAACCGCTGGCGTCGTCGCTCAAGCCCAGTGTCGGCACCAAATGATCGGCTGCGCGAGTGGTGGCCAGCGCCGTGGCGAGCCAGGCTTCGTGGGCGAGCATGGCGCGCTCTTGGGCATCGTGCTGGCGACTGGGGTGGAGTGCTTTGATGGCAATAAGCTTGCGGCTTGCGTCGTTGACCCTCGCTTGGTAGATGATGCTGGCCCCGTTGTCGGCCACGATCTGGGTGATGGTCATGCCGTCTAACGTCTGGCCGATGCGAAGCGTGCCCAGCGCGGGTAGCTGGATGGCGCGGCGCTGGGTGTCGCTGAGCACCGATTCGTCGAGCCCGAGCACGCGCACGACCAAGGCGCTGGCGTTGTCTTGGGTTCGGGCGGCGAGCGCGGCGTCGACGATGGTTTGGGCGATGGACTGGGCGTCGGTGTCTTGCGCCGCGTGGGTGTTGAGTTGTGCGGCCCGAACGCAGCCGTGCACGCCGTCACTGAGCAGCACAAACACGTCGCCGACTTGCAAGTCGCCTTGGGTGTAGTCAACCAGCAAGCGATCTTCGGCCCCGATGGCTCGCACCAACTGGTGGCGGGTGTCTGGCCCCGGCATGACGTGGTCGGTGGTCAGCGCACTCAAGCGCCCTGAGCGCAGCAAGTAGGCGCGGGTGTCGCCCACATGTGCAACCGTGTAGGTTTGGCCTCTGAGCACCAAAGCGGTGAGGGTGGTCAAACCAATCAAGGGCGTTCGCGCACGGTTTTGGGCGCAACACCAGGCGTTTTGGGCTTGGATGATGCGGTCAAGTGCCACGGTGGTGTCCCAGGTTTGGGGCACACCTTGGTAGTCGCGAACGATGCTCATGACGGTTGTTTGCGCGGCCTCGCGCCCGCGCCCACCGGTGCTGACACCGTCGCCAATGGCCACAACGGCACCCCGTGCAGCTTGGGTAGGCTCGGGCAGCATGGCGGCGCAAAAGTCTTCGTTGTCAGGCTTGCCGCCACTCACGCAAACAAAGCCAATGTCGATCTTGAAGGTCATGTCACAAGCCGAACGCAATTGTCATGCCCGAATTTGGTGCATGTCGCGCTGTCACGGCTTGGCACGGGGTTTGCAATGCTGGGGTGTAGCAACGGTTTTGAAGGCAACGCATGAAGAAGATGAAGTTGGTGATGATTGGCAACGGCATGGCGGGGGTTCGCACGCTGGAGGAATTGATCAAACTCACGCCAGAGATGTACGACATCACGGTTTTTGGTGCCGAGCCGCACCCCAACTACAACCGGATTTTGCTCTCGCCAGTGCTGGCCGGTGAGCAAACACTCGATGAAATCGTGCTCAATGACTGGAGCTGGTACGAAGACAACCACGTGACTTTGCACGCAGGCAAAAAAGTAGTCGAGGTTGATCGGGTGCGCCGCATTGTGCGAGCAGATGACGGCACCGAAGCTGAATACGACCGGCTGTTGTTGGCAACCGGCTCCAACCCGTTCATGCTGCCGATTCCGGGTGCAAAGTTGCCTGGCGTGCTGGCGTATCGCGACATTGCTGACACCCAGGCCATGATTGACGCGGCAACCCAGTACAAGCACGCGGTTGTGATTGGCGGCGGCTTGCTTGGGCTTGAGGCTGCCAACGGCCTGATGAAGCGCGGCATGAAGGTCACGGTGGTGCATGTCATGCCGTGGCTGATGGAGCGCCAATTGGACGATGTGGCGGGCGGCTTGCTTGAGCAAAACCTGCGTGAGCGCGGCATTGATTTTTTGATGGGTGCGCAGACCCAAGAGCTGGTCGCAGGCGCATCCGGTCGGGTTGAGTCGGTTTTGTTCAAAGACGGCACGAGCGTGCGGGCTGACTTGGTCGTCATGGCGGTCGGCATTCGACCCAATACCGATATTGCCGAGGCGATGCGACTCCACGTTAGCCGGGGCGTCGTGGTCAGCGACACCATGCAAAGCGTGACCGACCCGCGCGTGTACGCCGTGGGCGAGTGCGTGAGCCACCGAGGCATTGCGTACGGGTTGGTTGCGCCCTTGTTTGAGCAAGGCAAGGTGGCGGCCAACCACTTGGCGCAGTTTGGCATTGGGCGCTACACGGGCTCGCTCACCTCAACCAAGCTAAAAGTCACCGGAATCGACCTGTTCTCAGCGGGTAACTTCATGGGCGGCGAGGGCTGCGAAGACATCGTGCTGAGTGACCCGCTGGGCGGTGTCTACAAGCGACTGGTGATCAAAGACGACAAGCTGGTCGGCGCGTGTTTGTACGGCGACACCGTTGACGGCAGCTGGTACTTCAAGCTGCTGCGCGATGGGCGCAGCGTGGCCGATATTCGCGACAAGTTGATGTTTGGCGAAGCCAACGGCGGGCGACCGGGCGATGTGGGCCACGAAGGCCACACCAAGGCCGCGACCATGCCGGACGACGCGGAAGTTTGTGGTTGCAATGGCATCAAAAAAGGCGCGATTTGTAAGGCAATCAAAGAAAAAGGCTTGTTCACACTGGACGACGTGCGCAAACATACCAAGGCCAGCGCCTCGTGTGGGTCGTGCACCGGCTTGGTTGAGCAGATTTTGATGTTCACAGCCGGAGGGGACTACTCAAGTGCGCCCAAAAAGAAGGCGATGTGCGGTTGCACCGACCACACCCACCAAGAGGTGCGCGACGCCATCAAGGTCAACAAGCTGCTGGTGATTGACGATGTGTACAAAGTCATGAATTGGCGCACGCCCAACGGCTGCGCGAGCTGCCGCCCAGCAGTTAACTACTATTTGCTGAGCACCTGGCCTAAAGAGGCAGTCGATGATCCGCAGTCGCGCTACATCAATGAGCGCAGCCACGCCAACATCCAAAAAGATGGCACTTACTCGGTCATTCCGCGCATGTGGGGGGGTGAGACCAACTCAAGCGAGTTGCGCCGAATCGCCGATGTGGTGGACAAATACGCGATCCCGACGGTCAAAGTCACCGGCGGGCAGCGCATTGACTTGCTGGGCATCAAAAAGGCAGATTTACCTGCGGTGTGGAAAGACCTCGCCATGCCCAGCGGCCACGCCTATGCCAAGGCCTTGCGCACAGTCAAGACCTGTGTGGGCAGTGAGTGGTGCCGGTTTGGCACCCAAGACAGCACCCAAATGGGCAAAGACTTGGAGCGGGCGCTGTGGCGCATGTACGCGCCGCACAAGGTCAAGCTGGCCGTGAGCGGTTGTCCGCGCAACTGCGCCGAGGCGGGCATCAAAGACGTGGGCGTGATCGGCGTTGACAGCGGCTGGGAGATCTACATCGCCGGCAATGCGGGCATCAAGACCGAGGTGGCGCAGTTCTTGGTGAAGCTCAAAACCGACAAAGAAGTGCTGGAGTACAGCGGCGCGTTTTTGCAGCTCTACCGCGAGGAAGGCTGGTATTTGGAGCGCACGGTTCACTACGTGCACCGCGTGGGCATGGCTCACATCAAGGACAAAATTTTGGAAGACGCGGCTGGGCGGCTTGCGCTGTGGGAGCGGCTGCAGTTCAGCCTGGACGGAGAGCCCGATCCTTGGTTTGAGTTTGAAAAAGCGTCTGTCGACGAGCGCCAGTTTGCGGCGCTGCCTGCTTAAGTGGTTTTGAGCGATTTAAAGGCGTGTTTTGAGTGAATTTAGTGAATTATTGGCACTTGGTCGCCGTATTCATTGAGTTTGTTGCTATGAATATTGATATAACTGCGTGATGACGATGAGTAACTTGAAGCAAATTTGCGCCGTGACCGACATCCCGGTCTTGGGGTCACGTACCGTGCAGCGCCCCGGTGCGGTGGATGTGGCGGTTTTTCGCAACAGCGCCAACGAGGTGTTTGCCTTGCTGGACAGTTGTCCCCACAAAGGCGGCCCGCTGAGCCAAGGCATTGTTTTTGGGCGATCGGTGGCTTGCCCGCTGCACAACTGGACGATTGCGCTGGACGACGGCATGGCCAAAGCACCGGACGTGGGTTGCGCGGTGTCATTTGCGGTGCAGGTGGTGGACGGGCAGGTTTTTTTAGATGCTGACGAACTGCTTACCAAGGCGCTGGATGTTGTCAAACCCGTCGCTGGCCCCAAAGTCATCCACGTCGCCCACCTTGCCAACTTCGCTGCATGACCGTGAAGCAAACCCGCTCAACCTGCCCGTATTGCGGGGTGGGTTGCGGGGTCGTGATTGAGTCAAGCGGTGACCAAATTGTGGGCGTGCGCGGTGACCCCGACCACCCGGCGAATTTTGGCAAGCTGTGCAGCAAAGGGTCGAGTCTGCACCTCACCGCCCGCTCCGAGATTCAAATGCAGACGCGGCTCTTGCAGCCGATGCGGCGCTTGCACAAACATGCCAAACCAATCCCTCAGACCTGGGATCAAAGTTTGGAGTTTTGTACCGAGGCGTTTGCGCAAGTCATCACCGAGCACGGCCCAGACGCAGTAGGGTTCTACATCAGCGGGCAGTTGCTGACTGAGGACTACTACGTCTTCAACAAGCTCGCTAAGGGTCTCATCGGCACCAACAACGTCGACACCAACTCGCGCCTTTGCATGAGCAGCGCCGTGGCGGGCTACAAGCTCACCCTAGGCGCGGACGCGCCGCCGTGTAGCTACAGCGACATCGACGCTGCCCAGTGCATCGTGATTGCGGGCTCGAACGCGGCGTGGGCGCATCCGGTGCTGTATCGGCGCATTGAAGCGGCCAAGGCTGCCAACCCGCACATGCAAGTGGTGGTGATTGACCCCCGGCGAACCGACACCGCGCTGGCTGCTGACTTGCACTTGGCTTTGCAGCCAGGCACTGATGTCTTGCTGTTTCATGGGCTTTTACATACCATGATGTGGGAAGGGTGGATCGACCTGGCCTACGTGGATGCGCACACGACTGGTTTTTCCGATCTCAAGGCACTCGTGCGCGAGGCCACGCCTGAGCGCGTTGCCCAAGTGTGCGGGCTGCGCAAAGAAGACGTGTTTGCGGCCGCACAAGCGTTTGCCACGAGCAAGGCCACACTCAGCCTGTATTGCCAAGGGCTGAATCAGTCCAGCAGCGGTACCGCCAAAAACGCGGCGTTGATCAACTTGCACCTGGCCACGGGGCAAATTGGCAAGCCGGGCGCTGGGCCGTTTTCACTGACTGGGCAGCCCAATGCCATGGGCGGGCGCGAGGTGGGAGGCTTGGCCAATTTACTCAGCGCCCACCGCGACATGGGCAATGCCGAGCACCGCGCCGAGGTGGCGCGGCTGTGGGGCGTGCCCGATGTGCCGTCGAAGCCGGGCAAAACCGCGATTGAGATGTTCCAAGCGGCGGCCGACGGTGAAATCAAGGCCTTATGGATTGCCTGCACCAACCCCGCTCAAAGCATGCCCGACCAAAATTTGGTGCGCCGCGCCTTGGAGCGCGCCGAAATTGTGGTCGTGCAAGAGGCCTACGCAACCACCGCGACTGCGCGGTTTGCCGATGTGTTGCTGCCCGCCACGACGTGGGGCGAAAAAGACGGCACGGTGACGAACTCTGAGCGCCGCGTCAGCCGCGTGCGCACCGCCGTTGCGCCGCCACAGCTCAGCGATCAACACCCTCGCCACGATTGGCAGATTGCAGCGGAGTTTGGCAAACGATTGGCCACACGTTTGGGCAAGCCGACCGATTTGCTTGACTTTGCCACGCCTGAGTCGGTTTGGCTGGAGCACCGCGAGTCAACCCGAGGGCGCGACTTGGACATCACGGGCATGAGTTACGCCATGCTGGAAGCCGCGCCCCAGCAGTGGCCGCTGCCACAAGGGCAGTTTGTTGGTTTGGAGCGGCTTTACGCCGACGGCGTGTTCCCCACGGCCGATGGCAAAGCGAAATTTTCAGCCATTGCCTACAAGCCACTCGCCGAGGCACGCGAGTCGCGCTATCCGTTTTCGCTCAATACCGGCAGGTTGCGCGATCAGTGGCACGGCATGAGCCGAACCGGCGTTTTAGGGCGGCTTTTTGGCCACGCGCCCGAGCCTGAGGTTGAGCTGAGCGCACAGGACATGAGCCGAAAGGGCTGGGTAGATGGCGACTTGGTTCACGTCACCAGCAAGCGGGGCTCAATCGTGTTGCCGGCTCGGGCCAGCGATGCCGTGGGGCTCAACCAAGCCTTTGTGGGCATGCATTGGGGTGAAGAATTTGTGAGCGGCCGCTCGAACACAGGCGAGCGCTTGGGCGGCATCAACGCCATCACGACCAGCGCATATTGCCCGACCTCGAAGCAACCCGAGCTCAAGCATGCGGCCGTGAAGATTCTCAAAGCCGAGCTGCCTTGGCGACTCACTGCCATGGCGTGGCTGCCTGACTCACAGGCTTGGCGCATCCAGGGCGAGCTCAGGCAACTCATGGGCGAGTGCGCGTTTGCGTCGATGAGCCCGTTTGTGAACCCAGTTGCGCTTGAAGATGCGGCCAATTCTGAGTGCCAAGGCGTGATTTTTCGCGCTGCCGCGGATGACCCGCCCAGTGATGCTTGGCTCGACCAACTTGAAGCGCTGCTGAACTTGCAAGGGCGAAATATCCTGCGCTACGCCGATGCCAAGCGCTCGCAGCGGCGAAGCATCCGGGTGGATGCGAGCAAGCGCATTCAAGCCTTGTTGCTCGCAGGCGACGTGAGCGCGCAGGCGTGGCTTGGCAGTTTGGTGCGCGAGCAGTTGGATGCGACCCCCTACAGCCGCGCGCTGCTGTCGCCCAGCGCCAAAGCTCCCTTGAATTTGCCAGTGCGTGGCGCGGCGGTTTGTACCTGCTTTGGGGTCGATGCCAAGGCGATATCCGATGTGGTGCGGCGCTGCGGCCCCGATTTGAGCGATCGCCTCGCGGTCGTGCAGTCGCAACTCAAGTGCGGCACCGGCTGTGGCAGCTGCTTGCCTGAGCTCAAGCGCCTCTTGGCGGCCTAGCCCGCATATTTCACCGTGAACGTGTTTTTGCGGCGTTTTGTCGAGGCAAACGTGGTCATCTCTATCAAATCCAATTTATACCGTCGCAAAAGCACTCGGCACCCATCGCATCCTCGCAGTGGGCGCAGCGCCGCACCGCCTGCCTTGCAGGGGCATTGAGCCCCTGACGCGCCGGGCGGCACGCCGCCGCATCCCGCTGCGAGGCGCGCTGCATGCCGTCACAGTGAAATATGCAGGCTAGCCTCGGCCACGTGACATGATCGACACATGTCAATCAGCAAGTACATCAAGGAAATAGGTCGGGGCAAGGCGGGTGCGCGCTCGCTCGCTCGCGAGGATGCCGCCGACTTAATGGGCAAAGTGCTCGACGGCGTGGTCACCGACTTGGAAGTCGGCGCGTTTTGCCTGGCCATGCGCGTGAAGGGCGAGTCAACCGCCGAGATGTTGGGTTTTTTGGATGCGGCTCACGCCCGCATGGCCGCTTGGCAAACCCAAGCGCCGTGGGTGGTTTTGCCAAGCTACAACGGCGCACGCAAACTGCCGGTGCTCACGCCGCTCTTGGCGGCATTGCTCGCCCGCGAGGGGCTTCGGGTGTGGGTGCATGGGCCGAGCCTAGATGCAGCGCGTACGACCACGGCGCAGGTTTGGGCGGCACTCGGGTGGCCGATGTTGGATTTACCGGTTACTATGAATTCAGTAGCAACGAACCCAATGAATTCGGTGACCAAGGGTCAATACTTCACAAAAATTGATGATTTGAGCCCTGGATTGGCCCGTTTGCTGGCCGTGCGGCGCGTGGTCGGTGTTCGCAACTCGTCGCACAGTTTGGTCAAGCTCATGAACCCAACGGGGCTCGCGGGAAGCTGCATCGTTGGCAGCTACACGCACCCCGAGTATTTGGAGCTGATGGGGGCGGTGTTTGAGCAAGTCGACTTCAAGGCCATGCTGCTTCGAGGCACCGAAGGCGAGCCGGTCGCCGACGCGCGGCGGTGCCCTCAAATGGACACATTTGCCAATGGAACCCGCCAAACCACGCAAGCCGCACAAACCGGACCGCTGGCCCAATTACCTGATTTGCCTCGGGAGATTGATGCCGATTCGATCGCAAAGTACACCCGATCAGTCTTAGATGGTGACTTACCGGTGCCGCAGCCGATTGCCATACAAGTTGCGCAGATCGCGGCTCACATGTCCGGCTCGGTGGTGCCAAATGCGGTGGTGCCGTGAGCAAGGCCTTCACCAAAGAGTCCGACTCGGACGATGACGAAATGGCGGCCCCCCAAGCCGCAACTGGCCCCAACTACATCACGCCGCAAGGTTTGGCCAAACTGCGCGCCGAGCTGATTTCGCTCATGGACGTTGAGCGCCCCAAAGTCGTGGAGGCTGTGCACTGGTCGGCCAAAAATGGCGACCGCAGCGAAAACGGCGACTACATCTACGGCAAAAAGCGGCTGCGCGAGATCGATTGGCGGCTCGGGTTCTTGACCAAACGCTTGAGCATTGCCGAAGAAACCGACCCCAGCGTTCATTTTGGGCGCACACAGGTCTTTTTTGGAGCAACCGTGACCTATGCCGACGCGCAGGGACAAGAACACACGATCACGATCAAGGGCGCCGATGAATCGGACAGCAGTTTGGGCGAGGTCAGTTGGATTGCGCCCATCGCCAAGGCGCTGCTTCGCGCCCACGTGGGCGATGAAGTGTTGCTTCGCACCCCGGCGGGGTCACAGTCGCTCGAAGTCGTGGCCGTCAGTTACCCCAAACCACAGCACTGACTAAATCCGGCTCGCGGCCAATACCGAGGTGGTTCGCTTGAGCGCTTTGATGCTGGCATCCAGGTGATCGGCATCGCGCACGCCAATCAATAGCCGCATGTGCGCAGAGGCGCCAACAGGCTCATTGCCCATGTCCACGTGCACGATGTCGGCTTCGGTTTTGGCTACTGCGGCTGCGACGCTTGCCAGCACGCCACGGCCATTGGTCATGGTGATGTCAACCGCAGCATTGAAGCTTCGCACCGGCTCATCGCTCCAGCTCACGTCGATGAAGCGTTCGTTGTCTCGCCCACGCAGCTTGGCACCGACCGCGCAGCCGTGGCGGTGAACCGTGAGGCCTTCACCGCGACCCAAATAGCCTTCTATTTTGTCGCCTGGAACGGGGTAGCAGCACAGCGCGTACATCACGGTTGAGGCTTCGCTGCCGTCCAGCACCAAGTCGGTTGGCAAGGTCGCATCAAGCTCGCCGAATCGGCCTTGCGACAACACGATGGGGTCGGGGCGCTCGCCTCGGTCAGCCATCATGCTGACCAAGCGCTTGGCGACAATGCCGGCGATGCGCTTACCCAAGCCGATGTGGGTGAACAAATCGTCCATGTTGCGGTTGCCGCTGAATCGAAGCAGGCGATCCCACACGCTGCGATGCGCTTCGTCGTAGGCTGGCGCGGCAGCAAAGCCCTCGCTTCTCATCGCTTGCTCGAACAGCCTTTGGCCGAGCGACATGGATTCGGTTTGGGCCAGCGTTTTGAGGTGATGGCGAATTTTGGAGCGTGCTTTGCCCGTGCGCACGTAGCTCAGCCATGCCGGGTTGGGGCTCACTGCGGGGTCGGTTTGCACCTCGACGACATCACCGTTTCGAAGCTCCGTGCGAAGCGCCACCGCACTGCCGTTGACCTTGCCACCGCTGCAGTGGTCACCCACGCCGCTGTGGATCTCATAGGCAAAGTCAAGCAAGGTCGCGCCGCGTGGCAGCGACATGATCTCGCTTCGCGGCGTAAACACGTAAACCGCATCGGGGAACAGGTCGATCTTGATGTGGTCCCAAAACTCGGCCGCATCGTGCGTCTCTTGCTGAATATCAAGCAACGACTGCAACCAGCGGGTTCCCAAAACGTTGCCTTGGCCCAGCTTGGCTTCGCCGCTTTTGTACATCCAGTGCGCGGCCACGCCCGCCTCAGCCACCATGTGCATCGACTCGGTTCGCAGCTGAAACTCAACGTTCACGCCGCGCGGGCCGACCAAGGTGGTGTGAAGCGATTGATAGCCATTGACTTTGGCAATGGCGATGTGGTCTTTGAAACGACCGGGAACGGGCTTGTAGAGTTGGTGCAGCGCGCCCAAAGCGGTGTAGCAATCGATCAAGCGCGGAACAACGATGCGAAAACCGTAGATGTCGGTGACCTGCGAGAAACTCAGGTGCTTTTCGCGCATTTTTCGGTAAATTGAAAAAAGCGACTTTTCACGGCCGTGCATGTCAATTTTGAGCCCCAGCTCATTGAATGCCGCGCCAACTTGGTCTCTCACCGACTCAATCAAGTCGACTCGGCGATTGCGTGATCGCTTCAGTGCCTTGCTCAGCACCGCATGCCGCCACGGAAAGCTGTGCTCAAACGCCAGTGCCTGCAGTTCGCGGTAGGTGTGGTTCAACCCCAAGCGGTGGGCAATTGGGGCGTAGATCTCGAGTGTTTCCTTGGCTGTGCGCGCCCACTTCTCGCGCGGTACGTCGCCCAATGTGCGCATGTTGTGGGTGCGATCGGCCAGTTTGACCAAGATCACCCGCACGTCGCGGGCCATCGCCAAAAGCATTTTGCGAAACGATTCCGACTGCTTTTGCTCTCGGGTGCTGAACTCCAGCTTTTCCAGCTTCGTTAGCCCGTCGACCAATTCAGCCACCGCCGAGCCAAAACGCTCCAAAATCTCGCGCTTTTCGATGCCGCAGTCTTCAATCGTGTCGTGGAGCAGGGCGGCCATCAAGGCCTGCGCGTCCAGCTTCCAACTTGCGCATTCGGCAGCGACAGCGATTGGGTGCGTGATGTACGGCTCGCCGTTTTTGCGCTTTTGACCCAAATGTGCAACATCGGCGAAACGATAGGCGCTGCGCACTTGTTCTATGTCAGCAGTCTCCAAATATTGGATTTTGGTCATCAAGGCCGCGAAGCTTGCAGCCGACGCGTTAGCCGCAGCGGCTGTGCTGCTGTCATTTGCGACAGGAGAGATCAACGACACGTTCATGCACGGCATGATAGCCCGCCGATGCGGTTTCAGACGTGAAAAAGCCCTGCGTTGCAGGGCTTTTCGGGCTGGTCTGAACCTAGGTAAGGAGAGCGTGGCTCAGCCGGGTACTTTGCGCAGCATTTCCAAGCCAACTTTGCCGGCCGCGATCTCTTTCAAGGCCGTTACGCAAGGTTTGTTTTTAGACTCGACCTTGGCTGCATGGCCTTGGGTGAGCATGCGAGCGCGGTACGTGGCTGCCAAGACGAGCTGAAAGCGGTTGGGAATTTGCTCAAGGCAGTCTTCAACGGTGATGCGGGCCATGTTTTGTTCTCTGACGTGTTGAGGGTAATCCGTCATTATATCGCCGAGCGGCTTTGATCTGCATCAACGCCAATGTCAAGCGATGTTTTGAACCTGTTCGCGCATTTGTTCGACCAGCACTTTCATGTCGACGGAGATTCGTGTCAGCTCAAGCGTCGAGGATTTAGCGCCCAGCGTGTTGCATTCGCGGTGCAGTTCTTGAATCAAAAACTCCAGCCGTTTGCCCAATTCACCACCCGTTTTGAGCAAATGGGTGATTTCGCTCAAGTGAGCCTGCAATCGGGCAAGCTCCTCGGCAACGTCAATTCGCAGTGCGTAGGCGCTGGCTTCAGCGGCCGCACGCTCTTGTGCGGCCTGGGGCAGCTCGACACCGGGTTGGGCCTGCGCCCAGGCCAATTCGAACTTGGCGACGAATTTTTGGCGCTGCAACTCAACCACTTGCGGCACCAAAGGCACGGCCAATGCCGCCAAAACGGCCAAGCCGTCCACTCGCTGCATCAGTGCATCAGCCATCTTTGCGCCTTCTCGCTCGCGGGCAATTCGCAGCTCATCGACCGCTTTTTCACAAGCAGTGTCTGCCGCTGCCCGCACTGCATCAGGCGTGGCTGGCGTGTGGCTGCGCCGCTCGACCCACGAAAACAACTCGGCCACGCTCAACGGCGTGGCGTTTGGAAACTGCGCGAGCAACGAATTTTGAGCAGCGGCGAGCTCTGCCAATGCCTCTGGCGCGATCGCTGCCGCGTCACTCGGGCGTTGGTTTGGCCGGTTGATCGTGCCTCGAAGCTCAATTTTGCCTCGGGCGAAGGCGACGCTCAGTTTGTCGCGTAGGCTGGTTTCGTGGTTTCTCAGCTCGTCGCTCAGCTTGAACGACAGGTCTAAAAAGCGGCTGTTGACGCTTCGAATTTCGAGCTCTATCGTGCCGCCGTCGAAGGCAGCGCTGGCGTGGCCGAAGCCGGTCATGGAGTACACTGGCATATGGTCTTTTGTCCTTGTTTGCTCTGCCGAAAACGGCGCTAGGGGTGGGTGAGTTCAGAGGCGAAGACTGGGGATGCCGATCAAGGGCCTCAGATAATGAATTTGCCGATCATGCCGAACCAATTTGGGGGGTCGGCGGGTCGTTGATGGCTTGATGAGCGAACCACATAATTATGTCAAAGGTTAAACCTGCGCCGCTGCCACCAGACACCGTGATCGGTGGGTACCGCGTCGTTCGCAAGTTGTCTGCCGGTGGTTTTGGTCTGGTTTATTTGTCGGTTGACAGTGAAGGCCAGCAAGTTGCGATCAAAGAATATTTGCCGTCGTCCTTGGCTTCGCGCCAGCCGGGCGAGTTGTTGCCGCAGGTGATTCCGGAAAAACTGTCGCTGTATCGCCTGGGGTTGAAGAGCTTTTTTGAAGAGGGTCGATCGCTCGCTCAAATCGCGCATCCGTCGGTTGTGAGTGTGCTCAACTTCTTTCGCGAAAACGAAACCGTCTACATGGTGATGAATTATCTTGAGGGCGCGACCCTTCAGGACTACATCATCACCGGGCGAGAGCTGAAAAAACAAAAGGTTTTTCGCGAGTCGACCATTCGAAGCCTGTTTGACGAGATTTTGCGTGGGCTGCGCATCGTGCATCAACACAAAATGCTGCACTTGGACATCAAACCCGCTAACATTTTTGTCACGGATGACAACCGCGCGGTAATGATTGACTTTGGTGCCGCTCGCGAGGTGCTGAGCAAAGAAGGCAACTTCATTCGACCCATGTACACGCCCGGATTCGCGCCGCCCGAGATGTATCGCCGTGACTCATCCATGGGGCCGTGGACCGATATCTATTCGATCGGTTCATGCATTTACGCCTGCATGCAAGGTTATCCGCCTAACGACGCTCCCCAACGCCAAGAAAAAGACCGCCTCGCTTTGAGTTTGTCTCGGCTGCGCGGCGTTTACTCTGACAATTTGATCGAAGTGGTCGAGTGGTGCATGTCGCTTGATCCGCTTTCGCGGCCGCAGTCGGTATTCGCGCTTCAAAAAGAGTTGGCTCGCGAAGGCGAGCGCAGCTACACCAAACTCAGCGTGACCGAGAAAATGCGCATGCAGTTTGACAACATCGTCACCGACGGCAAAAAGAGCGTTCGCCGGGCAACGGGTTTTGGTGCGGCGAAATGATGCGCCCCTGGATTGCTGTAAACAACCCAAAGAATTGATCGCAACAACGTGAAATTTTCAGTCTTTCAAGTCAGCCGCCGAGGCGGTCGCCAAAACAACGAAGACCGCATGGGGTACATCTACACCCGTGAGTCCGCTTTGTTCATTTTGGCTGATGGCATGGGTGGTCACCCTGAGGGTGAAGTCGCGGCGGAATTGGCGCTTCAAACCATGTCGGCGATGTACCAGCGTGAAGCGAAACCGATTGTGCGCGACCCGGTTGAGTTTTTGTCCGGTGCGTTGATGGCTTCGCATCACCAAATCATTCGCTACGCGGGTGAAAAGGGCATGCTCGACACGCCCAGAACCACGCTGGTTGCCTGTCTCATGCAAGAGGGCAAGGCGCATTGGGTGCACTGCGGCGACTCCCGCTTGTACCTCGTTCGCGCAGCAGAGTTGGTGGTGCGAACGCGCGACCACAGCTACATAGAGCAAGCCCAAGCCGACCGGGTCGCGCAATTGGATCGCATCAACCGCAACGTTCTTTTCACTTGTCTCGGCTCGCCAACCAAGCCGATTTTTGATGTGAGCGGGCCTACGCCACTGGTTCAAGGCGATAAGGTTTTGATCTGCTCAGACGGCATGTGGGGCACCGTGCCTGACTTGGACATCACCAAGATCTTGAATTCATACCAAGTCGCCGAGGCGGTGCCTGAGTTGGTCGAGCAAGCGCTGCGCGCAGGCGGCGCAACCAGTGACAACGTGACAGCCATTGGTATTGAGTGGGAAACGCCAGACCATTTTGAGTCGACTCGGGGCATTTCAACCGAAGACATCTCGGATGGCGTGTTCGCGTCGACCATTCAGTCGGGCGTGCTGGGCTCAGCGGTTGATGACTTGGATGACGCCGACATTGAGCGCCAAATCGCCGAGATCAACGAAGCCATTCGCCGTTCGGCCGCCAAACGAGGCTAGTGGACTGACCCAGCCTGACCCAGTCCTGCTCTACCGGTCGCTATTGGTTTGAGTTTGCCTCAAGCCGTTTTCACTTTTTGCACGCCAATCCATGACCATTGATTCCAACTTCGCGCGGACAGACCGCGCCGCCGACGCACTTCGCGTCGTGACTTTGCAACGCAATTACACCGTGCATGCCGAAGGCTCAGTATTGGTGTCGTTTGGGCGCACACAAGTCTTGTGCACCGCAAGCGTTGAGGAACGTGTGCCGAGCCACAAGCGCGGCAGTGGTGAGGGCTGGGTGACAGCTGAGTACGGCATGTTGCCTCGCGCCACGCACACCCGCAGCGATCGCGAAGCCGCACGAGGCAAGCAGTCCGGGCGCACGCAGGAGATTCAGCGCTTGATTGGGCGCAGCCTTCGGGCTGTGTTTGATTTGAAAGCACTTGGCGAGCGGACCATCACGCTTGACTGTGACGTGCTTCAGGCCGATGGTGGCACCCGAACCGCTGCCATCACCGGCGCGTTTGTCGCCGCTCGTGACGCGGTTGCAGGCCTGATCGCGTCCGGCAAACTCGCGGCATCACCGATCAAAGACCACGTCGCTGCGGTGTCGGTGGGCATTGTTGGTGGCACGCAGTTGCTGGATTTGGAGTACACCGAAGATGCCAATTGCGGCACCGACATGAACGTGGTGATGACAGGATCGGGCCATTTTGTCGAAGTTCAGGGCACGGCAGAGGGTGCGGCGTTCAGCCGTGTCGAGATGAATGGTCTGCTCGATTTGGCGCACAAGGGAATAGCCGAGCTCGTTCAAATGCAAAAAAACGCCTAATTGACTGCCAAACTCGCATTTATATTGAAATATTCGTGCTTGGTCTGCGGATCCATTGGGTTTGTTGCTATTATTTTTGACAGTGACGCGACAACATGAAATTGGTTTTAGCCTCGAACAACGCTGGCAAATTGGCCGAATTGATGCCGCTTTTCGCGCCTATCGGCTACGAATTAATCAGCCAAGCAGCGCTCGACACCCCAGAAGCCGACGAGCCGCACTGCACCTTCGTTGAAAACGCGTTGGCCAAAGCCCGCAATGCCTCGCGACACACAGGTTTGGCGGCTGTTGCCGATGATGCCGGTTTGTGCGTCAACGCATTTGGCGGTTTGCCTGGCGTAGACACCGCGTTTTATGCCACGCGGTTTGGCTTGCCCAAGGGTGACGCGAACAACGTTCGGGTGTTGCTTGAGCAACTGTTGCCTCACCAAGACCGGCGCGCGGCACTCGTCAGTACCTTGGTCGCTGTGCGCCACCCTGAAGACCCAGAACCCTTGATCGTGGTCGGGCGCGCAAGCGGGGTCGTTCCACTGCAACCGATTGGTGAAAATGGGTTCGGGTTCGACCCGGTGCTCTACATCGCCGAGATGGGTTGCACGTTTGCGCAAATGTCGCCGCAAGACAAAAATCGCTTGAGTCACCGAGGTCAGGCCGCTCAAAAAATGATTGAGTTGATGCGTCAAGCCTGGGGCGAAACCCGGTGATATCGCTGTGACGGGCGTTATTCCGATCCATGTCGTCTCAAGCGATGCGGTGCGCCATCACACAACTGGCAGTTTGAGGCTTGAGGCCTTGCCGCCGCTGAGCCTCTACATTCACTTGCCGTGGTGCATCAAGAAGTGCCCGTACTGTGATTTCAATTCGCATGAAGCGTCTGCCGACACGGCCTCGATCGAGTCGGCATATGTTGACGCCTTGATGGTTGACTTAGAAGGAGCTTTGCCGTTGATCTGGGGGCGAACGGTTCGCAGCATCTTCATCGGCGGGGGAACGCCAAGCCTGTTCTCACCCAAAGCCATCGACGCGCTGCTCGGCGGCGTTCGGGCTCGCTTGCGGCTTGAGGCCGATTGCGAGATCACGATGGAGGCGAACCCGGGGACGTTTGAGATTGACCGATTCCGCGCGTTTGCGTCTGCCGGTGTGACTCGCTTGAGCATTGGGGTACAGAGCTTCAATGACGTGCATCTCAAGGCAATTGGGCGGGTGCACGATGGGGAGCAGGCGCGGGCGGCCGTTGCAGAAGCCGCGCAGGCGTTTAAAACCTTCAACATTGACCTCATGTATGCCCTGCCGGGGCAAACCATGGCTGATCTTCAGCGCGATTTGGATGTGGCGTTGTCGTTCGCGCCGCCGCATATCAGCATCTATCACCTGACAATTGAGCCCAACACCTTGTTTGCGAAATACCCGCCGCAGGCCTTACCCGAGGATGATTTGGCGTACGACATGCTGGATGCGATAACAGTGCGCACCGCATCTGCGGGCTTGGGTCGATACGAGATTTCGGCATTTGCCCAACATGGGCATCGCTGTTGGCACAACCTCAATTATTGGCAGTTTGGCGACTATTTGGGCATCGGCGCGGGGGCGCACAGCAAGCTGAGTTTTGCACAACGCATCGTCCGCCAAACTCGGCTGCGCGATCCGGGGCGCTACCGCAGCGCTGCGCAATCAGGGCAAAGTGTCGTGGCTCAAGATTTGCAAATCGAGCGAGTCGATTTGCCGCTTGAGTTCATGATGAATGCCTTGAGGCTGACCGAAGGCTTTACGCTTAGCCAGTACCTTGAGCGAACAGGCATGCCGATTTCAAGCATTCGTGCCCAACTCGATGCCGCTCAGGGCAAAGGTTTGATCGAGCAGACATTGCATCACGTCAAACCGACTGCCATGGGCTTGGATTTTTTGAACGATTTAACCGGCTATTTTCTGCCGGAATGACCGACGCTAAAACGCGACGGAGTGCTCAGACCCGCCCGCCAAGGTCTCAAACTTGGTGATGGGTTTCAGGAACGCGACTCCTGCAACCCAACCACCCACCTATTTTAAAAGGCCCTTGAGAGGGCCTTTTCCTTGTGTTCGCTTATCTATCACACCTCAAAGAGGCCCAGTTTTCCAGCCCGTGACGATCGTTGTCCGTTGCACGCCGTTCAATGTGTAGGTGTATCGGGTCTCGTAGTTCGACAGTGGGTTCAAGCGCTTGAGCGGCATGGCTCCTTGCACGTCCAACAAATTCTCCGTTTTCGTTCTGTCAATGACTTTTTCCGTCTCCAACAGATTCCCCGTCGCCAAATCTCGCACCACGATCGACTGTAAAACCAATTTGTCGCCCAACTTCGATGGCCGTATCACCAAGCCTGGACCGTATGGGTCAATACTCTGCGTCGCATAAGGACGGGTGCCTGGATTCGGAGTTTCTAGACCGAACGAAGTGGGCACGTTGATCGATGAAGCACACGGAAACGGCACCACCCCGTCTTGAGACCTCCCAACCGCTGTCGACGATCTGCGGCTCAGATTCATGACGTACCCGCTTTCGGCTACAAATCCAATTCCGATTTCGCCGATACCATCTAACATCAACCTGAATCCGTGACCCAGCCCCTCATTTCTCCCATTTTCCCTATTGAAATCAATGACTTAGCCTCCTTGTGAAGATCACCTTGCGGTTGTGAACACACATGACCGTTTTCTTTATCAAACGACTGCCCTATTCACTGACC
>JANOPN010000038.1:0-35074 GCA_031421855.1 Comamonadaceae bacterium
CGATGAGTGGGTGATTGAGTTTCCAACCGTTGTGGTGGATCGCTACGAGGTTTACCAACGAGATGCTGCGGGCGTTTGGCAGGTGGCGGTTGCGGGGGACAGGGTGGCCCACACGCAGTGGCCGCTTGATTCGCTTCGGCCACAGTTTGCGCTGAAATTCCCCCGCGCCGGGACGCACGATGTGCTGATTCGGGTCGTCCACAAAATGCCCAGCAGCTTTCGGCCGTTGATTTTGAAACGATCAGCTGCGCAGCAAAGCGACAGCGACCACATGCTGTGGACGGGCCTGCTGATGGGTGTGGTGTTCGCCTTGATCTTGAGCTGCGCGCAAATGAGCTTCGCCTACCGAGACCTGACCTACGCGTGGTACGCGGGGTACTTGTTGTTCACGGTCATGGCCGCGTTGAGCTACTCGGGCGTGGCGCACCGCATGCTTTGGCCCGCCGCCGACACGTTTTCCAGCTCGGCCATCGTCATCGGGGTGATGGCTGCGTTTGCGTTCAATTTGCAGTTCAGCCGATCCATGTTCGGCGCGCTCCAGGGTCGGGCCTATCACCTTGTGGCCAATGGCCTCATCGGCGCATGCGTGGTGTATTTGGTCATCACTGTTTTGACGGTCAAATTCGCGCCTTTGGTGCAGATTTTTCAAGCCTTAACCGCATCGGTTTTTGCGTTCATCATCTACAGCGCTTTGAGCGCGTGGCGCAAAGGTGTCAGGTTTGGCGGCTATTGGCTCATGGTCTATGTGCCGTATTTGCTGGGTGTAGCGGCCACGCTGGCCGACAGCAGCGGCCTGTATGCCATGTCGTGGATACCCGCCGAGTCACCGATCGCACTGGCCATCTTGGAGGCTGTGGCCATGATGTTGTGCATCAATGCATACAGCCGCTTGCGCCACGCCCAGGCCGTGCAAGCCCAAGTCGCTGCACAGCACGACCCACTGACTGGCTTTCTCAACGCGGCAAACTTCGCCGCCCAAGCCGCCAAACTGTGGAACAACACGCCGCCGGGTAAGCGCCACATCGCCGTACTGCACATCCAAGTCGAGGAGGCCGAGATTCGCCCACTGATGCCACTAGATGCCGAAGCCCTCATGGCCCGCAGCGTGCGCGTGGTGCGCGCCAGCACCCGTGAGTTTGACGCGGTGGGTCGCACCGGGCCGACCCGTTTGGGCGTGGTCATGGCCGACGTGGCAAACGGTGAAGCGCTCAACGGACGGCTCCAGCGCATGGTGGCGCTGGGGCTCATGCGCGAGTCCATCGACCCGAGAAACGCCCCCGTGCGACTGCGCATCAGCGTCGGCCAACGCCACGAGTTTGCAGGCGGCTTTGACGCCCTTGAAGCCGCGCTGCGACACCTGAGCCAAACGCCTGACACAACAGGCCGCAGCATCGCACACCTCGGTGTTGTCGTCCCCGTCACACGCATTGGCAACTCACAGCCTTACGACACCACCCAATTGGCCGATGCCGCACCTTGAGCATTGGTTGGCAGCGTGACTATTTTTTACTGAGATCGCGATACGCTGCAGGCACATTCAGGCCGGGGTGAACCCAGCCAAACAAGGCATAGCCGCCAAATTCAGGCATGGTGGTTTGCGCAACGGTTTGCTCCAGATTCAAGCCCTTGTCGATAGCAGCCTGCACGTTCTTTTGTACGGTGGCCAAGTAGTCAATGTGCCATTTCATGTCTTCGCGGCTCATGGCAACACCGTGGCCGGGAATCACGCGGGCACCCGTCGGCAAAAACGCATGCACACGTTTGAGGGTGTCCAAGGTGGCAACCAAATGGCCATCGAGTAACCAAGGCAACGCGGGCTTTGCAGCGATGATTGGGTTGCCCGCCCACATCACCTTGGATTGCGGCTCCCACACCCAAAGGTCACCGCCCGTTTGTGCGAAGCCAAAGTCGATCACATCCACGACTTTGCCGCCCAAATCGAGCGACACCGTGGCCCTGGGTGCAACCAAAATGTCGCCCGTTCGTGCCTTGATCTCCTCGATGCCCCGGCCCGTGCCAAAATTTTTGACCATGAAAGCCTTGTCGTCACCCAAATGTTTGTCAATGTAGGTGCGCGTGTTGGCGTGCTGAACAATGCGGGTGGATTTGGGCATGAACATGTTGCCAAATGAGTGGTCGCCATGCGCGCTGGTGTTCACCGCATACATCAGCGGCTTGCCGCCAAGTTTGCTGCTCAGGTCTTGCACCTGCTGGTTCATGCGCTTGTTGAGCATGGTCTCAATGAGCAGCGCACCCTTGCTGCTCACAATCAGCCCGCCACTGGTGGCCGCAGCGCCGCCCTTGGCATTGAGTTCGCGGGCATCGCTGGCGTAATAGGCGAACACACCATCAGCTAACTTCTCGCTTTGCATTTGAACCTTGTTGCCATCCCAAATGGGTTCCGCAGCGACAGAGGCACCCCAAGCCAAACCCAGCGCAGCTGAAAGCAGCAGGGGGACGAGCGTTTTTTGAATTTGAGTTCGGTACATGGCGAGAATCTTTCTCAAAGTTGTAAAACTGAAGGTTAGTCCCTACATTTGAACAAGTAAATTCGTCAAAAATGCAAATTCAACTTGCACAAACGCACAGAATTCACATCAATGACCGACCTGAATGACTTGATTTATGTCGCCGCAGTCACCGAGACGGGCTCGCTTTCGGCAGCGGCACGCAAACTCCATGTCAACCACGCCACCGTTTTCAGGCGCATAGCCCAAATCGAAACCAACCTAGGCGTGCGTTTGTTTGAGCGCGACGCAGGTCGCTACGTGGCGACAGCGGCTGGCGAAGAGCTGGCCGGCGCTGGGGCTGCCATCGAGCAAACGGCGCAGCACTCATTGCTCAAGGTGGCAGGGCGCGATTTGCGGCCGCGCGGCGTGGTGCGCATCACCACCACCGACAGCATCGCCACGACGCTACTCAACCCAGTCCTGGCGCTGTGCCGAGTCCTCAACCCCCACATCGTGTTGCACATCGACATTGACAACGCCATGCTGGATTTGGCCAAACGCGATGCCGACATTGCCGTGCGTCCAACCCTGCGCCCGCCTGAGTACTTGGTGGGCAAGCGAATTGCGCCGCTGGCGTTTGCGGTGTACGGGGCGGCTCAATACCTGGAGAACACCGCGACGGCAGCCACCCTGTCGGAGCACCAATGGATCGGCTTGGGTGAATCGCAGGAACGCCACCGCACCATGCTGTGGCTTCAAAAAATCATTCCGATTGAACAAATCGGCTTGCGAATCGAGGGCTTTGATGGCGTAGCGCGGGCGTGTGCCAACGGGCTGGGCCTTGCTGTTTTGCCGTGTTTTCTCGGAGACAGCCTGCCGCCGTTGCGCCGCATGCAAGACCCCCTGCCCGATGTCGCGTCTGAACTCTGGGTGCTGACCCATCCCGATCTGCGCAAAACAGCCCGCATCCATACCGTGTTTCAGTTGCTGCACCAAGAGCTGGGAGCACGTGCGAAAGCGTTGCAAGGAACAGAGCCACCGGGTGGCGCGTCGTCACCCAAGTCGTGAGGACGAAGGCGCATACCCAGTGAAGGCGGTGTCAACCACACTGCCCACCATGTCTGCGGTGACAGCGCAAAGCGTCCACCCCAAGTGCCCATGCCCGGTGTTGTAGAACACGTTTGCCGCCCGGCCCCGGCCAACGCGCGGCATCATGTTGGGCATCATCGGGCGCAGGCCGGCCCACGGCACAACTTGACGGGTGTTGATGCCGGGGAAGCACTGGTTCACCCAAGCAATCAAGGGGCGGATGCGGTCGGCGCGGATGTCCTTGTTATACCCATTGAACTCAGCCGTACCGGCGACGCGAAAACGGTCAACGCCCAACCGACTGGTGACAAGCTTGGTCTCGTCGTCCAACAGGCTCACAACAGGCGCAGCCGCCTGGCTTGGTGCGTCTGGCAAATTCACGGTGATGGAATAACCCTTCACCGGATAGATGTTGACCCGGTCGCCCAGTTGGGCAGCAAAGCTGCGGCTCTCGACGCCAGCACACACTACCAAGCCGTCAAACTGGTGGGTCGTGTGGCCGTCACCGGCAGCCACAGTGACCTCAGCCTTCGTGCCATCGCTGTGCAGGGTTAGCACGTCCTGGCCGTACAAGCACTGCACGCCCAATCGTTCAGCCGCTTTGGCCATGCCCGTGGTGAACTTATGGATGTCGCCAGTGGAGTCGCTCTCAGTGAAGTAGCCGCCGTAATAATCACCTGCCAGCGTGGGCTCAATCGCTTTCATTTCACTGGGGGTCACGGCCCGGCGCGACAAGCCGCCTTGCGCCAGCATTTTGCTGACCTGTCCGGCGTGGTCAAAGCCCTTTTTTTCGCGATAAATGTGCAAGATGCCTTCTTTTTTGAGGTCAAAGTCCACCCCTTCGGCCTGCGCCCAAGCAAACAAATGCTCGCGTGCCGCAATCGCCAGGCGCGCCGACTCCACCGTGTTGCGCTCGTAGTTCGGGATGTTGCCGATGAACTCCACAAACCAGCTCAGCTTGTGCCAGCTCGGCTTGGGGTTGACGAGAAGCGGTGCGTCGCTTTTGAGCATCCACTTCAACCCCTTGAGGATGGTGGACGTGTGGTTCCACACCTCGGCGTTTGAGGCCGACAACTGCCCGCCGTTGGCAAACGATGTTTCCATCGCGGCGTAGCGGTTTTTCTCAAACAAAGTGACGGCAAAGCCGCGTTGGGCCAAGGCGTAAGCCGTGGTGACTCCCGTGATGCCGCCGCCAATGACCGCGATTGATGCAGCGCCTGATACAGCGGTTGATGCTGAGGATGATTTCATGATTCAGATATCCAAACAAGTCAGGGTGTTCTGAGTAGGACTTACCCAAAATTGTCCCAACAAGGCGCAGCGACGAAGACAGTGCTGACAGCACGGCTAGGCGTTGCAACGCCGCCGGGGCGGTTTTGCGTAAGTCCTACAGAGAACAAAAAACACGCGCGCGCACCATGCGCGGCATGCACCCCCTCTGTTTGGAACCTGAGAGATTCGCGGCCCATCAAACGCGATGCAACCACTTGCTCCTGCGGTGTGTCGGGTGACAAAGTCCAACAACTCTTCAGAGATCAACGACTCAAACCGGTCCTTTTGCCTGAGAGTTTCCGGGGTGGTTGCTCCTTCGGCGCAAAGCGGCACTGCAAGGCTGCTTTGTCTCTCCCGATCTGAATTTCAAGAAGCCATGACTATGCCAGAAAAGTTTGACACAAAATTGTCCCAGCAAGGCGCAGCGACGACGACAGTGCGAACAGCACGGCTAGGAGCTGCAACCCCGCTGGGGCAGTTTTGCGTAAGTCCTAACCAGAAAACTCGCTGAGCACGCCATCACTGAGGTTGCAGCTTGATCGACTTGGCAATCGCCGCGCCCGTAGCCGCCTCTTTTTTGTAAAAAGCATCCAACTGCACCAGGCTCATGGGCTCGGCCACTGTGCTGCCAGCCGTCTCGATGACTTTGCGAATATCGGGGTTACCCAAGGCCGCGTAGGCCGCTTTGTGCAAAGTGGTCATTTGGGCATCGGGTGTTTTAGCGGTCGCTTGAATGCCGATCCAGATGCTGAATTGGAAGTCTTCAAATCCCTTGGTGGCACTTGCCAATGGCAGCTTGGGTAGGCGAGCCAAGGGCTGGCTGGACGCAACAGCCAGCGCTTTGATTTGACCGCCATCAATCGCCCCCAACACCGGGCCCACCAGCGGAACGACTGCGAAGTCGATCACGCCGCCCATCAAGTCCTTGAGATAGGGCGCCAAGCCGTTGTAGGGCGCGTGAAGACCTTGAGCCCCCGCCGTTTGAAGCGCCTTTTCTGCCATCAGGTGATACAACGAACCAATGCCTGTGGAGCCAAAGCTCAGTGGCTTGTCCGACTTCTTAGCCAGCGCCACGAACTCCTCAAGCGTGTTCGCTGGCAAATTTTTTCTCACCACGATCGCGATTGGCGTGTGCCCCACCAAAGCCGCTAGGCGCATGTCTTCTGGCTTGTTTTTGGCCGCAGCAACCCCAAGCGGCGTGTAGATCAGCTCCAGCGGCGACCCCGCCAAAATGGTGTGACCGTCAGCTTGGGCGTTGGCAGCCTTGAGGGCGCCCAAGGAGCCACCCACCCCCACGACGTTTTCAACAATGACGGGCTGACCCAACACCTCAGCCATGCCTTTTGCAACCGCGCGCCCCAACACATCCGAGCCGCCGCCCGGCGGAAAGGCCACGATCATGTTCAACGGCTTTGACGGAAAAGTTTGTGCAGCAACCGAAGCAGCCCAAACAAGGCCGGCAAACAGCGCGCTGCAATGACCCAAAAATGCACGGGGCGTAGAGGACATGGTGGACTCCAAAAAAAGCGGATCAGCTAATACTAGACGCGGGAAAACAATGTGTCCAATGACTTATTCTCGTGGTTATCATTCATTTTCCTCAAATGAAATCATCGCTTTGCAGGACCGTCACCGATGAACATCAAACATCTGGAACACTTGCTGGCCTTGGCGGAAACGGGCTCATTCAGCCGTGCGGCCGAGAAGCTCTTCATCACCCAGTCAGCCCTCAGCCGAAGCATCCAAAGCCTCGAATCAGACCTGGGATCCCGGGTGCTGGATCGCATCGGCAAACGAAACGAGCTCACCCCACTGGGCCGCGATGTCGTCGCTCGCGCCCGCCACATCGTGCGCGATGCAGCCGAGTTGCGCCACAGCGCGAAATTGCTTCAACAAGGCGGCAAAGGCTCGGTCAGCGTGGGGCTGGGCTCAGGACCGGGCGCGCTGCTCGCTGTCCCGCTGATGTGTGCGGCTGCCGAACACCACCCCGGCATGCAAATTGCCATCACCCGTGGCTCCACCGAACTGCAGATTCAACAACTGCGAAGCCGCCAACTAGACGCCATGGTGGTGGACATTCGCCGCGTCACGCCAGCCACCGACTTGAACATCGAGACATTGGGCGAAATCCGCGCAGGCTTCATTGTCAAAGCCGACCACCCGTTAGCAGCAAAGCCATCGGTTAGCTTTCAAGACATCACCCAATACCCAGTTGCATCCACACCCCTATCGGACGAAGTGGCGCGCTTGCTGGTTGAGCAATACGGCGTGCTTGCCAACCCAACCGCCATGGTGACCCTGAGATCAGAAGACGTGGCCAGTCTGTTGGCAGTCGTGGCACAAACCCACGCAATCTACCTGGGCGTGATTGCCGCAGCCAAGGCGGGCTTGCAAGACCGCACGCTGGCCGAATTGCCCCTCAAGCCCAAAATGAAAGCAACCGCACGCTTCGCCTACGTCACCCTCGCCGGACGAACCGAAGCCCCCGTGATGGCCTGGTTTCGCAGCTTCGTGCAAGCCAATTTGCGCGATTGAACCAGTCTTGACTACAGCGCACGACGCTCGACATGAGGGTGAGTGATGGGCCAATGCTGCACGCCCCCTACAAAAATGGGTGCATTGTCCCCGTCGCCACCAACTCAAATGGGCGAGCAATTACTATTAAAATAGTAGCAACAAACCCAATGAATTCGGTGACCAAGTGCCAAAAGAACACCGAAAAATCGTCTGCATCGTCGCTAAGAGGCTTGGTTTGTTGCAAACGGCTTCAACAGCGCCGCAGCCTGCAGCAGGCTCCAAGTCTTGAGCCCGGTCGCGGCTTCGATGGCTGCTGCGTAAGGCGGCATGTTGGTGCATTCCAAGACCAGTTGGGTCAGGTGCGGCGCGCGGGTTTTGAGTGCGGTTGCTGCGGCGACGACATCGGCTTGCGCGGCGGTGAGGTCCATCTCGGCTCGGTTGCCTAATATGGCGGTGGTGAAGCTCGAGTCTGCCGCGACGCCCTGAATGAGCACGTCGCCCAAGCGCTCTCGCGCAACGCCTGCTGCGCGCAAGTGCTCCAGCCCCAGTGTGCGCGCACTGATGGTCAACACCCCCACTTGAGCGTGCGCTCGCAACAGCGCGGGCAACTGCAACAGGCTTGAGGTCACGACCGGCAGCTTGGGTGCTGCGCTTTGCAACTCAGTTTGCAGCAGCACCAAAAACCCGCAACTCGTGGTGATGGCCGTCGCGCCGTCGCTGGCCAGTTGGCGCACCATTTTTTTGAACGGCTCCACCAACTTTTCACGGCGCAGGCCCGCGGCTGACTGCACCACCCGCTCAGGCCAAGCCCCGCGAAGCACGACGCGACGCGTGGGCACACCCCAAGTGTCGGGGTTGCCCACGTCACCCGGCGGGCGCGGAAACACGGTGTCCAGCATCACGATGCCCAAAAAGCCAGCTGGCTTGGTGTCGGAGGGTGCGGCGGAGGATGTGGCAGCTTGAGGTTGCATGCCATTACTGTAAAGCGATCCCATGACCGCGCGCAGCCGTCGAAGTCGAACCCTCGCACGCAACGCATCTCATTACGCGCCGAAATTGGCAACGGCGAGGGTCACGCATTCGGGGCTATCGTTGGCACTTATTGACGAGCCATTTCTTGCGTTCATCTTGGAGGCCAGCGCATGGAGAGTGGCAAAAACTGGAAGGCACGGTCAAGGCGCGCATGCGCAAACTGCTTACACCCAGATCCAGCAGTTGATCGCTCAGTTCTCTCTATAAGTGCCTGATTTTGCTCATTTCTTTGGCTTCCAACTCACTCATCTGTTGGGTGAAAGCGTTACACGCCCGACGGCACCGCTTACCAAACCTCCAACCTCAAGCGTTGATTCAAGCCCGTTGGAACCTGCGCAAAAGCCTTGTTACGGCTGACCAAGGTGATATCCAGCGCTGCGGCGTGGGCGGCAATCATCATGTCAAAGTCGCTGAGGTTGATGCCTTGGGCTTCTAGCGTGGCGCAAAACTCGCCGTAACAGATCGATGCGTCCTCATCCCAAGGCAACACGTCCATGCGCAGCAGTACTTGGGTCAGGGCATTTCGCAAGCGCACGGGTTGCCCTTTGCGTTGCAAGCCGTATTCCAGCTCTGCCAAGGTCACGCTAGAGATGACGGCCTGCCCCACTGGAACCTTCGTGAGGTGCGCCAGCAATTCGGCATCGCGCCCTTGCATGATGTGGCTGACCACGTTGGTGTCGAGCATGTAGCGCTGGCTCACTCTTGGAAGCCCTCAAACGGATCGCGCCTGGCCTGGGTTTGACGAGGCTCAGTTTGGCGGCGCTCGACAACCCAGTCGTCGTCCTTGTTGAGAGCCACCACGTCAAGCAGGCCCTGCCAGTCTGTTGGTTTACGCGACAACACCACATCGCCGGTGATCGGCTCGCGGCGAATGAAGACTTCGCCGACATCAAAGCGAAACGCCAGCGGTAGGCGCACGGCTTGGCTGCGGCCAGTGGCAAATATCTTGGCAGTTTGGTGCATGCTGAGACTCAATGGGCTGTGTGATGTATCCCAAGATATTTATCAACACGCCCACTGTCAACCACACGGCTGCCCAGGCGTGTTTTTTACGCCGACCCATGCAGGTTGACAAACACTTCAATATCAATAGCAACGAAGTGAATGAATCCGGTGACCAGAGGCACTTTTCGCGTCAAATCACAAGAAAACCATCCCAATCGGCATCATCTGGCCCCTGTCGGGACTATTCAGCCAAAGCCACAAACACATTCTGCACGTCGTCATTGCCGTCAATCGCCGCCAAGAAGGCTTCTACTTCTTCTAGGTGAGCGGCGCTTAGGCTGCTGGATTTGACTGGGTTTTTGGGTTTGTAGCCTAGCTTGGCTGATGTGACGCTGAAGCCGTGGTTGGGCAGGGCTTTGCACACGATGTCGAGCTCGGCGGGGTCGGTGATGAAGGTGGTGACGGTTGCGCCACTTTCTTCATCCACATGGGTGTCGATGTCTTGGGCTCCGGCTTCGATGGCTGCCTCTTCAGCATCCGCGCCGGGTGCGGTGGGGTCGGCTTCGACGAGGCCAACGTGGTCAAACTCCCACGCCACCGAGCCTGCTGCACCGAGCTGGCCTTTGCGAAACAAAACGCGCATCTCGGGTGCAGTGCGTTTGACGTTATCGGTGAGGCATTCGACCATGACGGCGACTTGGTGCGGGGCGTAGCCTTCGTACATGACGCGCTCAAAGTGGACGACTTCGCCGGTCAGGCCCGCACCCTTTTTGATGGCGCGATCCAAGGTTTCTTTGGGCATCGACACTTTGCGAGCCTGCTCCACGACCAGGCGCAGCCGCGAGTTACTGGCAGGGTCAGCCCCCGCGCGTGCGGCGACCATGATGTCTTTGGCCAAGCGACCAAACAGTTTGCCTCTGGCGTTGGCGGCCAGTTCTTTGCCTTTTGCTTTCCATTGCGCGCCCATGGCGTTCTCCTCGATTGAGCCCAGATTGTCGATCACCCGCAGTTACAACTATAGGACTTACGCAAAATTGTCCCAGCAAGGCGCAGCGACGACGACAGTGCGAATAGCACGGCTAGGAGCTGCAACGCGGCTGGGGCGGTTTTGCGTAAGTCCAATACTAAATGTGTAGCAACGAACTCAATGAATCCGGTGACCAAGTGCTAAAAAGTCATCAAATTTGACATTCATCGGCCCCGAATGCCGCAAATCAGCGTGCCGGGGTCGTTGGGCGCAATGTCGCGGTCGTCCTTAGCTTGGGTGACGCTCATTTCGCGAGGCAAGGTGACGCCGTTTTTGACGGCCAACACTTCGGCCATGATGCTGATGGCGATCTCGCTGGGCAGTTTGCTGCCGATGTAGATGCCAATCGGCCCACGAAGTCGGCTCAAGCTGGCTGGGGTTTGGTCAAAGTGCTCAATCATGCGTTCGTGACGCAGCGCGTTGTTGCGCCGGCTGCCAATGGCGCCGACGTAAAACGCCTCGGTTGCCAAGGCCTCAAGCAGGGCCAAGTCGTCTAGCTTGGGGTCGTGGGTGAGCGCGATGACGCAGCAGCGACGGTCGATTTTGAAGGCTTTGACGACATCGTCTGGCATGTCAGCGGTCAATGTGGCCCCCGGTACGCGCCACGCGCCTCGGTATTCTTCGCGCGGGTCGCACACGGTGACGGTGAAGCCCGAGAACAGCGCCATGGTGGCCAAGTATTCGGTGAGCTGACCCGCGCCGATGAGCAGCATGCGGTACTCGGGCCCAAAGGTGTTGATGAGCTCGGCCGCGTCGATTCGCAGCTCTTGCGGGGCCACAGCGGCGCGCAAACTGACCGTGCCGCTGGCAAGCGAGGTGACGCGCTCGACCAATTCACCGCCACCCAAACGCGCGATCAGCTCGTTCAAGCCCTGGGCGCTGGGGTCAAACTCCAGCAAGAGCTCAAGCGTGCCGCCACACGGCAGGCCAAAACGGTGGGCTTCGTCGGCGCTGATGCCGTATTTGACGAGTCGCGGCGCGCCGGTGGGGATGTCTTTGGGCTCTTCGGCATTGAGTGGCACATCACTGCCGGTTGGGGACTCGCTACCGAAGGGCGTCTTGTACGCCTGGGTGAATCGGTAGATCAGGTCGTCTTCGATGCACCCGCCCGAGACGCTGCCGACCACCGAGCCGTCTTCGCACAGCGCCATGATCGACCCAATCGGGCGCGGGCTAGACCCCCAGGTGCGCACAACGGTGGCGAGTAAGGCGCGTTTGCCGGTCGCACGCCAGCCGTGCAGGCTGCGCAACACAACGGTGTCTAGGTTTTCCATGGATTGGGTTTAGGAAGTCAAGGGAAAATCAACGCAGAGGCGCAGAGGTCGCTGAGGTCACTTGTCGCCTCATCCGGCCAACAGCAGCAGACCCAACATCAACACCGCCCCAACAGCCCCAGCGGCGACATAGGTCCAAGGCGGCTCGCTGAAGTCTCGCAGGAGGTTAGAAACAAGATTTTTAACGTCAAATTGACCCTTGGTCACCGGATTCATTGGGTTTGTTGCTGCGTTTTCAGGAGTAACTGCCAGCGGATGACGCAGGAGCAACTGGGCCTCAAACTTCTTGAAAAAGTCGTCGGCCATGGTTTTGGCCACGCCGTCGATCAAGCGCTGGCCCAGTTGGGCGATTTTGCCGCCGACTTGGGCGTCCACGCTGTAGTTGAGCTCGCATCCGCCGTCGTTTGGCGTGAGCGACACGCGGCTTGACCCGTTGCCAAAGCCCGCGCCACCGCCTTGGCCCTCAAAACTCAAGCAGTAACTGCTGGGCGGCGTGATGTCAGACAGGCTTACCTTGCCAGTGAAGCGAGCACTCACTGGCCCGATTTTGATGGCGGTGAGCACTTTGTAGGCATCAGCGCCGTCGGGCGCGAAGCTTTCACAGCCGGGCACGCACATTTGCAACACCGCTGGGTCGTTGAGCGCAGCCCAGGCTTGGGGCTGGGTGACGGGAAGTTGGCGTTTGCCTTGCATTTGCATGGGGTGGACTCGATCAAAAAAATCAATGGCGAATGAGCTTGGCCAAGCTCGCGGCAAGTTCGTGGAGGCTCGCCAGGTTGTGGACGGCCAACATGGCATCAGAGCGCTGATGCAGCAGATTAGCCGATTGGGCCAAGGGCTGGTAGCCATCAAACCGAAGCAGCGGATTGAGCCACACCAAGCGCAGGCAGTGGCGTTTGAGCCACTCGAGCTCTTTGCCCAGCTCGGCAGGGTCGCCGGTGTCGAGCCCGTCGCTGATGAGCAACACCAAGCTGCGCCGCCCCACCAGGCGACGGGCGTGTTGCTCGCGAAGCTGGGCGAGCGAGCGGCTGAGCTGGGTGCCGCTGGCAAAGTCAGTGATGGCTGCGCTGGCGTGGTCGAGCATGGTGTCGGTGTCGGGCGTGGCGAAGGCGGCGTTGAGCGGCGTCAGTTGGTTGCCAAAGGCAAACACATCGCGGCGGCGCAGCCCGCGCGTGGCGGCGTGCAAAAACGCAAGCAGCAACCGGGCATAACGCTCCATGCTGCCGCTGACATCCACCAAGACCAACAGCGGCAACTCAGTCAAAACGCGGGCGCGGCGCACGAGCCGCATGGGCTCGCCCCCCGTTCGAGCGGCCTCGCGCACCACGCGCGGCCACGCCACCGCCGAGCCGCGCACGCCCAAACGGGTGCGGCGGGTGGCGTACAGCGGTACTGGCAAGCTGACCTCACGCGCCAAACGCTCGACCAAGGCGTATTCGGCGCTGCTGAGTTGATTGAAGTCCGCGTGGCGCAAGCGCTGTGCGGTGGTGGCGGTCATGGCGGCATCAAACTTGACGGTTTGCTCAGGGCCGCTGGGTTTGGGCGCTTGAAGCGCCTTGGGTGGCGCCAAGGCTTCGCGCACGCGGGGGCGGCGTTTGACGGGTTCTGCCTTGCCTTCGGCGGCTGGCAACATTTGGGCAAGCAGTTTTTGGGCGACTTCGGGGTTGCGAAAAAACGCCTCAAACAGCTCAGCAAACACGGCGCGGTCTTGCTCGCGGCTGATGAAAACCGCCTCCAGCGCGGCAGCCACATCGCCCTTGTTGAGTGGCTGCACCAAGGCAAGGGCTTGGGTGGCCAAAATCAGGCGCGATGAGTCAACTGGCACGCCGGCGCGGCGCAGGGCGCGGCCAAACGCGATGAGGTTGTCTGCAAATTTGCCGCTGCGCGAGTCGCCCAGCCAACTGGCGCTCATTTGTCGCCAGATTCGGCCAAGGCAGACAGCACGCCGCTTGCAAACTCGGTGCTCAGCGCCGCCACATCATCGCGTTGCTTGAACAAGATGCCCGCCGTGTCAGACACGACCTCGGGGTCAAGGTGCAAGGTGTCCAGAGACACCAAGGCCTTGGCCCACTCGACACTCTCAGCAATGCCGGGGCTGCGAATGAAGGCGTTGGCATGCGGCTGGCTTCGCAACGCACCCACAAAATCAGCAATGGCCGCCGTGAGCTCGGCACTGGCATTGGGCACTTGGCCGCGAATGATGGCCAACTCGCGATCGCGTTCGGGGTAGTCAAGCCAGTGGTACAGGCAGCGGCGCTTGACGGCATCACTCAACTCGCGGGTGCGGTTGCTGGTCAAAATCACCAGCGGCGCAGTCGTGGCTTTGATCGTACCGAGCTCGGGAATGCTGACTTGAAACTCGCCCAAATATTCAAGCAAAAACGCCTCAAAGGGCTCATCAGCCCTGTCCACCTCGTCGATCAACAACACCGCGCCGGGTGCGGGCGCTTGGAGGGCTTTGAGCAGTGGGCGCTCAATCAAGTAAGCGCGTTGGTAGACATCGTGTTCAAGCGCCCCGGCACTTTTCGTGCCTTCGCCGGCCTTGAGGTGCAACAGCTGAGCGCTGTAGTTCCACTCGTACAACGCCTCGCGTTGCTCCAAACCGTCAAAACACTGCAGCCGCACCAAGGCACGCTGCGTAGCCAGCGCCAATGCCTTGGCCAGCTCGGTTTTACCGACCCCCGGCTCGCCTTCAAGCAACAAAGGACGCCCGAGCGCACAGGCCAAATACAGAGCCGTGGCAATGCGTCGATTCGCCATGTAGCCAACCGACTCCAAGCTGGTTAAACAGTGATCAATGGAGGTGAACGGGTTCATGCCCCCACCTTCTCCCGCCAAGCGGCGGGAGGGAGTCGATCCGGCTGAAACCCCCTCGCCCGCTTGCGAGAGAGGGTTGGGGTGAGGGATTTCGCCTCGCAAATACAATTAAATTTCATAGCAACAAACCCAATGAATTCGTTGACCAAGTGCCAAAATCAACGCAAAAAAATGCCCGCAGCACGCCACGGGCAGTGAAAAGGCAAGGTTTGATCAGTGCGCAGCCGCCACCGCGCGCTGGGTTTGCACGCTGACCAAATTGGCGCGGTAGGCGGCGCTGGCGTGGATGTCGCTGTTCATGTCCTCGTCTGAGACCTTGACCGCTGCCGCCGCGCCAGAAGTGAAGCTGACACTCAAAGCGCGCTCCAGGTCAGCATCGCGGTACACACAGGTTTTAGCACCCGTGATGGCCACTCGCGCGCCCGAATCGGTTTGGGCCACGAACACGCCGACCATGGCGAATCGGCTGGCTTGCTGCTTAAATTTGGCATATGCCGCGCGTTTGGGAATGGGGAAGCTCACCGAGGTGACCAATTCACCCTCGCCAAGTGCCGTGCCATACATGCCCGTGAAGAAGTCGTCGGCAGCGATGGCGCGCCGGTTGGTGTGCACGGTGGCACCCAAGCCCAGCACAGCGCTGGGGTAGCAAGCTGCGGGGTCGTTGTTGGCGATTGAGCCACCAATCGTGCCGCGAGCGCGCACTTGGCGGTCGCCGATGTGGGCCGCCAAGTCGGCAAGTGCCGGAATGGCAGCCTTGACGTCAGCACTGGCGGCTACGTCGGCGTGGCAAGTCATGGCACCGATGACGAGGTTGTTGCCCTCGCGTTTGATGCCCTTCATGGCGCTGATTTGCCCCAAGTCAACGATCTGGCCGGGGTCGGCCAATCGAAGCTTCATCGAGACGACCAAGGTCTGGCCACCGGCCAAGAGTTTGCCGCCGCTTTGCGCCAGCGCACTGGCTGCATCAACGCTGGTGGGGGCTTCGTAAGTGAATGCATACATGGTGTTGAGCTCCTGGTTGAACGGCTTAGGCTGCCGACTTCGCTGACTGAATGGCTGCCCACACGCGGTGCGGCGTAGCGGGCATGTCGAAGTCACGCACGCCCATGTCGTGCAAAGCGTCCAATACCGCGTTGATGACCGCTGGCGGTGAGCCAATGGCACCCGCCTCGCCGCAGCCCTTGGTGCCCAGCGGGTTGTGGGTGCACGGCGTGCAAACGGTACCCAGGGTGAAGTTGGGCAGATCATCGGCGCGAGGCATGGCGTAGTCCATGAAGCTACCGCTGAGAAGCTGACCCGTTTCGCGGTCATAGACACAGTTTTCCATGAGCGCTTGGCCGATGCCTTGGGCCAAACCGCCGTGGACTTGCCCTTCGACAATCATCGGGTTGATGATGGTGCCAAAGTCGTCGACCGCGGTGAACTTGTCCACGCGGGTCACGCCGGTTGCGGGGTCGATTTCGACTTCGCAGATGTAGGTGCCGGCTGGAAACGTGAAGTTGGTCGGGTCATAAAACGCCGTCTCGTTCAAGCCGGGCTCCAGCTTGTCAAGCGGGTAGTTGTGCGGCACATAGGCGGTGAGGGCCACGGTACCAAACGCGACTTTTTTATCAGTGCCTCGAACGGTGAACTCGCCGTTGGCAAAGTCAATGTCGGTGTCGCTGGCTTCCAACAAATGCGCCGCGATTTTCTTGGCCTTGGTCTCGATTTTGTCAAGTGCCTTCATGATGGCTGCGCCGCCCACGCTGATGGAGCGCGAGCCATAGGTGCCCATGCCAAAGGGCACGCGCCCGGTATCGCCATGGACGACATCGACTTGCTCGGGGTCAAGCCCCAAGCGAGCCGCCACGACCTGCGCAAAGCTGGTCTCGTGACCTTGGCCGTGGCTGTGTGAGCCGGTGAACACGGTCACGCTGCCGGTGGGGTGAACTCGGATTTCGCCGCACTCAAACAAGCCTGCGCGCGCGCCTAAAGCGCCTGCGATGTTACTGGGCGCAATGCCGCACGCTTCGATGTAGCTGGAGTACCCAATGCCGCGCTTGAGGCCTTTGGCCTCAGATGCCGCCTTGCGGTCTGCAAACCCGGCCACATCGCCCAAGCTTTGCGCCTTATCCATGCACGCGGGGTAGTCGCCCACGTCGTATTGCAGCGCAACCGGGGTTTGGTAAGGAAAGCTGGTGATGAAATTGCGCTTGCGAATCTCGTCTTGGCTCATGCCCATGTCCCAAGCAGCACGGCTGACGATGCGCTCAAGCAAATAGGTGGCCTCCGGGCGGCCAGCGCCTCGGTAGGCATCAACCGGCGCGGTGTTGGTGAACCAAGCGTCAACCTCGCAATAAACCTGTGGCGTGCTGTACTGACCAGCGAGCAAGGTGGCATACAAAATGGTCGGCACCGCAGTCGAAAACGTCGACAAATACGCGCCCATGTTGGCGTGGGTATGAACCTTGAGGGCCAGAAATTTGCCATCTTTGTCCATCGCTAACTCGGCGTGGCTGGCGTGATCGCGGCCGTGCGCGTCGGTCAAAAAACTCTCGGAGCGCTCGCAAATCCACTTGATGTTGCGGTTGAGTTGTTTGGCCGCCCAAGTCAGCGCCACGTCTTCGGCATACAAGAAGATTTTGCTGCCAAAGCCGCCGCCCACATCGGGTGCGATCACGCGCACCTTGTGCTCGGGCAAACCCAACACGAAAGCGGTCATCAAGAGGCGCTCAACGTGGGGGTTTTGGTTGCTCACATACAGCGTGTACTCGTCGTTGGCGCGGTTGTAGCCACCAATCGCCGAGCGTGGCTCCATGGCGTTGGGAATCAAGCGGTTGTTGATGAGATCGATTTTGGTGACGTGGTGCGCACCAGCAATCGCCGCGTCAACGGCCGATTTGTCGCCAATCGCCCATTTGTAGCAATGGTTGTCGGCGGCGATGTCGTGCACCGTGGCGCGGCCATCGCCCGCGTCGCGAACGTCCACCACGGCGGTCAACACTTTGTAGTCGACCACAACCGCTTCAGCCGCATTTTTGGCCTGTTCAGCGGTGTCAGCCACCACCATGGCGACTTGGTCGCCGACGTAGCGCACTTTGCCCTGGGCCAACACCGGGTGACCGGGCTCCTTCATGGGCGTGCCGTCGGTGCTGGTGATGAGCCAGCCGCAGGGCAAGCCATTCATTTTGCCCTCAATGTCCTTGCCCGTGAACACCCGAATCACGCCCGGCATGGCCATGGCGGCGCTTGAGTCAACACCCAGCACTTCGGCATGGGCATGCGGGCTGCGCACGAACACCGCGTGGGTTTGCGCGGTGAGGTTGATGTCGTCGGTGTACTGGCCTGCGCCAGTTAAAAATCGGTAATCTTCTTTGCGGCGAAGCGCCTCACCGATGTGAGGAAGCTTGGCGAAATCGGGTGCACCCATGGTGTGTCTCCTGGAAATTGAAATGAATGGGGCGAGATTAGGCAGCGACCATGGCGCGCTGGCCGGTCTGCACGGCTTTGACGATGTTTTGGTAGCCGGTGCAGCGGCAAATGTTGCCTTCAAGCAGCTCGCGCACTTGGGTCTCGCTGGCATTGGGTGTGGTGTTGCACAAATCGATTGCGCTCATGACCATGCCTGGGGTGCAAAAGCCGCACTGCAGGCCGTGACATTCTTTAAACGCCGCCTGCATCGGGTGCATGGTGCCGTCAGCACTGGCCAAGCCTTCGATGGTGGTCACGGCTTTGCCGTTGGCTTGAACGGCCAGCATGTTGCAAGACTTGATCGCACGCCCGTCCACGTGCACGGTGCAGGCACCGCACTGCGAGGTGTCGCAACCGACATGGGTGCCGGTGAGGCTGAGTTTTTCTCGGATGACTTGCACCAACAAGGTGTTGGGTGCAACGTCGACCGAGCGCGCTTGCCCGTTGACGGTGAGGGAAATCTGCATGTTGGGGTCTCCTGATTCGGTAGACGAGCTGGCGTTTTTTGCACCGAAATGGGCGCGTGGGCTCGCACCGCTATTCTTTGATCGACCGCGTCAACCGCGTCTAGTAAAAACCCTCAAAATCGCCGCGATCTCGCAGCTTTTTGCAGGCAAAGACGCAAGAGCGACACCCGTCGCCCAATGGCCAAAAAAGTGCCTTGGACAAGACAATTTTTAGTCAAATCCGCTCTTGGTCTGCGGATTCATTCACTCTGTTGCTACTACAAATATAGCATCTACTTCGCAGATGGGTTTCGCTCGGCATAGTCTGCGGGTACCCTGAAGAGCTCTGGCGACGGATGATTGCGGTTGACGTTTTTGAGCCGGTAGTTGTGCTCGCCACGACGCGGATCGACGTCTTTACTCAAGACTGTAAGCATGAGATCAGGCGATGTCCACACTTCTCGGGTGATGCGAATCGGCTCCTTGGCTGACTCGATCACCCAAGTCGTCAATTCGCCATTGGCGCGAATGCCGTCAATCTCGCGCTGCCCGAGCGATTTGCTCACGCCCTCACCGCGCGGCGTGCTCGACAACTCCATAGCAGCCATGATAGAAATCGCCGTGGTGTTGAGGTTAGGCACGCCAAACTGCAATGGCGGACCATCACCCAGGCGCGCGCGAACTTGCTGGCCGAGTTCGCGCGCCCACTGCGCGAGTTCTTGGGCGATACGCTGTGAGTGCTCTGGTTGTGCTCGGGCTTCATCCGCGCCGGAGGTCATTGACGCAGGCTTAAGCGAAGCAACAGTACTCGTGGAATAGATCACTTTCGCGTTGCTCCAAGATGCGCTTTTGGATTGACTCAGCGTCGCGCTGGACGACCCCAATGTCAAACCAACTGGCGTTCGAGTCGCGGTTTTCTTGGTGACATCCAGTACCCACCGTGCCTTTTGAACCGGGTCCTCTAGGAAGACCAAAGGTTCACCGCCTCGGCTGTGCTCTTGCCGGGTTCGACCTTGCGCATCGCGGCACAAGCGCGTGACAACGATTTGGATCGCACCGGGCTTGCCGTCAGCCAATCGGGTAACCGACTCGGTCTCCGCCTCAGCGCAATATGGCGAACCCTCGACGATGCGCTGTGCGGCTTGCGAGCCCATATGCATCGTAAACGCAGGGCTACCCACGACGATGCGAACCTGCTTGGACCCCAAAAGCTCCAATGGCAAAGGCGCAAGGGGAGCGGTGGGCATGAGTGGCGCAAGTGGCGCGACCGGGCCGCTTTGTTCGATCGCACCAGACGCATCGCCAACACTTTGACTTTGACCACTGGGCTCCGCAGGCGAACGAGCGGGTTCGCCGCCAGCCGGTACAGGCGCCTGGACTGGCGCCTGGACTGGCACAAGCTCAACCGGCACCGGCTCCACATGGGCTTGCGCCGCTGCCAGTTCGCAGCCCAAACCAATGCACAGGCCGACACACATGGCGACGACGCGAAAGATGGCGGATGAGGTCACGACAAACATCCAAAATTGGCTCATGGCAAAAACCGAACGGCCACTGGCTTACCGCTGGCGTTCATCAAAAACTCGGCCCGAACTGGAGTGGCGGCTTGGCTGGGGTCAAAAGGCAAACCAAACCTCGCCAACTGGGCGCGCGGCATCTCAAGCGGCATCAACCAAGTAGCGGTGTCGTCGACAGCGACGATCGCAGCCCCGGCGGTATCAAGTGGCATGAAGTAAGCCGCAGGGTCTTGGCCTCTACTGGGTTGGGTCGCCAGTTCGGCTTGTCGGCTTGGCTGACCCAGCCACACAATCAACGCCACTGCGCCCGCCATGCTGGCCAAACCCATGCTCCAGCCGGGCGGCTGGGTCGCAAAGACGCGACTGAGTCGTCCGCGCAAATCCGATAACCAAGACTCAGGCGCAGCGGTCGATGATTCAAGCCGTCGACGCGCAGCCATGGCTTGCTCCGTGGCGAACAACATGCGATCAAGCGCATGAGCAGGCACCTTGACCTGAGCCAACTCGGCACGCAGCCGTGCCATCGACAGAGCAAGTGTCTCGCTTGCAGCATCACAGTTCGCGCTGTCTGCGAAGGTCACGCCAAAGGTGTTGGGGTCAATCGTTTTCATTTCAATTCACTTCATTCATCATTGCGCCACTCAGTCGTCATAGTTCCCCGGTCTTAATCGAGGCCGCTAAATTGCGCCAAGGCCTGCCCGAGCCGGTTGCGCCCTCGGTGCAGTCGTGTGCGCAGCGTATTCAGCGGCACGTTGGCGATTCGGGCAGCCTCTTCGTAGGTCATTTCTTGTAAGTCAACCAAAACCACGGCTTCTCTGAACGCCAAGGGCAATGCGGCCACGGCATGCATCAGCGCATGGGTGCTTTGGCGGGTGACCTCAACCCGCATCGGGTCGAGCGCAAAGTGCGCTTCGCTGGCCGTCTCGGCGACCGCCTCGCCGTTTGGCCACTCGTCGCTGACCATTCGGCTTGATTTGCGCAATGCCGCCAACAGGTGGTGGCGCGCGATGCCTAGCAAGTAGCCCAGCAAACTGCCCTTGTTGGGATCAAATCCCTCGCCCTGCGCGGGTGTGAGCGTCGCCAAGCTGATGAAGGTGTCTTGTAAGGCATCCGCCGCGAGCTGCTCGTCGTGGGCAATGGCCAAACAGTAGCGCATCACCCGCGCGCTGTCGCGCTTGAAAAGCCACGCCAAAGCTTGAGAGTCACCCGCCGCAATTCGGCCCATGATTTGCCCGTCGCCCACCACTTGGCCTTGGTCAACGAAGGCCGACATGGGGCTGTGAGCGAGTGGTTGAAGGCATGGTCACTTGCGTTGTCGGCAAGTCGCTGGGAAGTTCCACACCAATTTGCACTATAAATTTTATAGCAACAAACTCAATAGAATCGGAGACGAAGTGGGTATTTGACGCAAAAAATCCCAAAACAGACGTTTGGGGGCGTCAGCGACCCTCAACCCGTCAATGTGAGCAGGTGCGAAATCCAAAGAACCCATCGTCTCGGCCCGGCAGCGCATGGAAGCGTGCGGCGGCGATTTTGTTGCGCTGGCGGGCCGCAAAACTCGCGCCGCGAATGCTCATGTGTCCGACCAACGGTTGGGTGTCGCGTCGGGGCGAATAGTCACCGATTGCGGGTACCGTGTCTTGGTACGCGTCACAAGTCCACTCCATCACATCACCCCAGCGAAAGCCTTGGCCGCGTGCAGTTGCCGCCGCCATTTCCCACTCGTGCTCGGTGGGCAGGCGTCGGCCGGCCCAGTGGGCGTAGGCATCGGCTTCAAACCAGCTCAAATGCATGGCGGCGTGGGTTCCTGCGCGGCGAGTCAGCCGACCAAAACTGCGTTGCATGACGGCACCTGAGGCAACCCCGAGGTGCTCCACATGCAAAGGCGCGCGTCGACCTTGCGGCTGCGCTTGCACCCAAGCCCAGCCCTGCGCGGTCCAACACCCTTCGCGGTCATAGCCGCCGTCGTCGACAAACTCGACAAACTGCGCCCAACTCACCGGCTGGGCATCAATATCAAACGCAGGCACCTGCCACGGCGCGTGATGGCGCTCATTGCACCATGCGAAACCGCCGTGTTGACCAGCCACCGCGGCGGCAGACTCACCCAGAGTCCAGCGCCGAGATGGCATCGCGATGGCTTGGCGCGGCGTCAATGCGTGAGGCGCGGGCCAATCGGTGCCCCAGACATTGGGCGCATCACTGGGTCGGCTGCCAGCGGCTTCGGCCCATGAGTTAGCCCACGCGTTGGCCATCGTGATCAGGTGTTGACCAAGCCGGTCTTCGAGCTCCAGCGAGGCGCGATAAGGTGCCAGTGCGCCATCGCTTGACGCGCACGCCTGTAAGCGATCCTGCATGAGCTCAAGTGACTCAAGCATCGCACCGCTGACATCAGACAACGTACTCGCTGTGTCCGCAGCCCAGCTCACCGAGCACCATTTGCTGAGGCGGCTGCCATGCTGTGTCAACCGCTCCACGAGTCGCCGCTTCGCAGATTGCGCTGCAACAACGTCATCACATCCATCCAACGAATTGTCAATGCGCTTGGCGGCATGAAGGCTATGGTTGCGAGCGTCCATCAGTGCCAACGACAACACATCCGCATTAGCGAAGCGCATGCGTGGCTGATCTAGCGAAGGAGCGATTAAGGTATCGGGCGCAAACGGCATGCACCGATCCTAGCGCAACGACCATTGGGGTTTGTATGGAGCCCCCACGCGGTAGCATGTTGGGTTATCTTTTCTGCTGCGCGCATCAACTTGCATCGCAAGCCAACTGTCAGCGAATCTAGCGCTTTGGGTGATGTACTCATGCATAGATTCAACCGCACAGCTGTTGCTGTGCGGTTCACCGTCATCCACCGTTGCCACTGGAGAATCCTGTGCAAGCCTTGTTGAAATTTGCGTTTGGCATCGACTACGTCAGCGTACAGCTGAGCAAAGCCGCGTCATGGCTTGTGTTGTTTGCCGCATCGATCTGCGCTGCAAACGCGTTCATTCGTTACGGTTTTGACTGGAGCGCCAATTGGCTGCTCGAATTGCAGTGGTACATGTTCGCTTGGATCGTCATGGTTGGCGCGCCGTTTGTGCTGAAGGCCAACGAACACGTTCGCGTCGATTTGATCTACGGCAAGCTCAAAGGCAACGGACCGGTTTGGGTTGATATTTTTGGCATATTGGTTTTCCTGCTGCCGGTTGTCGGCATGTTGCTCTACCTGTCGACGCCATACTTTTTGAAGATCATGTCAACGGGTGAGATGTCGCAAAACGCTGGGGGGCTCATTCGGTGGCCAGCCGTCCTTGCGCTACCGGTTGGTTTTGCCATGTTGTGGTTGCAAGGCGTCTCCGAACTCATCAAGCGGGTTGCCCATTTGCGGGGTGACTTCACGATGGACACTCACTACGAAAAACCCCTGCAGTGAACTTGGCCTTCACCCAACCCAATTTGCTTGATTCGAGACTGCCCGAGGTAACTAACAAATGATCATGGAAAATTTTGCACCGGTGATGTTCGCCGGGCTGATTGTGGTGATGCTGATCGGATTTCCGGTCGCATTTTCTTTGGCGGCGCTGGGTCTGGGCTGTGGGTTCTTCGCGATCCACATGGGCTGGTTTCCAGCCGCGTTCATGGGCAATTTGCCGCTGGCGGTATTTTCGATTTTGTCCACCGAGCTGTTGCTGGCGATTCCGTTTTTCACATTCATGGGGATCATCCTAGAAAAGTGCGGACTTGCCGAAGACATGCTCGACTCGATGGGCCAATTGTTTGGCCCAGCGCGCGGCGGCTTGGGCTACTCGGTCATCATCGTGGGCTTCATCTTGGGTGCGATCACGGGCACGGTTGCCGGTCAGGTGATCGCCATGGCGTTGATCTCATTGCCGGTGATGATGCGCTGGAACTACAACCCGCGCTACATGACAGGCGTACTCGCCGCGTCTGGCACGATCACACAACTCGTGCCACCGTCATTGGTTTTGGTGGTCTTGGCTGACCAGCTTGGCAAACCAGTCGGCGACATGTACAAGGGCGCTTGGGGCCCGTCAATTTTGCAAGTATTGATGTTCATGGCGTATACCTTCGCCTTGACTCGATTGCGGCCTAACGACTTGCCCCCAATGCCAAAGAGCGCGCGCACACTGCAAGGCTGGGCACTTTGGTCTAAGTGTTTACGCGGCATCGTACCGTCGATGATTTTGATCTTCACTGTGCTGGGGTCCATGGGCGGATTGCCGTTCCAAAACACCGCCATCGCCACCCCGACCGAGGCCGGCGCCATGGGCGTCGTCGGCGCGCTGCTACTCGCCGCCATGAACAAGCGCCTAACCAAGCACCTGCTTTGGGAGGCCATGGAGGGCACCATGCGATTGACCGCCATGGTCGTGTTCATCTTGATCGGTTCGCGGGTGTTTAGCCAGGTGTTCCAAGGGGTTGACGGCGCGCTTTGGGTCGAGCACTTACTGACTGGCCTGCCCGGAGGACAAGTTGGCTTTTTGATTGTGGTGAACGTGTTTGTGTTCTTCTTGGCGTTTTTCCTTGATTTCTTCGAGATCGCGTTCATCATCGTCCCGATGCTTGCGCCAGTTGCCGAAAAACTCGGTATCAATCTCATTTGGTTCGGCGTGCTGCTGTGCGTGAATTTGCAAACCAGCTTCATGCACCCGCCGTTTGGGTTCGCGCTCTTCTATCTCCGCGGCATCGCCGACACGCTCTACAAAGAGAAGCGGATCCCCAAACCAGTGCTGTCAAACGACATCTATTTGGGTGCGATTCCATGGGTGATCATGCAGCTCGTGCTCGTGGCAATTGTGATCTTCGTGCCTGAGACCGTGACGACATTCCTGGACAAAGAGAAAGTCATCGACATTGACAAGGTCAAGATCGAGATCCAAAACGAAGTCGCTCAGCCCGTGCTTTCAGCGGATGAAGAGAAAAAGCGCATGGACGACCTCTTCAAGCCTAAGCCTTGATGCTGGGCAGTTTTCAGCCCTTATCGCCCGGCTCAATCGAGAGCCGGGCGTTCTCGATTGTGTTCCGTTGCATCGCCGTCGCACTGGGTGGCGGTAGCGTGATTTGGTTTGTGTTCCTGGGGTCTAGCGGCAAACTCGACGGCATGGGCAACTTCAGCCTCGTGCTGCTCGCCCTTTTCATGATGGCGATTTTTGTGTGGGCAATTTTGCGCAGCGTCACCCGCGTCAATCCGACGGGTCTGGAGCAAACATGGATTTGGACTAAGCGCCTACCCTATGCCGAAATCGTCTATGCCAAGCTCTTTCGGATCCGCGGTCTAGAGATGCTGATCGCGCCGCGCTTGTACGTGCGCAGCACCGACTTTAAGATCATGACGTTTTACGCAATCGATGCGGCTGTGTTGGATGAATTTTTACGGATCGAGAACGAGTTGCGCAAGATCAACGGACTGCCACTTCGTGAGCGCTGACTTGGTGACTTAAATCAACGTCAAACCAAGACCGATCAACCAACAAAAAACCCGACCTAGGTCGGGTTTTTTGTTGAAAGAAGCCCAAAAGGGCTTCTGATTCAATCAAAGCTTCACAGCTTTTGAGCTTGCATGAAGTCGTCAAATCCGGCTTCAGCGAAGCGGAACCACAAATTGGTATCGGCGCGAAACTTGCTGTAGTCGTCGTATATCTTCTTCCAATCAGGGTTCTTAACTGAAAGCTCGCCATAAAGAGCCATCGACTCTTTAAATGCGGCGTCCATCACGTCCTTCGGAAAGCGGAACAGCTTGGTGCCATTGCCAACCAATTGACGCAGCGCAGCAGGGTTCTTCGCGTCATAACGAGCTTGCATGTCCACGTGAGCGTGCGACGCTGCTGCTTCGATGATGGCTTTGTTCTCAGCGGACAAGGCATTGAAGGCTTTGTCGTTGATGAAGAAATCAAGCTGTGGACCACCCTCCCACCAGCCTGGGTAGTAATAGTTCGGCGCAACTTTGTTGAAGCCAAGCTTTTGATCGTCATATGGACCGACCCACTCCGCGGCGTCGATCGTGCCCTTCTCAAGCGCCGAGTAGATTTCGCCGCCTGGAATATTTTGTGGCACACCGCCCAAACGCTCGAACACGCGACCGGCGAAGCCACCAATGCGCATTTTCATGCCTTTGAGGTCAGCCGCCGACTTGATTTCTTTGCGATACCAGCCACCCATTTGCGCGCCAGTGTTGCCACCCGCGAAGTTGATGATGTTGTATTTGGCGTAGAACTCGCGCATGAGTTTCAGGCCATTGCCTTCGTACATCCAAGCGGTCATTTGGCGGCTGTTCAAACCGAACGGGATTGCACAACCGAGTGCAAAAGCTTCGTTTTTGCCGTGGAAGTAATACGGCGCCGTGTGCGCCATTTCGACCGAGCCCTGCTGCACGGCATCAACCACGCCAAACGGTGGCGTGATCTCGCCACCCGCGTGCACGGAGATCTCAAACTTGCCACCAGACATGGCCTTGACCGACTTGGAGAAGGTCTCAGCGGCACCAAAGATGGTGTCAAGCGCTTTGGGGAAACTCGACGACAAACGCCAACGCACCGCTGCTTGCGCATGCACGGCGGGCGCAACACCCGCTGCCAGCACGCCGGCGATGCCAGCGTTCTTGATTACTAAACGACGATCCATGTGGACTCCAGTATTTAGGATGATGAAAGACGCGAACAAGAGAAAAAGGCCCGATGGGTTGAAACTGATCGCGCAGCACAACCCGCCCAGAAACTCAGCCTTGAACCTATCTCAATTTTATGAACCGAAGGCGAAATCCGCTGACGGGTTTTCCCTTGACATTAACCCTAAAGACCGAAGGGTTCAGCCTGCTGCAAGCTTGGACTCAAGCCCAAAGATCAAGCCGCCAACGGCACTTCAGCTGCCCGCAGCAAATCGGCAAAGCGGGTGCGAACACTGGCCTCGATGCCGGTTGAATCCAGTCCTTGCATGGCCAAAAGCTTGGCTGGATCTCCGTGCTCCAAAAACACGTCTTTCAAACCCAAGCACAGCACCGGCACATTAATGCCCGCAGCTTGAAGCGCCTCAATGACAGCGCTACCTGCACCACCCATCGTGGCCCCCTCTTCGACGGTGACCAATGCATCGTGCGAGTTGGCCAGCTCAAGCAGCAAAGCGTCGTCGAGCGGCTTTGCCCATCGCATGTTCGCGACCGTCGCGCCCAAATTTTTGCCCGCAGTGACCGCACCGTACAAAACCGTGCCAAACGCCAAAATCGCGACGGTTTTACCCTCAACACGAACCTCGCCCTTTGCATAGGGCAGCCCAACCAAACTCAAGTCGCAGGCTACGCCCGCGCCAGAACCGCGCGGGTAACGTACAGCGACCGGGTGGTTTTGTGCATAGGCCGTGCTGAGCAATTGGCGGGTTTCGCGCTCATCCGCCGGGCAGGCAATCGCCATGTTGGGGATGCAGCGCAAATACGAGATGTCATACGCACCGCAGTGGGTTGCGCCGTCCGCACCGACGATGCCGGCGCGATCCAACGCAAACACGACTGGCAAGTTTTGAAGTGCGACATCGTGAATCAGCTGGTCGTAGCCGCGCTGTAAAAACGTCGAGTAAATCGCGACCACCGGCTTCAAGCCTTCGCAGGCCAAACCGGCCGCGAACGTCACCGCATGCTGCTCGGCAATGCCCACGTCGTGATATCGATCTGGAAACCGTTGATGAAACTCGACCATGCCCGAGCCTTCGCGCATGGCAGGCGTGATGCCCACGAGCTTGGGGTCGGCCTGTGCCATGTCGCAAAGCCACTGGCCAAAAACCTGCGTGAAACTGACTTTTGGCGGTGCTGCGGGCTTGACCAAGCCAATCTTGGGATCAAATTTTCCTGGGCCATGGTAATTCACCGGATCTGCCTCGGCCAAGGCATAGCCTTTGCCCTTTTGGGTTACCACATGCAAAAACTGTGGCCCTTTGAGGCCCTTCATGTTCTCGAGCGTCGGAATCAACGAGTCCAGATCGTGGCCGTCGATTGGACCCACGTAGTTGAATCCGAAATACTCAAACAAAGTCGCCGGAACAACCATGCCTTTGGCATGCGACTCAAATCGTTTGGCCAACTGAAAAAGCGGCGGCGCGACTTTGAGCACTTGTTTGGCGGCTGATTTGCCCGCCGCGTAAAACCGACCGCTCATGAGCTGAGCCAAGTAGCGGTTCAAGGCCCCAACGGGCGGGCTGATGCTCATGTCGTTGTCGTTCAAGATCACCAACATGTTCACGTCTGAGACGCCAACGTTGTTCATCGCTTCGAATGCCATTCCCGCCGTCATGGCACCGTCGCCAATGATGGCCACCACTTGGCGGTCAATGCCTTGCAGCTTGGCAGCCGTCGCCATGCCCAGCGCAGCTGAGATCGATGTGCTGCTGTGTGCTGTGCCAAAGGTGTCGTATTCGCTCTCGGCGCGCACCGGAAACCCGCTCAAACCGCCAAACTGCTTGAGCGTGGACATGCGATCACGCCGCCCAGTGAGGATCTTGTGTGGGTAAGTCTGGTGGCCCACGTCCCAAACCAAACGGTCATGCGGCGTGTTGTAAACCGCGTGCAGGGCAACGGTCAACTCGACGGTCCCCAAGTTGCTGCTGAGGTGCCCGCCTGTTTTTGCCACCGAATTGAGAACAAATTGCCTCAATTCATCAGCCACCTGCTTCAGCTCAGGTCGGCCCAGGGCACGCAGGTCGGCAGGGTCTTGGATGGTGTGCAAAAGCTCAGTCATAACCTCGTATTTTCGCCGAATCTGCGGCCGCCTCAAGCGACAATGTTGTGATGACCACTAAAGCCCCCCGACTCGTCTTGGTAGACGGCTCCAGCTATTTGTACCGCGCCTTTCACGGCATGCCCGATTTGCGAGCGGTCGCGGGCGACCCAACGAGTGCACCGACCGGGGCAATTCGCGGGGTGATCAACATGATGCGTGCGCTGCGCGAGCAGCAACCGAGTGAGTTTGCTGCATGCGTATTTGATGCCAAAGGCCCCACCTTTCGCGACACGATTTACGCTGACTACAAGGGTACTCGCTCGCCGATGCCTGACGATTTGCGCACCCAAATTGACCCAATTCACGAAATCGTGCGCCTGATGGGCTGGCCGGTGTTGACGGTGCCCGGCGTCGAAGCTGACGACGTGATTGGTACGCTGGCGCGTCGCGCCGAGGCGCTGGGCATGGACGTTTTAATCTCCAGCGGCGACAAAGACTTGAGTCAACTGGTAACCGAGCGCATCACGGTGCTCGACACCATGAACAACAAACGCCGCGATGTGGCGGGCGTGACAGCTGAGTTTGGGGTCTCGCCGTCACAAATGATCGATTTTCAGACTTTGGTCGGCGATACCGTCGACAACGTACCCGGAGTCGAAAAAGTCGGCCCTAAAACCGCTGCCAAGTGGCTCGCCGAGTACGGCTCGCTGGACGCACTGGTCGCCCGATCAGCAGAAATCAAAGGCGCAGTCGGCGAAAACTTACGCAAGGCTCTGCCTTGGCTTGCGACCGGTCGGTCGCTGGTCACCATCAAAATCGACTGCGATTTGAGCGACTATTTACCCAATTGGCCAGCTATAGAAAACCTAGCACTCAGCCCAGAAGACTCGGTGACCACAGCGGTATTTTTCGAGAAATATGGCTTCAAGAGCCTCATGACGCGTGTTGCCGACAAAAAGCTGACACCCAAAGGCGATGCGCCGATCGCGATCGATGCCGCAACCCCAACCACCAGCGACTTGTTTGGCGGCGCTGATACAGGCCTGGGTGAGCCGTCCAACGTCGAAGTCGTCACCACACGCGAGCAACTCCAAGCTTGGCTGGCTCGCATCAGCGCCGCGACACTGACCGCCGTGGACACCGAGACCACATCGCTCAATGAGATGCGAGCCGAGATCGTCGGCATCTCGTTCAGCACCGCCGTAGGCGAAGCCTGCTACATCCCGCTAACCCATGCGGCACCGGGCGACGAAGGCGTGGCACAACAGCTGCCAATTGTGGAAGTGCTGGCGACGCTCAAGCCCTGGTTCGAAAACCCTGCACATGCCAAGCTTGGGCAACACGTCAAATATGACCGCCATGTTTTGGCAAACCACGGCATTGAAGTGGAGGGTTTCGTGCACGACACCATGCTGCAAAGCTACGTGTTGGAGGTTCACAAACCCCACGGGCTAGAGAGCTTGGCGCTGCGCCATGCGGGTCGAAAGGGCTTGAGTTTTGAAGACCTTTGTGGAAAAGGCGTCCATCAAATCGGATTCGCGCAGGTCTTGGTTGCGAAGGCAGCGCAATATTCGGGCGAAGACTGCGACTTCACACTCGACGTGCACCATCGCTTGTGGCCACAGATCGAGGCCAATCCGGGGCTCAAATTCATCTACGAGCTAGAGATCACATCCAGTGAGTCGCTCTACCGCATTGAACGAAACGGCGTGCAGATTGACGCGGCTTCACTCGCCACCCAAAGCCACGAATTAGGCCTGCGCATCGTGGCACTTGAAACCCAAGCCCACGAACTCGCAGGTCAGCCGTTTAATCTCAGCTCACCGAAGCAAATTGGTGACATTTTCTTCACCAAACTTGGCTTGCCCGTCATCAAAAAGACGGCCACCGGAGCGCCCAGCACGGACGAGGAGGTGCTAGAAAAACTGGCTGAAGACTACCCGCTGCCTGCCAAAATTTTGGAGCACCGTGGTCTTGCCAAACTCAAAGGCACCTATACCGACAAGTTGGCTCAACTCGCCCACCCGCGCACTGGTCGGGTGCACACGCATTACGGGCAAGCCGTTGCTGTGACGGGTCGTTTGTCGAGCAACGACCCCAACTTGCAAAACATCCCCATTCGCACAACCGAAGGGCGGCGCGTTCGCGAAGCTTTTGTTGCGCCTGCTGGCAGCTTGATTGCGAGCGCCGATTACAGCCAGATTGAGCTTCGAATCATGGCGCACCTGAGCGAGGACGCCGCCTTGCTCAGCGCATTCGCCAACGGCATCGACGTGCACCGCGCGACCGCTGCGGAGGTCTTCGGCCTCAGCGCCGATCATGTCAGTACCGAGCAGCGCCGCTACGCAAAAGTCATTAATTTTGGCTTGATTTACGGCATGGGCGCTTATGGCTTGGCGCGCGCGCTGAACATCGACAACACGGCTGCCAAGAACTACATCGAGCGCTATTTCACCCGTTTTTCGGGGGTCAAGCAGTACATGGACCAAACCAAACTCACGGCGCGCAGCAAAGGCTACGTTGAAACGGTTTTTGGTCGGCGCTTGGTGTTGCCCGAGATCAACAGCCCCAATGGGCCAAGGCGTGCGGGTGCCGAGCGAGCAGCCATCAACGCACCCATGCAAGGCACAGCGGCCGACCTCATCAAACTCAGCATGAACGCGGTGCAGTCTGAGATTGACACACTCGGATTGAAGACAAAAATCATCATGCAAGTGCACGACGAACTGGTGTTTGAGCTGCCAGAAGGCGAGTTGGACTGGGTGAAAACTCAGGTTCCACGCCTGATGGCGAGCGTGGCGGCATTGAAAGTGCCGTTGCTGGCCGAGGTGGGGTTTGGCGGCAATTGGGATCAAGCGCATTGAACGCAGTTGCTTTTGGACTTACGCAAAATTGTCCCAGCAAGGCGCAGCGACGACGACAGTGCGAGTAGCACGGCTAGGAGCTGCAACGCCGCTGGGGCGGTTTTGCGTAAGTCCTGTGTTTTTTTCGGTCACAATTTGTGTTGAGTACTTTATACAACAGTCAATCCAATCAGCCATGACGATCAAACGCCTCACGATTCAAACCGTTCTGACCCTCGCGTTGGCGCTTGTAGCCATTGCGGCAGCGGTGTGGCTGAGCGTTCAACCCTCAAAGATCCAAGGCCCCGGCGCGATCGCAGTGCGGCCTGATGGTTTGTTTTGGTTGTCGGTGGATCGCGAGTTGTGGCTGATCACACCGCAAGGCGACCGGCTTCAAACCATCGATCTGAACAGCCCTGGTCTCAAAATTGCGCCGACTCGTTTGGGCATCGCGAACCTCTCGGCCCCAACCAATGAGTCCGTGTTGGTCAACTTTCGCGGTGAAGCAAGCGTCTACAAGTTAGCAGCAGCCACCGGCAAGCTGCTTGCCACCGTCAAACTCCGCACCAGCCCGCACTTGGTCGAATTTTTGCAACGCGCGCCAACCATGACTGCTGCGGCCGACGGCAGGCTTGCGTTTGCAACTGGCGGCGGGCACACGACGCTCGTGTTCAATGCCGATGGCACCGAAGCGGCCAGCACAGTCGAAGGAACCTACCGATTCACCAACGGGCTTTGGTGGGCCGAAGAAGGCCTGTGGACGACAGACGCCAACCGTTTTGCCCTCAAGCGGCTGGATCCGAATAAAGCCACCGTGTTGGAGACCATTCAGCTTGATGCCAATGGCAGCCATCGATTTCTCGGCGTGGCCGGCGCATCATTGGGTGGCTCGCGTGCCTTGGGTGCCCCGCCGCCGGTTGCGACCGTCGTGCGTTTAAGCGAGGGAATGAAACACGGCAAGGTGGTGGATGTCTTTGCCGACGGCAGCCAACGCGTGTTTGGGGTCGATGCAGGCAACCCAGAAGGTGTCATTTTTGAAGCACGCGACTTGGCCTGGATATCGGCCGCTGGTGGCACCCATCGACTAGTCGTGGTGGATGGCGACACCTACAAGCTCAGACAATTTGATGCCATGGGAACGGTCGCGGGAGAGTTTGGTAACGCCGAAGTTAAGCGTGCGCTAACCTCCTTGAAAGATCGTCGTGGCCATTTGGAGATTGCGCACCGGCTCGCTCTCGGTTTGGGCTTCGCTCTTTTGGCGTTGGCTTTGCTGTTTGCTTGGCGGCTGTCCCAGTTGCGGCGCGAGGCGCGCCTGCGTGCATTGGATTCACCTGAGACGGTGATGATGGAGCCTCGCTTGATCGGCAAAGCCATCCCTGCGCCGCTCGACAGCAACGCGCTGTTAGGACTGAACCTGCAGGTGTTTTGGCCCTTGTATGCCCTTGCGATCAGCTTGGTCGTCGTGTACCTGATTTGGCCCATGGGGCTTCAACAAGCCATGGGCGCGAGCGGATTGACAACATCCCTGCCCTGGGTCGTCGGTTTCGGCACTGCAATCGCACTAATCGCGATTTGGGTCATCCAATACTGGCTTCGCGCGCGATCGAATCGGCCCGAGCTTGAACCGCTTTTCAACCACGCGGCTTTGACGATCGTTGCGGGCTCAGTCGCGGTCAAAGAGGCGTTGAAACCCGGCGAGCGCCCACGTGAAGCCTGCACGCTCTCGCGCGGCTTGACCACCAGCTTGATGGTGCTAACCGGGGAGCGGCTGATGTGGTTCAACATCAACTCGCGAGATCAAGTACTGACCAAAAGTGCCGCAATCACTCAGGTGGTTCAAGCCGACACCCATCCCAACCCGAGCGCGGGCTTGGTCGGCCTGATGCGTCGGTTGGGGTTCGGCACATCCGCCGAATTGGTGCTGCACTTCAGTGACGGCAGCCGCTTGGACGCGACCTGTGCAAGCCCCTTGACCTTGCGTCGAATCGTTCGCGCCGTCAACACCGACTCGACAACCTCACGCCAAAGCACGCAGCTCGGCTTGACCGCGTTTGAGACCGAGTTCCTCGACGACATGGCCACGGAGCAATCCAATTCGGACTTTGTGGACTCTGGAGAAAATCAAACCGATTCGGGGTTTGCAACGACTCGCCAAGAGGACGTCAGGTCGAGCGTGCGGCGCCGAGCGCTTGAACAGAAAAACAACAGCCCTCAGGCCAGTCAGTTCAGTGGTTCGGGTTTTGCGCAGCGACCCAGTGCTTGGCCGGCCGCGTTGCTGAGCCTCGTCACGCCTGGCGCGGGGCAATGGCTTCAGGGTCGATTCGGTACGGGTCTGCTGATGTTTGTCGGCTGGATGGTGATCATGATCACCGCCACAGCGCCTACTTTGCATGCGTGGATCAATGGCACAACCGATGTCGCCGTGACGACCTTGGCGTTTGCTGTTGCGGCCAGTTTCGTCGTGCAATTGCTCAGTGCCTGGGATGCGTGGCGCATGTCGCCCAAGGCTTGACGCGATCAAGGCGCAGCAGCGTCCCCGGAGGTAAAGTTTTGTGCGGACCGCGCAAAACACCGATTTGCATCACAATTTGACGCGCAGCATTTTCTGCCCCGCCCATCCCAACGGAATTTCAACATGCTTGACGACCGCTCAACCGCGCCCACAACCACAACCGAATCTATCGGGCAGCACGCCCACGACGCCATCGCCTTGGTCGGCGAGCCGAGCACGCTCATGGCACCCACCCGCCGAGGGTTCATGGCCAAAAGCGCTGCCGGGCTGGGCGTAGGCTACGCCGCCGCCGCTGGCGAAGTGATGGCCCAAACGGCCATCAAAACCTCGGCTGACGGCCTTCGCGTCGGCGAAGCGATGATCGAGGTCTATGGTCACCGCATGCCGGTGTACTTCGCCGCGCCAGCTGGCAAAACCAACTTGCCCGTGGTTTTGGTGATCAGCGAGATTTTTGGCGTGCACGAGTACATCGCCGACACCGCGCGTCGATTCGCAAAAGCCGGCTACATGGCGGTCGCGCCTGAGCTTTTTGGCCGCCAAGGTGACGCTTCCAGCTATGGCGAGATTCCAAAATTGATTGCCGAAGTCATCAGCAGAGTTCCCGACAGCCAAGTGGTTGACGATGCCAAGGCCGTGCTGGCGTGGGCTAAAGCCAACGGCGGCGACACGAGTCGCACGGGCGTCACCGGCTTTTGTTGGGGCGGGCGTCAAACTTGGCTGCTGACCGCTGAATTGCCCGAGGTCAAAGCGGGCGTTGCATGGTACGGGCGTCTTGTGGGAGCAGCAAACCCGCTCCAACCAACCAACCCGATCGAGCATGTCGGCAAACTCAACGGCCCAGTCCTGGGTTTGTACGGCGAAAAAGACGGCGGCATCCCGTTGACCACCGTTGAGCAAATGAAAACCGCGCTGGCAGGCGGCAACGCGGCTGCCAAAAAGAGCGAGTTTGTGGTGTACCCTGATGCCCCGCATGCTTTTCACGCCGACTACCGCCCCAGCTTTCGCAAAGAAGCTGCCGAAGACGGATGGAAGCGCTGCGTGACTTGGTTCAAAGCCAACGGCGTGGCTTAATCACCCGCTGACCCGCCAGCAAGGTCTGAGAGGCCTCGACAGGGTCTGTCGAGGCCTTTTTCATGGAAAATACACCCTTGGTCTCCGTATTCATTCGCTTC
>JANOPN010000039.1:0-46235 GCA_031421855.1 Comamonadaceae bacterium
AAGGTCTTCGCCAGCCTTGACGCACTCGAAGACGACTTGGAGATGGGTTTGCTTGCAATGGAAAATACCCCCGAGGTGATCAAGTCGATCTCCAACTGGCCTTGGATAATTGATATCTTATCGAAGTGGAAATAGAATAACCTATTTCCGACAGTTGACCGCTCGATTAGTGATGTGTGTATTTTGTATTCCTTACATTTGTTGCCTCTAAGGGGCTCGCCGGTTTTGTGACGGGCTACATGCCCGATTGGGCGCCGCGATGCTCTGACGCCCTGTTGCGTTGCGCCTCTTTGCGTCCAACGGGGCGCCGCATCCTGTATGCCGCTGGGGCCTCGCCGCAGCGCGCTTTTGCCGCACTTGGACGTTTTCAACTGCCGAAATTAGGACGATTCAAATTTCATCGGCACGCTTGATTGCGGCGGATTGGCGAAGTTACTTTGTAGCACGCTCAGCGGCTTGGATGCGTTCATCAATGTCAGGGTGCGTTGACAACCACTCCAAGCGCTGACCAGATTGAGCTCGCAGCGTTCGAAACGCGTCGGCCAGGTGCTGGGGCGAATACCCGTTTTGTCGCAGCAACTGGTGGGCTGTCGAATCGGCTTGGCGTTCATCGTCTCTGCTGAACTTGAGCCTGGCTAGGCCGCCCACAACTTTGTCCCCTACCGCGCCGGCGTAGCTGGATCCCATAGCCAATTCGATCAGCACGCCCGCACTGAGAGCTTGGTAGAGATTTCGAAGACCATGGCGGTGAACCAAATGACCGATTTCGTGGGCCCCAACAGCGACCAACTCGTCCAACGACAGAGCGTCGAGTGCGGCGCTGGTGAACACCACAACGCCACCGGGCGCAGCAAAGGCGTTGACGGGGCCAATCGCCCAGTGGATGCGAAGGGGAGGCAGGCCGGTGTGGGCGGCCATGCGCTGAAGACGTTCAATGAGTGCAAGCCGCTTGGCCAAGGCATCATGGTCGCGTTGGTCAAACTGCGGGGCGAGTCGATTCACCGATCGAATGACCGCGTCACCGATGCCCCGTTCTACCCAGGCTGGAGTGTGCTTGGACGCTAAATCGCTGACATGTTGAAGCCCGCTAGTGAGTGCGAAAACAAGCGTCAACGGCCAGACCACCGCCAGCGTTTTGGGTGCCCAAGTCGAGTTGATCGCTAAATCAATGACGCGGGATGCCCGTGTCGATGAACTCAGTTGAGGTGGACGGTCAGTGGTCAAATCAGTTCCACATCAAATGACTCTGCGAGTCCGTCAGCCGCGTTGTAGGTGCGGTTCGCGGTTGAATTTATTGCCCCGCCAAACTGCGACCAAGGACCATCCACAAACACCCAAACATGTGCACTGACGTAGCCGCGCCACGCCACGGTTCCCCATGGGATGCTCAGACCTGCGGTGCATAACGCCAGAAATGCCCAGCGCGCATTCAGCCAAGCCAGCTTGTCCGAGTCAATTTCGCATACGAATCGCATGCCACCAAATTGCAACCGATTCAGAACAAAGTTCAGTCTGCGTGCCCGCGCGTAACTCACGCCCATCACGCCAACCACGATAGCCACGATAGCCATGGCGTAGCTTGTGAGCTCCAGAATTCGAATATCCTTGAAATATGTGTACCCAACTGATGCGCAGAAAGACAGAACCGCGACCCACCTGAAACTCTTGCTGAGTCCGCTCCTGAACATCACTGCGGCTACTTCCTTCACGTCTGCGTGGAGGACGCTGGGAATGAGCCCCAATCGGGCTTGAGCCAAAGTGGCATGCAACACCGCACTGGTGGCCAGTGGACCAATGACCCACCCGGCTGCCATGATCGATACCATCCATACCAATACCCACGCAAAATGCATTTGGATCGCAAAGTCCGCTTGCAGCATCAAACTGGTTGCCGTGGCCAATCCCAAAATCCACCAAGCCCACATCAGGGGCGCTGAACGCGGTGAGGCACCAAAACGATGCCCACCCAACCGCACCCGGCGCCACTTTGCCGCAGCCGAGCGCACGGCGAGCCATGGAAAGGCAGCAAACGCGAACATGATAAATGTGGCTCCAGCCCAGGGGCTGAACATGGCGCACCCCAAGCCAATCAATGTCGCCATCAACGCAATGACTCGCCCGAACAAAAGTTTTGAAGGTTGGAACTGAATTTCAACGGCGTGACAGCCGACCTTTGTGTGCTGCGCCAAAAATCTCTGCAATCGAAGTTGCGCCCATGGGCTGTAGATGCCAAGAGTCAGCAAAGTCAAGAGTCGCACCACGATCCAGACTCGGAAGTACTCCCATCCGCTGGCATCGAAGTTGACGCTCAGCTGTTCTCCCGGCCATTGCCCAATTGGAGAGGGCTGAAACGGCAAGCCCTCAGGGGAGCCGCGCATGTCAACCAATTCGGGTGCTGGCACTGGCAACGGAGTGCTGCGTAGCGGTTCAGTTTCAAACATGCTGATCTTGAAAGACAAAGTTTGGCTTCGCGACAAAGACGAGCCGCTTAGACGTTGCGCACCAACAGTTGGGTCGACATCGCAATCAGCGCCTCGCTGTAAGCATTACTGGGCAGGGCTTGGGCGCAGCGGGTGGCTTTGCAGGCCTCGCCTTGGGCGGCTGCGCGTGCGGCGGTGATGGCGTCTGTGCGATGCACAATCTGGGCGATTTCGTGCAGGCGCTGGGTGAGGGCATCGGCGGCACCGACTTGCTGGGCCCAGTCCGCTTCGATGCTGTCGCGGATCAGGGCTTGTTCTGCGGGTGTGCCGCGTTGCATGGCCACGATCACGGGCAGGGTGACTTTGCCTTCGCGAAGGTCGTCCCCGATATTTTTGCCCAGCGCCAACGGGTCACCCTCGTAGTCCAGCACGTCGTCAATCACTTGAAATGCGGTACCCAAGGCTTGGCCGTACTCGGCGCAGGTTGCCTCAAGCGCGACGTCCGCCCCGCCCATCACGGCGGCGAGCCGGGCACTCGCCTCGAAAAGCTTGGCGGTTTTCGAGCGGATCACGCGCAAATACGCTTCGACATCGGTATCGGCGTTGTGCATGTTCATCAATTGAAGCACTTCGCCTTCGGCGATCACATTGGTTGCATCAGACAAAATGGCCATGACTCGCATGTTTTGGGTCTCAACCATCATCTGAAATGCACGCGAATACAAAAAGTCGCCCACTAAAACGCTGGCTGCGTTGCCAAACGCGTGGTTCGCGGTTGCCCGGCCACGGCGCATGCCTGATTCGTCGACCACATCGTCGTGCAAAAGCGTTGCGGTGTGGATGAACTCGACAATGGCGGCTAAGTTGATTCGCTGCTCGTGCCGAAAGCCAATCGCGCCGGCCATCAATAAGAGCATGGCCGGCCGAAGGCGTTTGCCGCCTGCCGCAATGATGTACTGCGCGACTTGCCCAACCAAGGGGACTTCGGAGCTGAGCTTGTCTCGAATCAGCGCGTCAACCAGCGCCATATCGGGCGCAACCAAGGCTAAGGCCTCGGCCATCCCGGTCACAACAATGGGCTGGGTGTCGGTTACTGGGGGCGAGGCGGGTTCGTGTTTGGGGTTGAGCAAAGCGAAGTGTGGGTTCTTTGTGCCGAGCAAGGTGACCGGTGCACAGCTCGATTATAGAAAACTCGCCCTTGGCGGCGTGGGTAAAAAGCCCGGCGTCTACGCACAAACCCGGGCGCGCTATAATGCTGGGTTCCTCTCGCGAGGAATCACTCATACTTCAACCCGAAGGATTTCACATGTACGCGGTCATAAAAACCGGTGGCAAACAATACAAAGTTGCTGCTGGCCAAAAACTTAAAGTAGAACAGATCACTGCGGCTGTGGGTCAAGAGGTTGTGTTTGATCAAATTCTGGCTGTCGGTCTCGGCGCTGGTTTGGAAGTCGGCACACCTTTTGTTCCAAATGCCACGGTCAGTGCCACCATCGTGGCACACGGCTTGCACGATAAAGTGCATATTTTCAAAATGCGCCGTCGCAAGCATTACAAAAAATCGCAAGGCCACCGCCAGCGGTACACCGAGCTGTTCTTCACTGCCGTGACGACCGCTGCGGGTGCAACCACTGCTGCTGTGCCTGCCGCTTTGATGGCTGCTCCAGCTGACGATTTGGTCAAAATTGAGGGCATCGGCCCCAAGATCAACGAGTTGCTCGCCAAAGCCGGTATCACCAGCTTTGTGCAATTGGCAGCTACCGACATTGGCGTGCTCAAAGCACTGCTCAAGTCTGGCGGCGCACGTTTCGCTTCGCACGATCCAACCACCTGGGCTGAGCAAGCTCAACTGGCCGCTGACGGCAAGTGGGACGAATTCAAAGCACTGACCGACTTGTTGGTCGGCGGCATTCGCAAGTGATTCGGCTTTTGCTGAATTTTTAACTTCTAGGAGAAAGCGACATGGCACAAAAGAAAGGCGGCGGCTCTACGCGAAATGGGCGGGATTCCAAGCCCAAAATGCTCGGTGTGAAGGCTTTCGGTGGTGAAACCATCACCGCTGGCGCAATCATCGTTCGCCAACGTGGGACCAAGTTCCATCCTGGCAACAACGTGGGTATCGGCAAAGACCACTCACTGTTCGCGTTGACGGCCGGTGTGGTTTCGTTCGCCATCAAGGGTGCCCTCAACAAGCACACCATCAACGTGACCCCTGTGCCTTTGGCTGTTGCTTAATCAGCCTAGGCTCTGGGATCCACACCGCATCGCCCCGCTTGTCGGGGCGTTGTTCTTTGTGTTCGCGCTTGTCGAGTGCGTTGTTCTTTGTGTTCGCACTTGTCGGGGCGTTGTTCTTTGTGCGACACAAACAAGCGGCCTGACAGCTCTGAGCAAATCGCCGGATCAATGCCGGTTAGGATAATTTCATGAAATTCGTTGACGAAGTCTTCATCGAGATCACCGCAGGTGATGGCGGCAACGGGTGCGTGTCGTTTCGCCACGAAAAACACAAAGAATTCGGTGGCCCCAATGGCGGCGACGGTGGCCGCGGTGGCCATGTCTGGGCTGTGGCCAACGAAGCGCTCAACACCTTGGTTGACTTTCGCTACACCCGCCGCTTTGACGCCAAGCGCGGTGAGCACGGCATGGGTTCCGACATGTTTGGCGGTGCGGGTGACGATGTCACCTTGAGCTTGCCTGTGGGTACCATCATCAGCGACGCGGAAACTGGTGCGGTCTTGCACGAGCTGTTGGTTGCGGGCGAGATGATTCGCTTGGCTCGTGGCGGCGACGGAGGATTTGGCAATTTGCGGTTCAAATCGGCCATCAACCGCGCGCCACGTCAAAAAACACCCGGCTGGCCGGGTGAGCGAAAAGGCCTCAAGTTAGAGCTCAAGGTCTTGGCCGATGTCGGCTTGCTTGGCATGCCCAATGCCGGCAAAAGCACGCTGATCGCCTCGATCTCGAATGCACGCCCCAAAATCGCCGACTACCCGTTCACCACGCTGTACCCCAACTTGGGTGTCGTACGTGTCGGCCCCGAGAAGAGCTTTGTCGTTGCCGATTTGCCGGGTCTCATCGAGGGTGCGTCTGAAGGCGCGGGTTTGGGACACCAGTTTTTGCGACATTTGCAGCGCACGCGCGTGCTGCTGCACATGGTGGACCTCGCGCCGTTTGACGACAGCATCGACCCTGTGGTGCAAGCCCGCGCCATCGTCAAAGAGCTCAAAAAATACGACCAAGCCTTGTTTGATAAGCCGCGCTGGCTGGTGCTCAACAAACTTGACATGGTGCCCCTTGAGGAGCGCGCTGCGCGCGTCAAAGACTTTGTTAAACGCTTCAAGCACAAAGGCCCCGTGTTTGAAATCTCAGCCCTTGCACGCGAGGGCTTGGAGCCGCTAAAACGCGATATTTACAAATACCTGCGCGCCGCGTTTGATGCCGAGCAACCCAAGGCCGAGATCGATCCCCGGTTTGATCGAACCAGTGATGCCGACGATGTGGCCAGTGACGATGCCCGGCGCGCCGAGCGCTTGGCGCAGGCCATTCGCGCGGCGGAGTTGCGCAGCGATGAGTCGTTTGCTGATGTCGAGGACGACGCGCCAGTCGAGTCTGTCGTGAAGAAGGTCGCCAAAAAGCCAGCCGCTCCACGCAAATCAAGTACTCAAAAATAATAGCAACAAACCCAATAGATACCGTGACCAACGAGCTAAAAGTCCATAAATCGGCCACAAAAGAGGTTTTTTCGGGTGCTGGGGGCTTGTTGGGTGCCAAGCGCGTCGTCGTCAAGGTCGGGTCGAGCTTGGTGACCAATGAGGGGCGGGGCTTGGACCAAGTCGCCATTGGCCAGTGGTGCGGGCAGTTGGCTCGCATGGTCAAGGACGGCGTTGAGGTCGTGATGGTGTCCAGCGGCGCAATTGCCGAGGGCATGAAACGCTTGGGTTGGGCGGTGCGGCCAACGGCAATCAACGAGTTGCAGGCTGCTGCTGCGGTGGGGCAAATGGGCTTGGCCCAAATGTACGAAACCCAGCTGCGCCAAAACGCAGTTGGCAGCGCGCAGGTGCTGTTGACCCATGCGGACTTAGCCGATCGCGAGCGCTATTTGAATGCGCGCAGCACCTTGTTGACCCTGCTCAAACTGGGCGTCGTGCCGGTCATCAACGAAAACGACACGGTCGTCAACGACGAAATCAAGGTCGGCGACAACGACACCTTGGGCGCGTTGGTGGCCAATTTGATTGATGCCGATGCCTTGATCATCTTGACCGATCAGAAAGGCTTGTTCAGCGCCGATCCGCGCAAAGACCCGTCTGCCACACTCATTGCGCGCGCAACTGCTGGCGACCCAAGCCTCGAGGCACTCGCAGGCGGCGCTGGGTCGAGCATCGGCAAGGGCGGCATGATCACCAAGGTACTGGCGGCCAAACGCGCCGCGCGATCAGGTGCCAACACGGTGGTGGCTTGGGGGCGCGAGCCCGATGCCCTGCTGCGATTGATGGCAGGTGAGGCCATCGGCACGCTGTTTGAGGCCGGAACGCAAAAAACACAGGCCAAAAAGCAATGGATGATCGATCAATTGCAAATGCGCGGCGCTGTGATGGTCGACGAGGGTGCTGCAGAGATGGTCGCACGCCATGGCAAGAGCTTGCTGCCGATTGGCATGCTCAGCGTCTCGGGTGAATTTGTTCGCGGCGACGTGATAGCGATACTCACTCAAACCGGGCTTGAGCTGGCCAGGGGCTTGGCCAACTACAGCAGCGCCGAGGCGCGCTTAATTTGCCGCAAGCCCTCGACCGAGTTCGAGCGCTTGCTGGGCTACAGCGCCGAGCCCGAGATGCTGCACCGCGACAACATGGTGTTGACTGGCTGAATCGATTTTTCATAGGATTTACGCAAAACCTCCCCAGCGGCGTTGCTGCTCCTAGCCGTGCTGTTCGCATTGTCTTCGTCGCTGCGCCGTGCAGGAACAGTTTGGTTAAGTCCTATTCAATCATGATCATGGGTTTGCCCCAGATCATCGCCCGGCGTCGCATGCCGCCGCCGCAACACCGTGTCGGTTGACTCATTGTCGTCATGGCCGTGTCGGTGGTTCAGGTCGTCAGGTACCGAAAACGCTGGAGCCAAAGCTGGCGGGTGGCTGGGTACGGCGTCGGCTGCTTCGTTGGTGTGCGGGTCCGGGTCAAAACTCGCTCCGGGCGGCAACTCCATGTTGAAGTTGCGCCGCCCCGCGTCGTTGTGTCGAGGCGCATTGACGACATTTGAGCCATAGCCCAAGCCTAAACCGTAGCCGGGCGGTGCCCGCATGACAGGGTTGGCGCCGATTCCGCGAGGTCTCGCGCCGTGCTCACCGTCATCGTTTGGGTGCCAAGAATCGAGGCGTGGCAAAAACCGCATCAACTCGCTCAGCGCCAAGTGATATACGCCGCGTTTGAACTCAACGACGGATTCCAGCGGAACCCAATAGTCATTCCAACGCCAAGCATCAAATTCGGGGTGGTCGGTGGCGCGCAGGTTCAAATCCCAGTCGTGACCGGTCAGCTGAAGCAAAAACCAGATCTGTTTTTGCCCCTTGTAAAAGCCACGCGCGTCGCGGCGAATGTAGCGCTCCGGCACCTCGTAGCGCAACCAATCCCGCGTACGGCCAAGCACACGGACAAATTCCGGTTTGAGCCCCAGCTCTTCATACAACTCCCGGAACATGGCTTGTTCCGGATTTTCCCCACGGTCGATGCCCCCTTGCGGGAACTGCCATGAGTGTGTGCGAATGCGCTTGCCCCAAAAAACCTGGTTTTTCTGGTTGACCACGATGATGCCGACGTTCGGCCTGTAGCCGTCCCGGTCGAGCATAATCAAACCTCAAATCTTCAAATTGCAACCATTATGCATTCCCTTGCGAATGCTCACCCCGTTGCGGCAAAGCCTCCACGCGGTGATTTCTTTGGTTTGCGTCAAATCTCGGACAAGCAATCGTGAAAGCCACCCAGTTTTTCATCTCTACCCTCAAAGATGCGCCAGCTGATGCCGAAGTCGCGAGCCACAAGCTCATGATGCGAGCTGGGTTGATCAAGCGCCTGTCGGCGGGTGTGTACAACTACATGCCCATGGGTTTGCGCGTCATTCGCAAGGTTGAAGCCATTGTTCGACAAGAAATGAACCGCGCCGGTGCGGTTGAGTTGACCATGCCAGTCGTGCAGCCCGCCGAGCTTTGGCAAGAAACGGGTCGCTTCACCTCCAACGGGCCTGAGTTGTTGCGAATCAAAGATCGCCATGGCCGCGACTTCGTCATCCAGCCCACGAGCGAAGAGGTTGTGACCGATATTGCGCGCCAAGAGCTGCGCAGCTATAAGCAACTCCCTAAGAATTTCTACCAAATTCAGACCAAGTTTCGCGACGAGCGGCGGCCAAGGTTTGGTTTGATGCGAGGTCGTGAATTCACCATGAAAGACGCGTACAGCTTTGACCGCTCGGTCGAAGCCGCACACGCCAGCTACGATGTGATGGCGGACGCGTATCGCCGCATTTTTGATCGATTTGGCCTGCGCTACCGCGCCGTTGCTGCTGACAGCGGGGCCATTGGTGGCGACAAAAGCGAAGAGTTTCAAGTCATTGCCGACACGGGCGAAGACGCGATCATTTATTGCCCGAACTCAAGCTACGCTGCCAACATTGAAAAAGCTGAAAGCCTATCCCCAGGCCCGCGCGGCGAGCCCGCTCAGGCGATGGCTGTTGTGCCAACTCCCGGCAAAAGCACCTGCGAAGATGTCGCCGAGTTGCTGGGCTTGCCACTGGCCCAAACTGTCAAATCAATCGTTTTGGCCACCGAGAAAAAAGACGATCGCGGCGAAGTCGTCGGCGTCAAAATCTGGCTCTTGTTGCTGCGTGGCGATCATTCGCTCAACGAAGTCAAGGCCAACAAAGTGCCGGGGCTTCATGTCGGTTTTCGCTTCGCGACCGAGGCCGAGATCGTCGAGCATTTCGGCACGCCGCCGGGCTACTTGGGTCCGATCAACTGTGTGAAGTCCGTGATCATCGTTGCCGACCGCGAGGTGGCCGCCATGGCTGACTGGGTGTGCGGTGCCAACCAAGCAGGCCACCACATCACCGGCGTGAATTGGGGACGTGATCTACCAGAGCCGACACGGGTTGCCGACATCCGCAACGTGCTGGCGGGGGATCCGTCACCCGACGGCATGGGGCCGCTTGCCATCGAGCGCGGCATCGAGATTGGGCATGTGTTCTACCTTGGCACCAAGTACAGCACCGCAATGAAAGCCACGTTTTTAGATGAAGACGGCAAACCCAAACCCTTTGAGATGGGTTGCTACGGCATTGGCGTGACGCGATTGGCGGCTGCAGCGATTGAGCAAAACCACGACGAAAAAGGCATCATTTGGCCCGAGGCGCTCGCACCGTTCACGGTTGTCGTGTGCCCCGTTAACGCCGAGCGCAGCCCTGAAGTCAAAGAAGCCTCGCTGAGAATCTATGCCGAGCTACTCGCCGCTGGCGCAGATGTCATTTTGGACGACCGCAACGAGCGCCCCGGCGCAATGTTTGCTGACTGGGAGCTCATTGGCGTGCCGCACCGAATCACTGTCGGAGATCGTGGGCTCAAGGAAGGCGTTGTCGAGGTGCAGCATCGCCGGGAGACTCAAGCGCGCAAAGTGCCGCTTGATGCAGTGGTAGCCGAGGTGCGCGCCGCGCTCACGCTCGCGCTGGGTGCTTGAAAGGTCATCGATGGACGAAAAAGGGCGATTTAGAAGAAAAATAGCCCTTTGGTCACCGATTTCATTGGGTTTGTTGCTATCAATACCAGATCACGCGCAGGCCGGTAGCCAGCTTGAAGAGCCGATGATCGACTCGGTTCGCAGCGCCTTGTCGAGTGCTGTTGCCAATACCGCCCCACCCGTGCCGGAGTTCACCGACAGCGACAAGCGAATCGCGTACTTGCGGTGGTTGGGCGCCGTGAGCCCCAAACTGGCGCGCAGAAAAAGCGAGTTACAAGAGCGCAAAGAATTTTTGCAAACAGTTTGGTACGAATCCAAGCGCGCGGGCTTGGACGTGACAACCGTTTTGGGGCTCATCGAGGTCGAGAGTGCGTTTCGCAAGTTTGCGATTTCTCGCGTCGGGGCCCGTGGCTACATGCAAGTCATGCCGTTTTGGACCAAAGTCATCGGTGACGGCGACGTGAGCCGACTCTTTCACATGCAAACCAATTTGCGTTTTGGCTGCGTCATCTTGCGCCACTACCTCGACCGAGAAAAGGGCGACGAATTCATGGCCCTGGGCCGCTACAACGGCAGCCGTGGCAAGCCGGAGTATCCCAACGCAGTGTTTGCCGCGAGGAAGAAGTGGGTGGTTTAACAAGTCTCGCCAAGGACTGGCGAGACGTGGGTGACGATCAGTTTGCGGCAGTACCCAAAACCTGTTGCAGCTCGCCGCTTTCAAACATCTCCATCATGATGTCAGAGCCGCCGACAAACTCGCCTTTGACGTAGAGCTGTGGAATCGTTGGCCAGTTGCTGTATTCCTTGATGCCTTGGCGAATTTCGGCGTCGTCTAAAACGTTGACGGTTTTGATGGTTTTGGGGTCCACGCCAGAGGCTTTCATGATTTGAATGGCGCGGCCCGAGAAGCCGCACATCGGAAAGCTTGCGCTGCCTTTCATGAAAAGTACATAGTCGTTGTTCTTGACCAAATCATCGATGCGTTGTTGGGTGTCGCTCATGCTGAAACTCCTGTGAATGGGGGTGATTATCGGTGTTACCGGGTGAATTTGCCGCCAGAGCATCGCTCGATGCCTGCGAGGTCGAGTCGGCTTTGAACATGGTTGAAGCCTGCCGCGTCAAGCAGGGTGCGAACAGCCGCGCTTTGGTTGTGCCCATGTTCAAGCAGCAGCCAACCGCTGGGTTTCAGGTGTTGGGGGGCTTCGGCGATGATGATTTTCAAGTCGCGCAGGCCGTCGATGCCGCTGGTCAGCGCGTTTAGTGGCTCGTGACGCAGGTCTGTCAAGTGGGTGTCGTCTGCGGCAATGTAGGGTGGATTTGATGCGATCACGTCATATCGACGCTCGGGCGATTCGTTTAAAGCTTGAAGCCAAGACCCAGATAAAAACGACACGGTTAAGCCGAGTCTTTGGGCGTTATTTTTCGCTACTTCAAGCGCAGCCTCGCTTGCGTCGGTTGCGGTCACGCGAGCCCGAGCCCCAAGTGTGTGGGCCAAGGCCAAAGCAATGGCCCCGCTGCCTGTGCCGAGGTCCAGCATGTCAAGGACTGTTGCGTCGCCACGGTCGTGGGTGCATTCCAGCGCCCATTCGACCAAAGCCTCGGTGTCATCGCGGGGGTCGAGCACTCGCTTGTCAACGAACAGGTCAAGTCCAAAAAACGCTTTTTTGCCGACCAGGTACGCAATCGGCACGGCATCGAGCCGCTGCGCAATCAAGTCATCAAAGTGGGCCAGCATTTGCTTGTCAGGCCATTCGTCGCGGTCATTCGCCAGCAGCCAAGCGCGGTCGTTTGCGTCGCGGCCGAGAGCGAACAAGGCCAGCACTTGCACATCACGCCGGTTCACGCCCCGCGTTTGCGCGAGAAGCATTGATGCCGCTACTGAGTTCATGCGCCCTCGAGCTCCGCCAAGGCTTCGGCCTCGCGTGCGTCGAGCAGGGCCTGAATCACGTCGCCCATGTCTCCTTCCATCACCATGCCGAGTTTGTACAAGGTTAAGTTGATTCGGTGATCGGTGAGCCGACCTTGAGGGAAGTTGTAGGTTCGGATGCGGTCTGATCGATCGCCGCTGCCAATCAAGCCTTTTCGCGTGGCGGCTTCCTTGGCGGCGCTTTCAGAACGGTCTTTCTCGTGGATTCTGGCCGTCAGCACTTTGAGGGCTGACGCTTTATTGCTGTGTTGGCTTCGCCCGTCTTGGCACTCAGCCACGATCCCAGTGGGCAGGTGCGTGATGCGAACCGCCGAGTCGGTTTTGTTGATGTGTTGTCCACCGGCGCCACTTGCCCGGTAGGTGTCGATTCGCAAATCGGCTGGGTTGATGAGAATGGCCTGGGCCTCGTCAGGCTCGGGCAGCACGGCCACCGTGCATGCACTGGTGTGGATGCGGCCTTGCGACTCGGTGATGGGCACGCGCTGCACCCGGTGGCCGCCTGACTCAAACCGCAGCTGGCCGTAAACGCCCGGCCCCAATTCGCCATTGGCGCGGCGCGCGGGTGCGCCGTCAACACGCAGCACCACTTCTTTGTATCCGCCAACTTCCGAGGCCGATTCGCTCAGCACCTCGACCCGCCAGCCCACCGCAGCAGCGTAGCGCGTGTACATGCGACACAAATCTCCGGCAAATAGGGCGGATTCGTCGCCGCCTGTGCCGGCGCGAATCTCAACAAAAGCTGCGCGTTGATCGTCGGGGTCTTTGGGGATGAGCAGCCGCTCAATGTCATGCACCAAGGCGACGAGATCGACTTCGCATGCGTTGACTTCTTCTTCGGCCATTTCTGCCATGTCGGGGTCAGACAGCAAGTCGCGTGCTTGCCCGCGATCGGCTTCGCGCTGCTGGTGGCGCGCATAACGCTGACCGATTGGCGTGAGTTCAGCCAATTCGATGCTCAAGCGCCGATACGCCTTGGCATCGGCTTGAATGTCGGGTTGAGCGAGCAAATGCGACAGCTCATGCAGGCGCAGAGCGGTTTTTTCGAGCTGGTCGCGCAAATAGGGTTTCATCAGGGCAGGCAATATCAAAAAAACGAGGAGGCACAGCTGAGTCAAGCCGCTCAGCAAAGGGAGTGAGTTGGCCCGCGTCGCTAGTGGCGCAGGACCACGCGCTCAATGGCTTGCGCTGCCCGCTCGCGCTCCAGCGCGTCGCTCGCGTTGAGCTGGCTGTAGCTGCCGTGCAAGGCTTTTTGCATCAAGCGCCGACTGAGGGACTCCATGACGGCATTGACATCTTCGCCCTTGGCCAACGCTTTGCGAGCGTGGGCAAGTTCTGCCTCACGCCAAGTTTCGGCTTGCGCGTTGATGCGTTGAATCAAGGGCACCGACTCGCGCTGTGCCACCCAGTGCATGAATTGAGCCACGCCCACGTCGACGATGACTTCGGCTTGCGCGACCGCAGCCGTTCGCGAGGCGCGCCCTTGCTGCACCATGATCGCCAAGTCATCCACCGTGTACAAATAGACATCACTTAACGCCTTGACCTCGGGCTCGATGTCGCGTGGCACCGCCAAATCGACCATGAACATGGGTTTGCGCCGCCGCGCTTTGAGCGCGCGCTCGACGGCGCCCAAGCCAATGATCGGCAGTGTGCTGGCGGTGCAGCTCACCACGATGTCAAATTCATGTAGCCGCGATGGCAGCTCTGCCAGTGCAATCGCCGACGCGAAGTCAGACTGGCTTGCCCCGCTGTCGCGCTGGCGCAACGCGTTGAGCCGCGCAGCCAAGGCTTGGCTGCGCGCGACTGAGCGGTTGGCAATGACGATGCGGTTGGGCGAAGTGGCCGCAAAGTGAGTCGCGGCCAGCTCAATCATTTCGCCCGCACCCACAAAAAGCATCTTGGTGTGCGCCAAGTCTTCAAAAAGCTGTGAGGCCAAGCGCACGGCTGCCGCTGGCATGCTGATGGATGCGCTGCCAATCTCGGTTTGGCTGCGAACGTCTTTTGCAACGGCAAAGCTGCGTTGAAACAACTGGTTGAGCGTGGCACCAAGCGCGCCTGCATCGTCAGCGGCACGCACCGCCTCTTTGAACTGGCCCAAAATTTGAGTTTCGCCCAACACCATGCTGTCTAAACCACTGGCCACCCGAAACACATGGCGCGCGGCATCTTGGTTTTGGCGAACATAAGCGTGGCGGCTCAATGCATCAGGGCTCACGCCGCCTTGCGCGGCCAGCCAATGCAATGACATTCGCTCACACTGCGACGCCGTGGCGGTGGAGCCTGCGCTCGAATCCACGGCGCAATAGACCTCGGTGCGGTTGCAGGTTGACAAAATGGCGGCTTGAATGCTGTCGTGCGCAACTTGCGTCCCCTGCACCACGCTGCGCTTGAAGGCATCCAGCGCAGGCGCCAGTTGCTCCAGGCTCAGCGCGAAGCGGCCACGCAAATCGAGTGGCGCAGTGGTGTGGTTGAGGCCCAAGGCCCAGACAGTCATAGGCGTTGATTATAAATTTGTCGCCTGAGGCTGTTCGCACCCCGTTCGAGCAGCCACGCGCGGTACGATGGATTGATCGCAGTCATTGCAGCCGGGTTTTATCAATGGGTTTTGTCGCTTTCATCAATCATGCCGCCAACTTTCTCTACCCTGCACTGGGTCTGAGCATCGCCGTGAGCCTGTTTTCGATGATTTTTAAGCAAAATAGGCCATTGGTCACCGGATTCATTGGGTTTGTTGCTATCAATTTTGCCGTCTGTGCAGTGACACTCATCGTGGGTTTGATCGTGTTTGAGCGCGATGGCAAGATGGCGACCTACGGTGCAATGGTCGCAGCCAGTGCGACCTGCGCATGGGTCTTGCGCGGGCTTTGGCGGCGCTGATCAGGTCGCTTGAATTGCGCACAGATTCAAGTCAAATGAGAATTATTCGCATATACTGGAGGTTCTGAGCCAGCAAAAAATCGCCCAAGCGCGATCCAACGCCAGCATTTGATTCAAATGACTGGAGTGGTTGCCTCATGATTTCGTTCGCTCAAACCCCTTGCCAATCGCTGGCGATGAGAGTGCTGCCAGCACCATACCGTGCCACCCAAGTCGGGATTGCCATGGGAGGGTTGGCGGTTCTGCTGAGCTTGTCGGCGGCGGCGGCGCAAGAGGCGAAGTCGCTGGCTCCCGTGGTCGTGAGTGGTTCGCGCTCAGAACAAAGCACCGACGACGTGGCGGGCACCATTGATGTCGTTACGCAGGGTCAACTTGAATTCAGCCAAGTTGGCGACATCCGCGACGTGGTTCGCGACATTCCCAATGTCTCGGTTCAGCGCTCGCCAGCGCGGTTTAGTTTGGCCGGCAATAGCACTGGGCGCGCGGGCAATGCGGGATTCAACATCAGGGGGCTAGACGGTAATCGCGTCCTGATTTTGGTCGACGGTGTTCGGATGCCGAAAAGCTACGCGTTTGGCAGCAATTCATTTGGGCGAGACGCCGTTGACGTGACCCAATTGAAGCGGGTTGAAATCGTGAAAGGCCCCGCTTCGGCACTTTACGGATCTGACGGGCTGGCCGGTATGGTGAATTTCATCACCCGCGAACCCAGCGATTATTTGGGGCGTTCGTTGGGCTTTGGTGGTCAGGCCAGCGTGAGCACAAGCGGCGACGACAACGGGCGTGCAATCAGCGCGACGGCTGCCGGACGGTTGAATGACAGCGCGCAGTGGCTGGTCAGCGCTCGCGTTGGACGTGCCAACGCGTTGAGCAACCAAGGAAGCAACGACTCAGCGAACGCCGACCGCACCACGCCAAACCCACAAAACGACAAAAGCAACTCGGTTTTAGCCAAGTTGATACTAAAGCCGGGCTCGGCGCAGCGGCACGCCTGGACGGTGGAGCATGTTGACAAGCGATCTGACTATGAGCTGTTGTCGGCTCGAGCGCGGTTGCCGCTGTCTGGCTCAGCATCACAAGTTGCCTCGGCCGCGCTGCGCGTCGACTCGTTCACCACCCAAGAGCGTGACCGACTGGGTTGGGACGCTAGATACCAAGTCGGTGGTGCGCTGGCCGACAACATTCAAACAATAGTCAGTGTTCAGCGCGCCAGTTCACGCGAATGGGCAAGTGAAGATCGCAACACGTCAGCGGACCGTGTTCGCGATGTGACTTACGACGAGAAGACGCTTCAGTTGGGCTTGCAGGGCGATAAAGTGCTACGCATGTCGGCAATTGCAGTGCAAAAATTAACCTACGGGTTTGATTTTGTGCGTTCCGATGTGCGAAATCTCAACACCGGGGTCACACCGCCGTTTGGCGAGACCTTTCCGCTCAAGCGGTTTCCGGACACGCGTGAAGCAGCGCAGCCGTCTACTTGCAAGATGAAGTCGTGTTGGGCGACCTCACCGTCACGCCGGCGTTGCGGTGGGATCATTTCAGCATCAAAGCGAGCCAAGAGGGCTTCTCGCCGCCGTCGTCAACGCCTGCAGCCTCGCTTTCCGGGTCGGCGGTCTCACCCAAAATTGGCACGATCTTGAACCTCAGCCCGCAGCTTGCCGTTTGGGCGAACTACGCGACTGGGTTTCGAGCGCCCAATGCAGGTCAACTCAATGCGTTCTTTGAGAACTTGCTGTCGTTTTACAAGACGGTGCCAAATCCGGGGCTGAAGCCCGAGAAGAGCCGAAACTTTGAGGTGGGCCTTCGAGGTAGGAGTCCCGGTTTGGCATGGGATGCCGCAATTTTCTCCAGTCGGTTCAACGACTTAATCGAGGACTCGAGCCAAGTCGGCGGTGCGGGCGTGGCGGGCAATCCCACGATATTTCAGTCAATTAACGTCAGCCGCGCCAAGATCAATGGGTTTGAGTTCAAAGCGCAAGCGCCTGTGGGTCGTTTGTCGGGCGGCGAATTCAGTGCATCGCTGGTCTATGGTCGTTCGGTTGGCACGGACAGCAACACAAACAAGCCGCTAAACAGCACCGACCCGAGCAAGCTGGTTGTCGGACTGTCATACAAGCACGCGCTTGCAGATATTCGGCTGAGTGCAACGCATCATGGCCAAAAAGCTGAGTCAGGCGTCAATGGTGCGCTTTTGGTGAGTGCGCCATCGACACAATTTCTCACGCCAGCCACCACGACGTGGGACTTGACCAGCCAATGGCATGTCGCCAAGGGCGTTCGCGTCAATGCGGCGGTGGTCAACTTGACGAACCAGAAGTACTGGGCGTGGAATACCGTTCGAGGACTGTCTAGCGTCTCGGTGGGGCTTGATGCTTACACGCAGCCCGGGCGATCCGCGAATGTTGGCCTCACCGTTGATTTTTGAAACGAGCCATGGCTACGTCTTATATCAACCCCACAGCAGAATCGAACATGTCATCCATCACCATTGAGCAGTCAGCGCGGGAAAGCCTGCTGCGACAACAATTCAACGACGCGCGTCTAGCGGGAAAACGCGCGAAAGACGCCGCAGCGCACATCGGCATCAGCGAGGGCGAAGCCGTTGCTTTGCACTGCGGGTCCCATGAGTTTGCCCCCAAGTCCGTGCCGCTGCGAAAGCAGTGGATTGAGTTGTTGCAGGCGCTGGAGTTTTGTGGCCCTTTGATGGCGCTGACACGAAATGAGTCCACCGTCCATGAAAAGACGGGCGTGTACCAAAGCGTCTCAGCCATGGGGCACATGGGGCTGGCGCTTGGAGAAGATATCGACCTGAGGCTTTTCTTCGCTAAATGGCATGCTGGCTTTGCAGTCACTGAGCTTGCTGCAAATCCGGGTAATCGAAGCAATATCAGCTTGCAGTTCTTCGACCAACACGGTTTGGCTGTGCACAAGATATTTTCGCGCGATGCGACCGACATGCACGCGTGGCAGCAGATCGCCGAGACGTTTGCTGAGCCTGAGGTGCGGCTCGAGTTCACCGCCAAGCCCGCCGAGCCTTTGCTGCAAGCGGATGGGTCGTTTGACGCGCAGGCCATTGCCACCGACTGGTCCGCCATGAAAGACACCCACGAGTTCTTTGGGTTGCTCGGTAAGCATGCGGTCGAGCGCCAGCAGTGCTTTCGAATTGTCGAAAACCAATACGCGCAGCGTGTGTCAAACAGTGCAGTGCGCAGCATGCTCATGGAGGCATCGTTTGATGGCACGCCGATCATGGTTTTTGTGAGCAGCGGTGGCTGCATCCAAATTCACACCGGGCCGGTTAAGCGCATTGAGCCGATGGAAATTGGCTCGACCCTGTGGCTCAACGTATTGGATCCGAGCTTTAACTTGCATTTGCGCGAAGACAGCATTGCCAACGTCTGGGTCGTTGAGAAACCCACCTCCGACGGCATTGTCAGCTCGTTGGAAGCGTTTGATGAACAAGGCGAGTTGATGGCGATGTTCTTTGGCGCACGAAAGCCGGGCAAGCCTGAGTTGAACGCTTGGCGTCAGATCTTGGCGAGGCTGCCGCGACTCGCGCAAGTGCCAGCGGGCAAAGAGGTGGTGAGCGACGACCATGCTGTTTGCTGAATAAGAGCCCCTATGTTCGTATCGCGACTTTGGCCCAAGCCAAGAAGGATTGTTGATGTCTCAAAATACGCTGCCTTGTTGCCAGATCAAAAGACGCGACGCGTTGCGTCTGTCTTCGGTGTTCGCGACAACGCCACTGTGGTTCGCTACCAGTGTGCTTGTTGCCCAGCCGCTGGCTCCAAACACGAAGGCTCAAATCGCACGCGTTCAAAAAATAGTCACAGTTAGCGGCGCGATCACTGAGGTTGCGTATCTATTGGGCGCTCAAGATCAGTTGGTTGGAACCGACACCACGAGCATGTTTCCCGAGGCCGCTTTAAAAACCAAAAAAGTCGGGTATTCGCGCCAACTGTCAGCTGAAGGCTTGCTGTCGCTCAAGCCCGATGTGGTGATTGCCACAACCGAGGCGGGACCCAAAATCGTATTGGATCAAATTCGCAGTGCCGGTGTGAGTGTTGAATTGATCGAGGCCGATCACACTTGGGCCGAAGTGCAGCGTAAGCTTCTTGTGGTGGGGCGGGCTGCGGGCTGCGGGCCGCGAATCGCTGGCGCGCGCTGAGCTGTCCAAGCTTGAGGCCGAATGGGCCGATGTGCAAGCGATGGTTTCCAAGTCAAGCGGCAAAAAGCCACGGGTGCTGTTCATCTTGGCGCACGGCCAAAGCCCCAGTGTTTCTGGCGAGAACACCGCGGCAAGTTCGCTGATCAGGCTCATCGGCGGAGTCAACGCATTAGGTGGTTCCGGCGCGTTCAGTGGCTACCGGCCGATGACGGCCGAGGCGATGGCCGCTGCCGCCCCCGATATCATTTTGACCAGTACCCAGGGCGTGGAAGCGCAAGGGGGTGAGGATAAGTTTTGGTCGCGCCCTGAAATGTCGCTTACGCCTGCATTCAAGCGAAAAGCCCTTGTGCACATGGATGCCATGAAAATGCTGGGCTTTGGCCCGCGCTTACCCAAAGCGGTGCGCGAGTTGCATGCCAGTTTGATGTCTGCATGAGCCGCGCGCAGGTGCCCGCTCGTGTCTCGTCAAACCTCGACGGGCCGACGCGGTCCCAGCCGATGGCTGGGCAGCGGCGTCGACTGAGCACTGCACAAGTGTGTTTTTGGGGCGCGGCATTGGTCGCAGTGGCGTTCGTTGTTGCCAGCACCAATGGGGCGTATTCGATCAATCGCTCGCAGCTGATGCGAATTGTTTGGGATGCCGCTCAAGGGGGTGGCAATTCGCCTGAACATCTCGTGTTCATCGGCATTCGACTGCCGCGCTTGCTGCTGGGTGTGGTCGCGGGTGCGGGTCTGGGTTTTGCTGGTGCGTTGATGCAGGGGCTGTTTCGCAACCCAATGGCCGATCCGGGTTTGATTGGTGTGAGCAGCGGCGCTGCACTTGCAACGGGTGTCACCATTGTGCTGGGGGCGCTGTGGTTCCCGGACTTGCCGCGCAAGCTGGGCGACTGGACGCTAGTCGTGATGGCGTTTGGCGGTGGCCTTGCAGTCACGGCAGTCATTTACGGTTTGGCGCATTCGGGCACCGGAACTCAAGTCAGCATCATGCTGCTGGCGGGCATTGCCATCAATGCCTTAGCCGGCGCTGGGCTCGGATTTTTGAGCTTCACCGCGACCGATGAGCAGCTTCGCAGTTTGCAGTTTTGGCTGATGGGTAGTTTGGGTGGTGCGCGGTGGAGCTCTGTTGGCTTGGTCGCTGCGGTGGTCGCTGCGTGCGTCGCGGTCGGTATGGTGATGGCTGGCAAATTGAATGCCATAGCGCTGGGCGAGGCTCAGGCATCGTTGCTGGGCGTGGATGTCGAGTACACCAAGCGAATGTGTGTGGTGCTTACCGCGCTGTCGGTGGGTGTGATTACTGCGACGACCGGAATCATTGGTTTCATTGGCTTGATTGCGCCGCACTGCGTTCGGATGTTGGCTGGACCAGACCACCGCGTCGTGTTGCCAGGTTCGGCCCTGCTCGGGGCGACTTTGGTGCTGACAGCCGATGCCGTGGCGCGAGTCGCAGCCAAACCGGCCGAGCTTCCTTTGGGTGTGTCAACCGCCGTCGTGGGCGTTCCGTTTTTCTTGTTGCTGCTGCGATCCGGCAAATTGAAGACATGAACCTCATGCTCCAATGTGAATCGCTGGGGTACACGATATCTGGCGATGAAATTCTGCGCGGCATTTCAACAACCATCGCCCCCAGACGAGTGACTGCGATTGTGGGTCCCAATGGTGCTGGTAAATCAACGCTGTTGGCCGCTCTTTGCGGGCAAATCAAGCGCAGCGTCGGTACTGTCGCGCTCAATGGCAAAGAGCTTGAGAAATACAGGTTCGCGCAGTTGGCGCTTTTTCGGGCAATGATGCCGCAGGACAGTGCCATCGCATTTGACTTCTTGGTCTGCGATATCGTTGAACTGGGTCGATACCCGCACCGCCTAAACCCAAGCCAAAATGAAGCGAATATCGCCAACGCGGCGTTATCAACGACCGCCGTGGCGCATTTGTCGAATCGCAGCTTCAACACCCTGAGCGGCGGTGAAAAATCGCGGACTCAACTGGCGCGGGCATTCGCTCAAATTTGGGAGTCAGTCGACTCATCGGCTGGCGAAACGTCTCAAAGGTGGTTGATGCTGGACGAACCCACCGCTGCGCTCGATCTTGCCCATCAGCACGCAGTCATGCAAACCGTGCGCGACTGGGCGGGCGGGCAAGGAGTTGGTGTGGTTGTGGTGCTGCACGACCTCAACCTCGCCTTGCGCTACGCCCATGATGTGATCGTGATGAACCGTGGCGAGCTCGTTGCACAAGGTTTCCCCGAGAAGGTTCTCAGTCCAGAGCTCGTCTCAAGCGTTTGGGGTGTCGATTGTGAAGTGGTTACAACGGCTAGTTGTCGGCGTCACTTGGTGGTTAGCTAAGTAACTTGAGGCGTAAAAGCATCGACCCTGTCAGTGATGATGCCGTCAGTGCCGAGCGCCTTGAGGTGGGCTACCGCCCACTCGTCGTTGACGGTGTAACTCATGGCTTTCATGCCCGCTGCGTGGGCCGCTTCCACGCGCTGCACGTCCCACAGTGCGTAGTTGAAGACTACCGCGCGGCAGCCTAGCCTGTTGGCGTGCGCCAACCATTCTGATTGAAAGACATCCATGAGGAGCGCTCGCGGCATGTTGGCTTGTGCGGACTGTGCAGATTCCAATGCGCCGATTTGAAATGAACTCAAAAGTGGCAAGTCGGATCGACCCGCCCAGAGTCGGGCGCAGGCGTTCGCGACGGCAGCGCCGGTGGCGGCATCTTGCCCGGGCGTGGGTTTGATTTCGATGTTGAGGCGCGCGCCGTTGGCTTGACAGTAATGTGCGATCGCATCCAGCGTGGGCATTGGTTCGCCCGCGTACGCGCGGCTGTGCCAGGTGCCCGCATCAAGCTGACTCAACGCGTGCCACGGGTGGTTTCCAGCGATTGTGTCGCTAGGCTGCGCCCATTGTTTGTGCGCCGATGTCGTTCTTGTCAGCGTCGCGTCGTGCAGTAAAAAAATAACGCCATCGGCACTGAGCTTGACGTCGCATTCAAATGCGCGGTAGCCATGATTGGCCCCCAGCCTGAACGCCGCCAGGGTGTTTTCAGGTGCCAGTTTGCCCGCACCGCGATGTGCGATCCAAAAAGGGAAGTCCCAAGGCATCGGCGACACGGGTGAGTCAATCAAGCGTCGATGCGCAAACCTTGCGCGTCAAAGCCGTGGATTTGGCCCTTGATGGGGGTCACAAATGCGGTTTGGCCGACCGACGGTGCGGCGTCGCTCTCAATGGCTCGCACGATGATCATCTGCGAGTTGTACGTGCCGTACACCAGTCGCTCGGCACCCAGCATTTCAACCATTTCGACTTGGATGGGCGCACCGGTTGTGCCAAGACGCAAATGCTCAGGTCGGATGCCAATGGTTGCTGATTTTGATGGATATCCGGCTGTGGTCCATATATCCATTTGCTCAGATGCTATAGAAGTGATAGCAACTAAGTTCATTGGCGGGGCGCCAATGAAGCCTGCGACGAAGGTGCTGGCGGGTCGCCGATACACCTCATCGGGTGTGCCAATTTGCTCGACCTTGCCCGCGTTAAGCACGATCATGCGGTGCGCGAGCGTCATGGCCTCGACCTGGTCATGGGTGACGTACAGGCTGGTGATCCCCAGCTCGCGATGCAGCTTTTGGATCTCCAGCCGAGTTTGGGCGCGCAGCTTGGCATCCAGGTTGGATAAGGGCTCGTCAAACAAAAATACCTGCGGGTGACGCACGATTGCGCGTCCCATCGCCACCCGTTGGCGCTGCCCACCCGAGAGCTGACCGGGCTTTCGGTCGAGCAATTGCCCCAGCTCCAAAATACCAGCCGCTTTGTCGACGCGGGTGCGAATATCTGCGGGCGCAATGCCTTTGATCCGAAGGCCATAGGCCATGTTGTCAAACACGCTCATGTGCGGGTAAAGCGCGTAGTTTTGGAACACCATCGCGATGTCTCGCTCGGCTGGTTCCAAGTCGTTCACGACCCGATCCCCGATGCTGATCGTGCCTTCGGAGATTGCCTCCAAGCCGGCGACCATGCGAAGCAAAGTCGATTTACCACAACCCGACGGCCCGACGATGACGATGAACTCACCATTGGCGATGTCAAAGCTCACGCCGTGGATGATTTGCGTCGCGCTGGGGCCTTTGCCGTAGCGTTTGACGACGTTTTGTATGCTGATTGAGGCCATTAAGGGACTTGCTTTCAGATTCAATTGCGGCTCGGTGGCGCGGCTTGCGGGCTGATAATCCAATTTCCATTAGAAGCGAGAACAAGGCGCAAAGTCGCAGACAGTGCTTTAGCACGGCAAGACGAAGCAACGAAGTTATCGTTTTTAATGGGAATTAGAATTACTTTTCAGCGTCAACCAAACCCTTGACGAACCACTTTTGCATGAGGATGACCACCGCAACCGGTGGCAGCATGGCCAGCACCGCGGTTGCCATGACCAAATGCCACTCAACCGCACTTTCGCCGGCGATCATTTGTTTGATCCCAATCACGATGGGGTAGTAACTTTGATCGGTGCTCACCAGCAGGGGCCAAAGGTATTGGTTCCAACCGTAAATGAACATGATCACAAAGAGCGCGGCAATGCTGGTTCGGCTCAGGGGCAAGAGCACATCAAAGAAAAACCGCATGGGTGACGCGCCGTCCATTCGGCTGGCCTCGACCAATTCATCTGGAATGGTCATGAAGAATTGGCGAAACAAGAATGTCGCTGTCGCGGATGCCATCAACGGCAAGGTCAAGCCTGCATAGCTGTTGAGCATGCCCAATTGGCTGACGACGGCGTAAGTGGGTGAGATCCGCACCTCAACGGGCAGCATCAGTGTGATGAAAATCAGCCAGAAACAAAACTGCTTGGCCGGAAATCGAAAGTACACCAAGGCAAAGGCGCTCAGCAAACTGATGACGATCTTGCCGCAGGCGATGAGCATGGCCATGACCAAGCTCACCCAAAGCATCCTGGCAACTGGCGCGTTGCCGCCCGATGCGCCGCCAGAATTCAACACTTGCCCGTAGTTGGTGGCGATTTGGTCGCCCACTCTGAGGCTCATGGGGCTTGAAATCACGTTGTCGAGCGAATTGGTTGACCCGACGAATGTCACGTAGATTGGGAAAGCCACCACGCAAGCACCGATGATCAAAATGATGTGCGCCAGCCAATCCAGCAGCGGTTGTCGCTCGACCATGTCAGTAGGTCACTTTCTTCTCAACGTAGCGAAACTGGATCACGGTCATGGCAACGACGATCGCCATCAAGATCACCGACTGCGCTGCGCTACCGCCCAAATCTTGCGCCTTGAATCCATCGTAATAGACCCGATAAACCAAGATAGATGTGTCGCGACCTGGCCCGCCGTGTGTGGCGGCGTCGATGATCGCAAACGTGTCAAAGAATGCATAGACCACGTTCACAACGAGCAAAAAGAAGGTGGTCGGCGAAAGCAGGGGAAACACGATCGTCCAAAAGCGGCGAAATGGCCCTGCGCCGTCAATTGAGGCGGCTTCTATGAGCGACTTGGGGATCGATTGCAACCCAGCCAAGAAAAACAAAAAGTTATAGCTGACTTGTTTCCACACGGCCGCGATCACGACCAAGGTCATCGCTTGCCCGGAGTTCAGCGCGTAGTTCCAATTCACGCCGATGAACTTCAAGACGTGCGTGAGCACACCAAAGGTGCTGTTGAACAAAAATACCCAAAGCATGGCTGCAACCACGGGTGCGACGGCATACGGCCAAATCAGCAGCGTGCGATACAGGCCACTGAGTCTGACGATCCGGTTGGCACATGTTGCAAGAAGAAGCGACAGCCCAAGGCCGATGGTTGCGACCAAAGTCGAAAAAACGGCCGTTGTTTTGAACGAGGCCCAGTAGGTTTTGTCGGCAAATAGCGTCTCAAAATTCTTCAGACCAACGAACTCGCGCGAGTTGCCAAACGCGTCCTCAATCATGAGCGACTGAATCAGCGCTTGACTCGATGGCCAAACGAAAAACACCAACACCACGACCAGCTGCGGCGCAATCAATGCCCAGGGCAGCCAGGCGTGGGCGTAGGTGACTTTCTTTTCCATCGGATATCAGGCGCTGATTTGGTGTGAGATCAACTGTGGCTTTTACTTGCTGCCTTTGTTGGCCGCTTCAAATTTGATCAACACGTCATTGCCGCGCTTAACCGCCTCATCGAGACCTTCTTGGGCTGACTTCTTGCCCGCCCAGATGCCTTCGAGCTCCTCGTCGATGATGCTTCGAATTTGGACCATGTTGCCCAATCGAATGCCGCGTGACTTGTCAGTGGTCTTGACGATCATTTGCTTCACGCTCACGTCAGTGCCGGGGTTCTTGTCGTAAAAACCACTTTCTTTGGTGATGTTGTATGCGCGTGAGGTGATCGGCAAGTAACCCGTGGCTTGGTGGCTTTTGGCCTGCACGTCCGCGTTGCTCAAGTATTCCAAAAATTTGGCCACGCCTTTGTATTCAGCGGGCTTTTTGCCGGCCATGGCCCAAAGCGATGCGCCGCCAATGATGGTGTTTTGTGGTGCGCCGCTCACGTCGGGGTAGTACGGCAAGGGTGCAATGCCGAAGTCAAACTTCGCGTTGCGTTTGATGCCAGCGTAGGCCGCGCTTGACGATGTCAGCATGCCGCATTCGCCCGTCCAAAATTTGGCTTCGGCCTCGGTGCGTCGCCCAGCGTAGGTCATCAAGCCTTGCTTGGTCATGTTTTGCAAGTTTTCGATGTGGCGCACGTGCAAGGGGCTGTTGAATGCGAGTCGCGCGTCCATGCCGCCGAAACCGTTGTTTTTCGTTGCAAATTGAGTGTTGTGCCAGGTCGAGAAACTCTCCAGCTGGGTCCAGCTCTGCCATGCAGGCGTGAAACCACATTTTTCGCCACTGGTTTTCAGCCGAGCAGCGGCGGCGGCAATCCAAGGCCAAGTCGCAGGCGCTTTGTCATCCAAGCCGTGCTTTTTGAACATGTCGCGGTTGTAATAAAGCACGGTGGTTGAGCTGTTGAACGGGAAGCTCAACATTTCACCTTTGGGGCTGGTGTAGTAGCCAGCCACGGCGGGCACATACGAGCGAGGATCGAAATTGACCCCAGCTTGCTTCATGACTTCGCCCACGGGTTTGATGGCTTTGCTGGCCATCATCGTCGCCGTGCCGACTTCAAAAATCTGCACCAAGTGCGGTGCATTGCCTGCGCGGTAGGCGGCAATGGTTGCGGCGTAGCTCTCGTCGTAGGTGCCTTTGAACACGGGTACGACTTTGTACTCGCTTTGGCTGGCGTTGAAATCTTTGGCGAAATTGCCAAGCCAATCACCCAAAGCGCCAGTCATGCTGTGCCACCATTGGATCTCGATTGGGCCGCTGGTTTGGGCTTGGACGCCGGTGGCCAGCAATGAGGCGAGGGCTAGGGCCCCGATTTTTGCGCGCATGAGTCGCTCCTGAAGTTAAAAGGGAAGTGAATGCTTGTTCTCAAGCGCATCTTGGCGCTTGAACATGTCAGCACGATTGCACCCGAGGTAGGCCGACTCTGCAATTCGGGTTTGCGTTGGGTCGTGGTCGAAGCTGCGGGCTTTCAGTCTGCATGGCGACAAAGGGTTCTAAGAGCAGGTAATATCCGCACAAACCCTGATCACCGCGCGCGGTTCGCGTGGCCGTTGGGTTGTAACCAAGCCCTCATGAACGCGCCAGCCACCCTGATTCAACTCAATTCTCTCGCCGCTGCCGATGCTGATGACGCAAGCGATGTTCGCCTGCGCGAGATTCCGTACAACTACACCTCGTTCTCGGATCGCGAGATTGTCCTGCGTTTGTTGGGCTCGTCGGCCTGGTCTTGGTTGTTGGCTTTGCGCGGCGAGCGGCGCACCGGGCGCAGCGCGCGCATGCTCTACGAGGTGTTGGGTGACATGTGGGTCGTGCAACGAAACCCCTATTTGCAAGACGATTTGCTCGATAACCCGCGCCGACGCCAGCAGTTGATTGATGCCTTGCATCACCGCTTGGGCGAGATCCAAAAACGGCGCGACGCGTCGCCAAACGAAGAGCCTGCACGTGAGCGCGACGTGATGGTTGGCCAGTTGCTTGACGCGGCCAAGGCCTGCGTGAACCAGTTTGCAGCCGAATTTTTGCAAGCGGCTGCGTTGCGTCGCGATGCGCGCAAGCGACTAGGTAAAAACACAGCCAAAGACAACATCAAGTTCGATGCGCTGTCGCGTGTGAGTCACGTGACCGACGCGACCGATTGGCGGGTTGAGTACCCATTTGTGGTGTTGACGCCCGACAGCGAGGCCGAAATGGCGTCGATGGTGCAAGCTTGCATCGACTTGGGGTTGACGATCGTGCCGCGTGGCGGTGGCACGGGCTACACCGGCGGCGCGATCCCGTTGACTTGGAAAAGCGCGGTCATCAACACCGAAAAGTTGGAGGCGATGAGCGAAGTTGAGTGGCTCACCATCCCCGGTGTTGCCAACCCGGTACCCACGGTTTTCACCGAGGCTGGCGTGGTGACGCAGCGCGTAGCGGACGCGGCAGAGCGCGCCGCGCACGTGTTTGCGGTGGATCCAACCAGCGCCGAGGCCAGCTGCATTGGCGGCAATATCGCCATGAACGCGGGCGGCAAAAAGGCGGTGCTGTGGGGTACGGCGCTTGACAACCTCATCTCATGGCGAATGGTCACACCCGATGCCCAGTGGCTGGAGGTGACTCGCATGGATCACAACCTAGGCAAAATTCACGATGCTGCGGTGGCTACTTTTGAGCTCAAGTACTTGGACGCATCCGGCAAGAAGCTGATTCGCACCGAGGAACTGGTCATTCCCGGCAAGAGTTTTCGCAAGGAAGGCCTTGGCAAGGACGTGACTGACAAGTTTTTGAGTGGCCTTCCTGGCATTCAAAAAGAAGGGTGCGACGGTTTGATTACCAGTGCGCGGTGGTTGGTTCACCGCATGCCAAGTCATGTGCGCACCGTGTGCATGGAGTTCTTTGGCAACGCCAAAGACGCAGTCCCCAGCATTGTCGAAATCAAAGATTTCATGTTTGCAGAGGCCAAAACCACTGGCGTCTTGCTGGCGGGGTTAGAGCATTTGGATGACCGCTACTTGAAAGCGGTTGGCTATGCAACCAAGAGCAAACGCAGCGGTTACTTGGGCGCGAGCGGCAACGGTTTGCCCAAAATGGTGTTGATTGGCGACATCGCCGGGGATGATGCCAATGCGGTGGCGCGAGCTGCGTCCGAGATCGTGCGAATCGCCAACTCGCGCAGCGGCGAGGGTTTTGTGGCCGTATCGCCTGAGGCGCGCAAGAAGTTTTGGCTTGATCGCAAGCGGACAGCCGCCATCTCAAAGCACACCAACGCATTCAAAATCAACGAAGACGTGGTGATTCCGCTGCCCCGCATGGGTGAGTACACCGAAGGGATCGAGCGACTCAATATCGAGCTGTCGCTGCGAAACAAAATTGCGCTTTGTGATGCGCTCGATGCGTTTTTAAAACGCGGCAACTTGCCCCTTGGCCGCGCAGACGACGCGGGCGACCTGGCCAGCGCCGAGTTGTTGGGTGACCGAGTCGGCCAAGCCTTGGGCGTGATTGCCGAGGTACGCGCGGAGTGGGCGCAGTGGCTGCAGGCGGTCCCTGTTGACGACGGGGTGTTTGCCAAGTTGCAAGACCACAGCTTGCGCGCCAGCTGGAAGACCCAGCTGCGGGCTCCGCTGTCGGTTGTTTTCGGCGGTGTGGCGTTCAAGCCGATTTTTGACGCGTGTTTGGCCCTGCATCAATCGGTGCTGAAGGGTCGCGTGTGGATTGCGCTGCACATGCACGCGGGTGACGGCAATGTTCACACCAACATCCCCGTCAACAGCGACGACTACAACATGCTGCAAACGGCTCACGAGGCGGTCGCCCGCATCATGAGCCTGGCTCGGCGGCTTGACGGTGTCATATCGGGCGAGCACGGCATTGGCATCACCAAACTGGAGTATTTGACCGACGAGGAGCTCGCGCCATTTGCTGCTTACAAAGCCAAGGTTGATCCGCAAGGGCGGTTCAACAAAGGCAAGTTGCTCAGAAGTATTCCTTCTGATTTGCTCCTAAATAGTGAGCAACAAACCCAATGGATTCGGCGACCAAGTGCTGATAATCCATCAAAAATGGCTTCGACGGGCTCTGAGACCCGTGCGTCAGACCTCAGCCACGCCTACACGCCCAGCTTTGGCCTGATGGGGCACGAGTCACTCATCATGCAGCAGTCCGACATTGGCGCGATTGCCGATAGCGTCAAAGACTGCTTGCGCTGCGGCAAGTGCAAGCCCGTGTGCGCCACGCACGTGCCACGAGCCAATTTGTTGTACAGCCCGCGCAATAAAATTTTGGCCACCTCGCTCCTGGTTGAGGCGTTTTTGTACGAAGAGCAAACCCGACGCGGCGTGAGCATCAAGCACTGGGCCGAGTTTGAAGACGTGGCCGACCACTGCACGGTTTGCCACAAATGCTTGAGCCCTTGCCCAGTCAACATTGACTTTGGCGAGGTGTCGATGAACATGCGCAACTTGCTGCGCAAGATGGGCAAAAAGACGTTCAGACCAGCCAATGCTCTAGCGATGACGTTCCTGAACGCGAAAGACCCTCGCACCATTGGTTTGATGCGCACGGCCATGGTGGACATTGGCTTCAAGGCCCAGCGCATGGCCCATGACTTGTTCAAGCCCGCGATCATCAAGCAGACCCAGGCGCCGCGCCCGACGGTTGGCGCAGCGCCCATCAAAGAGCAGGTGATTCACTTCATCAATAAAAAGATGCCCGGTGGTTTGCCCAAAAAATCGGCGCGCGCGCTGTTGGACATTGAAGACGCGAACTACGTGCCCATCATCCGCAACCCGGTTGCGACCACGCCCGAGAGCGAGGCGGTGTTTTATTTTCCGGGTTGTGGCTCTGAGCGGCTCTTCAGCCAAGTGGGTTTGGCCACGCAAGCGATGCTGTGGCACGCTGGCGTTCAAACGGTTTTGCCGCCCGGCTATTTGTGCTGCGGCTACCCGCAGCGGGGCAGTGGGCAATTTGACAAGGCCGACAAAATCATCACCGACAACCGGGTGCTGTTTCATCGCATGGCCAACACGCTCAACTACCTCGATATCAAGACCGTCGTGGTGAGTTGCGGCACCTGCTACGACCAATTGCAGGGCTACCAGTTTGACAAGATATTTCCGGGTTGCCGCATCATGGACATCCATGAATTTTTGCTTGAAAAGGGCATCACGCTCAATGCTGAACAAGCGGCTGGGTACCTTTATCACGACCCGTGCCACACGCCGATGAAGCTGCAAGACCCGATGAAAACCGTCAAGGCGCTCTTGGGTGATCAAGTCGTCAAAAGCGAGCGTTGTTGTGGCGAGTCAGGCACGATGGGCATCACGCGCCCCGATATCTCAACTCAGGTGCGGTTTCGCAAAGAAGAAGAGCTGCGCAAAAACGAAGCGCAATTGGCCGCGTTGAAACCCATTGATGCGCCCAAAGCCAAACAAACGCCGACCAAAATCCTCACCAGCTGCCCCAGCTGCTTGCAGGGCTTGTCGCGGTTCGGTAACGATCTCAACAACGGGTTGCTAGAGGCCGACTACATCGTGGTCGAGATGGCCAACCACATTTTGGGCGAGCAATGGATGCCTGAGTACGTGGCCAAAGCCAACGCAGGTGGCATCGAGCGGGTCTTGGTTTGACGCCACCACCGCCACGCCATCTCCCAGGCTGCCCGCTTTGCGATGGCCCGGGTGGTGCGGTGATTTGGTCAAATCAAGCCGTGCGTGTGATTCGCGCCAGCGAGGCGGGTTATCCAGCGTTTTACCGAGTCATTTGGGGCACGCATGTGGCCGAGCTGAGCGACCTCACCAACACCGAGCGCGCGCACTGCTTGAATGTCGTTGTCGCGGTTGAACGCGCCATGCGCGAGCTTTTAGATCCAATCAAGATCAATTTGGCGGCTTTGGGCAACATGGTGCCGCACTTGCATTGGCATGTGGTTGCTCGGTTTAAATGGGATTCTCATTTCCCGTCGCCGATTTGGGCCACTGCCGTTCGCGAGGCTGAAGCCGAGCATCTGGCTTGGGTTGAAGGGCAGTTGCCAGCACTCGACGCGCAAATTGCGCTGTCTTTAAATGGCCTGAGTCCATGCGTAGACTGAGCGAATTTGCCGTGAAAATCTCACACTGAAGCCAATTGCGATGGGGGTAAGTGCTCGCTAACCGGGTTGCCCCACTGGTGAACCAGCCTAAAACGGCCTAAAGTCACGGGCTGAAATCTTGATCGAGTGGCTTGTTGGGCCACTTGGTGTTTGTCTAAGGGTGATCAGATGTCTCGTGTTTTGAAAACCAAGCCCAAGCTTCGCGTCACGGTCGCGTGTGCGATGGTGTGCCTGAGCGCGACTGCCGCATGGGCTCAGCCAGCACCGGCAGCCACCACCGCGGCGACAGCGCCGACCAGCGCAGGCGAAGTCGAGTTCGCTCGCGGTGTTGGGTTTGCGCAAACTCCAGGTCAGCAGCCGCGCACGCTGGGCAAAGGCTTGCCAATCAAAGAAGGGGATCGCCTCACGACTGCCGACGGCGCGTCGGCCATCGTCAAGTTGCAAGACGGTACCCGCATGACGGTGCGCCCCAATTCTGAATTGGTCATTTCTCAATTCAAGTTCAAAGAAAACGCGTCCGACAACAGCCTGGCCATGCAACTGCTTCGCGGCGGTTTGCGTGCCATCACGGGTTTGATCTCCAAAAACTCAAGCAATGCAGCGCGAATCACCACGCCGACAGCAACCATCGGCATCCGCGGCACCGATTTTGATGCGCGGCTGTGCCGCAGCGATTGCGCCAAAGAAGCCACTGCCACCGGAGAAAAAACCCGCAACAACGCGGTGTTGGCGAGTGCAAAAGTGGTGCAAGTGCAAGGCACGATCAGCGCGTCAGACCCGCAAGGCACCAAACGTGTCTTGGTGGACGGCGGTTCTGTCTACCCCGGCGATTTGATTGAAACGGGTACGGGCACGCGCGCCGTTCTGGCATTTCGTGACGACAGCAAGCTCACCCTTGGCGCGGTGACGCGGTTCAAGGTCGACAGCTTTGTGTTTGACGAGAAAAACCCAAGTGAAGGTCGGTTTTTAGTCTCGCTGCTTCGTGGCTCGGTTCGTGCATTGACCGGTTTGATTGCCAAGAGCAACAACCGCAACGTCAGCTTCACCACGCCGACTGCCACGATTGGCATTCGTGGCACCGGATTTGATGCCGACTGTGGCGACACCGGTTGTCAAATTTTCAACTGGCTCGGTGCCATCACCATGACGCCGCAGGGCAGTGATGTGGTTCAGGCATTGCAAGCGGGACAGGGATTTTTTGTGGGTCCAAGTGGCATTCGCCCCATTACCGTCAGCCCACTTGACGGATTGCCACGGCCTGACGGCGTGACGGTGAACAACGCACAGTTGTTTGGCAGCAACACCGTGAACGAGACGCAAGAAGGTTTGTTCGTGTTTGTTCGTGACGGCCACATCGAGGTCGCAACCGCACGCGAAGTGCTGCATTTGGGACGTGGCGAGACGGGTTTTGCTGGCAGCAACGGCGAAGCCATTCGCCCCACCATCACGCCGCGCTTCTTGGATTTCGACAAATTGCCGCTTCCAAACAGCAAAAATGCCAGTCTGAGTGGCGTTTTGAATGACGCCGGTGTCGGCGGTGGCGGTAAAGTGTGCAAGTGAGTAAAAATCTAACGAAGCATGGGGTGCGGTTTGGGTGGGGTGCGGTTGCGGTTGCAGCCGCGCTGGGTTGTGCTGCGCCGGTGTTGGCTCAAAGCGCGGCTGCGCCCGAGGTGCAGGCTCAACCGTCGCCCAAATTTGCCATCCGTGGGTTCAAAATCATGGGTGAGAACCCCCTGAGCGATGCTGAAACAACGACTGTACTGGCTGCGTTTTTGCGACAAGACGCCGACATTGACAGCTTGCAACGGGCGACGACTGCCCTTGAGACCAAGTTGCGAGAGCGCGGCTTCGGGCTTCACCGGGTGGCCTTGCCGCCACAAGAAATCAGCGACACGGTCCAACTTGAGATCGTCAAGTTCGCGATCAACCAAGTCGTCATTGAGCGCGTCAACGACGCAGCGCCGCCGGTTGCGGTCGATGTGTCCAACGCGCGCTACAGTGACGCCAACATCCTGCGTTCGGTGCCCGAGTTGCGCGCCGGCACCACGCCCAACTTTCGCCAATTGGCGGTACAAACCGCGATTGCGAACGAGAGCTCGGCCAAGCAAATCACGGTGGCCTTGAAGGAGTCGGATCAACCCGACAAGATCGATGCGACCGTGAAAGTACGCGAATCCAAACCTTGGTGGGCGTCCATCAGCGCGACGAATTCGGGTTCGCCCAGTTCGGGGAACGACCGCGTGAGTTTGTCGGCAGCCCATGCCAACCTTTGGGGCTTGGACCATCAGATTTCGCTTTCGCTCACGACATCGGCCGAGAAAACTCGCGACGTGCAACAGTACGGGCTGAACTACCGCATGCCGCTTTACGGCCTGGGCGGCGTGGTGGGCGCCGTGCTCACCAAGAGCAATGTTGTGGGTAGTTTTGGCACCTTCACCAGCACGGGTGCGGGGCAAACTTGGGGTGTGAATTACGTCCAGCATTTGTTGCCAGTCGGTGGCTATCGAGGTTTTGTCACGGTCGGACTCGATAACAAGCGATTCGATGTCGCGCAGATCAACGGCATCCCTTCGCCTGGCCAAATGCAACGCCGCTCGCAACCCTTTAGCGTGGGTTACAACGCACGAAACGACTCAGACGCCAGCAATTTCAGTTATTCGGTTGACTTGGCTGTCAACGTGCCTGGCGGGCAGGGCAATGATTTGCTCAGCTACCAGTCGGAAGATCCCCGTGTCACGACAGCGAAGTTCAGCATCGTGCGTGTGTCGATGAATTACCTCACGCCGCTTTTTGATCGTCAGTGGACTCTGGGTGTGCGCTCGCAGTTGCAATGGACTCCGCAGGCCTTGATTGCCGGTGAGCAGTTTGGCATTGGCGGCTCGGGCTCGGTGCGGGGCACAAGCGAGCGACCCATCGCGGGTGATAAGGGCGCGTCGGTCTCGGCCGAGCTTGGGTCACCTGAGTTGTTTTCAGGTTTGCGGGCCGTCGGTTTCGTTGACTTGGGCTACCTCACCAATGTGATCAGCAATGGCGCGACCAAATTGGGCAGCGACCGCTTGGCCAGTGCGGGCTTGGGTTTGCGCTACTTCAACCCGATCGGTTTGTCGCTGAGCATGGACTATGGCCGCATCACGTCAGGCAGCCGCGTGCCGGTGAGCATCAACACCGCGTCGCCGCAGCGCGGAAATGAGAAAATGCACCTCAACGCGTCCATCCGGTTTTAGTGTTCACCCGCTTTGGGTGCGCCGAATGACGAACGAGCGAGCATGAACAAAGACGCACCCAACCCCACCGAGATCGTGTTGCACCAAACCAGCAAGCAGCTGGAAATTGCCTTTGACAGCGGCGAACGCTTTCACATTGCGTTTGAGTTGATGCGCATCAACTCGCCCTCCGCCGAGGTGCAGGGCCACGGCCACGGCCAAGAGGTGCTGCAAACCGGCAAGCGAAACGTGAGCGTGCTCGAGTTGGAGCCTGTTGGCAACTACGCCGTCAAGCCGACCTTCACCGACGGGCACGACACGGGCTTGTTTACTTGGGAGTATTTGCACTTTTTGGGCAGCCAACAAGACCAGCTTTGGAGCGAATACACCCAGCGCCTGACTCGCGCGGGCGTCGAGCGAGACGCGCCCATGGCCAGCAAAAAAGCCGGCGGTTGCGGATAAGCTATTATTTGTATAGCAAAGAACTCAATGAATCCGGCGACCAATAGCTGATTTGTTTAATATTTCGATCAAAATCCATGTCCAACACCCATTTTGGCTTCGCCACTGTTGACGAGGCCGACAAGGCCAGCAAGGTGCGCGGGGTTTTTGACTCAGTTGCCAGCAGTTACGACTTGATGAACGACTTGATGTCGATGGGGCTGCACCGCGCGTGGAAGGCTTATACCTTCCAAGTCGCCAGACTTGAGCCCGGTATGCGGGTGCTGGACATTGCGGGCGGCACGGGCGACATGGCCCAAGGCTTTGCCAAAGCGGTAGGCCCCAATGGCTCGGTGGTGCACACGGACATCAACGAAGCCATGCTCAGCACGGGGCGCGACCGCATGATCAACGCCGGGCTGCACATGCCCACGCATGTGTGTGACGCGGAAGCCTTGCCTTACGCCGATGCGCAATTCGACCGCGTTTGTGTGGCCTTTGGATTGAGAAACATGACTCACAAAGACCGCGCCCTAGCCGAAATGAGCCGCGTGCTCAAGCCCGGTGGCAAGTTGCTGGTGTTGGAGTTCAGCCAAATCGCAGAGCCCCTCAGAAAGCCCTACGACTGGTATTCATTCAATGTGTTGCCTCGGTTGGGCCAGATTTTTGCCAAAGACAGCGAGAGCTATCGGTATTTGGCTGAATCGATCCGAATGCACCCCGATCAAGCGGCGCTCAAGGCCCTGATGTTGGAAAACGGCACAGCGCATGTGGATATTCACAACCTCACGGGCGGTGTTGCGGCATTGCATGTTGGAATCAAGGCTTAGCAAGTGATGTAGCCGGGGCTTGGATTCGTCCGATTAGCCCTCATGTGTCGCCCAGTCAGATCATTTTCAGGAGATTGTCATGAAGTTTTTGAACGCATCTTGGGCACGATTGGCCAGTGGCTTTGGCGCTGCCCTGATCGCCATCAGTTTGGGCTTGAGCGCGGCACCTGCAGACGCAGCCAAACGCATGGGCGGCGGCAAATCCGTTGGGCAGCAGTCCAATAACGTCAAGAAAGACGCGGCACCCGCCACCCCGGCCGCGACTCCGCAAGCAGCACCCGGCGCAGCCGCAGGTGCCGCCGCCGCAGCCACCAAAAAGCCATGGGGCGCCATGTTGGGCGGCCTCGCAGCGGGCTTGGGTTTGGCTTGGTTGGCCTCATCGCTGGGTTTGGGCGCGGCGTTTGGGCAGTTTTTGATGTTTGCCTTGCTGGCCTTGGTCATCATGGTCGCTGTGGGTTTCTTCATGCGCAAGCGTGCGCAGGCGGCCGCCGGCAACCCATCCGGACAAGGTTCGTCGCCATTTGCCTTACAAGGCGCTGGCGGTGCGCCCGTGCAACGCGCCGACTACAGCCCAAGCAACGTCGGCAACGACGCATCGGCTCGCCCTTGGGAGCGCAACAGCATGGCGTTTGACGCCACAGCGGCTCAAAACGGCGGTACGGCTGGGGCCGCAGGCGGCTCCATGATCGGTGCCAATTTGCGCCAAGCCACCGGCTGGAGCATTCCTGCAGACTTTGACCAAACCGGGTTTTTGCACGGTGCGCGCTCCAGTTTTGTGACGCTGCAAGCCGCGTGGGACAAGTCAGACATCAACACCTTGCGCGCCATGATGACCGACGACATGTTGACCGAGATTCGCCAGCAACTCGCCGAGCGCGAGGCGACGTCAGGCAATGTGCAACACCACACCGAGGTGGCGATGTTGGATGCGAAGCTGTTGGGCATCGAAGACGTGCCAAGCGGCTGGATGGCCAGTGTGGAGTTCAGCGGCATGATCCGCGAAGATTCGTCAGCTGGCCCACAGCCGTTTCGCGAAGTCTGGAACATGACCAAAACCAAAGACGCAGGCAGCGGCTGGTTGGTTGCTGGCGTGCAAGCGCTCGGCTGATTGAACTTGCCCACCAAAAGCCCGCCGGGAGCTCCCTGCGGGCTTTTTTCATGTAATTTTGAGTGTTTTTGGCCCTTGGTCGCCGAATCTATTGGGTTTGTTGCTATGAAATTTGAATCATTTGGGTTGTCGCTAACGCCACGATAATTGAGCCATGACTGACCGAATTTCTTCCGATGCCGACTCGAAAACCAAAGCCCAAGCACCGGGCCAATTGCCGAAATGGCCGTTTGAGGCGCTTGATGCGGCCTTGGGTTTTGTTGAGGCGCGGCTCGCCCCACCGCCTTGGTTGGTTGCCGAGATGCAGCAGCGCATGGTGTTGTTGCTCAATCACGTGCTGCAATCCGAGCCCGAGGCGATGGCGCGAATCAAACGCCAAAAGGGCAAGCGGGTCGTCGTGTCGTGGCGCAGCTTCTCGATTGGCATGCTTGCCACGCCGGTGGGTTTGGTTGATCGGTTTGATGTCAGCCCATTGGCTGAGCCCGTCGCCAAAGCACCTGATTTGACCCTCACGCTCACCCAAACCTCAATTTTGGATCTGGCCCAAACCGCGCATGCCGGTGATGGCCCCAAGCTGCGCATTGAGGGCGACGTGCAGTTGGCCGCTGAGGTTGGATGGTTGTCGCAGCATGTGCGCTGGGACATTGAAGAAGATTTGGCCAAACTCATGGGTGACGCGCCAGCGCACACCTTGGTGCAAGCGGCGAAAGCTGTCGCCAAGGGGTTGCAAGGCGTTGCCGCCAGTGCGCAGCCACCCGCTTCGCCCGGGTCAGTTTGATGGGGCTGCTTCGCGGTTGCTACATCCTTTGGGTGGTTTTGCGTCACGGGCTTGACCAGCTGCTGCTGTCGGGTTTCGATCGGCCCGGGCTGAGGTTGTTGCGACGGCTGACCCGCTTGGGGCGCAATTTTGATGCACCGCGAGGCGCGCGTTTGCGCATGGCGCTGGAGCAGTTGGGGCCGATTTTTGTCAAATTCGGTCAGGTCATGTCAACCCGGCGTGACTTGCTGCCGCCCGATATTGCCGATGAACTGGCCAAGCTGCAAGACCGGGTACCGCCGTTTTCAAGCGAGATCGCGGTCGCCACGATTGAGCGCGCGTTTGGTAAGCCGGTCGGCGAGGTATTTGAGCGGTTTGACCGCGAGCCCATTGCCAGTGCGAGCATTGCGCAGGTGCATTTTGCCGCGCTGCGTCTCAAAACGGGCGAGCTTCGCCAGGTTGCTGTCAAAGTGCTGCGCCCCGGCATGACCACCGTCATTGAAAAAGACTTGGCCTTGATGCGCACCATGGCGGGCTGGGTTGAGGGCCTCAGCGCCGACGGTAAGCGCCTCAAACCCCGCGAGGTGGTGGCCGAATTCGACACGTATTTGCACGACGAGCTTGACTTGGTCAGAGAGGCCGCTAATGCCGCGCAACTGCGGCGCAACATGGCATCAAGCGATTTGTTGCTGATTCCGGAGATGCACTGGGACTATTGCGCCACCGAAGTCATGGTGATGGAGCGCATGAACGGCATCCCAATCAGTCAAATCGATGCCCTGCGCGCGCAAGGCGTTGACCTCAAGCAATTGGCCCGCGATGGCGTGACGATATTCTTCAGCCAAGTGTTTCGCGATGGGTTTTTTCACGCCGACATGCACCCGGGCAACATCCAAGTCAGCATCGCGCCCAACACGTTTGGCCGCTACATCGCGCTTGACTTTGGCATCGTCGGCACACTGACGCCGTCGGACAAAGACTATTTGGCGCAAAACTTTGTGGCGTTTTTCAGGCGTGACTACAAGCGCGTGGCCGAGCTGCACATCGAGTCGGGTTGGGTGCCCGCTAAAACCCGTGTGGGTGACCTCGAGGGTGCCATTCGCGCCTGTTGTGAGCCGCACTTTGATCGGCCACTCAAAGAGATTTCGCTCGGTTTGGTGCTGATGCGCCTGTTTCAAACCTCACGTCGGTTCGAGGTCGAAATTCAGCCGCAACTCGTGTTGTTGCAAAAAACGCTGCTCAATGTTGAGGGTTTGGGGCGCGAGCTTGACCCTGACTTGGACTTGTGGAGCACCGCGCAGCCGTTTCTAGAGCGTTGGATGCGCGCCGAAATCGGTCCCGAGAAGCTCTTTGCTGATCTGCGGGATCAAGCGCCAACGTACGCCAAGCTGTTGCCAATGCTGCCTCGCCTGTTGGCGCAGACCTTGCAACAACCCAATGCCTCGCGCGACGACGCGATTTTGGCTTTGCTGCAAAACCTGCAAAACGCGCAGCGTCGCTCGCGGTTTTGGCCCAATTTGGGCTATTTCGTGCTCGGTGTGTTTGCATGCTTCGTCGCTATTTTTATCTTGCTGCAACAAAGCTTTGCACCCTGATCTGAGGCGCGCCCCAAAAGCCGCATAATCTGGCCCGTTTTTTGCTGATTTTGATTAGCCTCAATCAACGGCCCATCTCATTGCCCATTTCGCGAAAGTCACAGATGCTCATCAGCTCCATCGTTGTCTATTTGCTGGTCTCGGTCGCAATTGGGCTGTTTGCCGCCAAGCGAGTCCACAACACGGCAGATTACGCCGTTGCGGGTCGCAATTTGGGCCTGCCCATCGTGGTTGCCACCACGTTCGCAACTTGGTTTGGCAGTGAAACCGTGCTGGGTGTGAGCGCCAAATTTGTGCAAGGCGGGTTGGGCTCGGTGGTTGAAGACCCGGTCGGTGCATCGATGTGTTTGATTTTTGTTGGGCTCTTTTTTGCCTACAAGCTCTACCAAAAGAACCTCATCACGATTGGCGACTATTACCGCCAGCGCTTTGGACGCGGCGTGGAAATGTTTTGTTCGACCTTGATCATCGTGAGCTACTTGGGTTGGGTTGCCGCGCAAATCACTGCCTTGGGCTTGGTGTTCAATTTGCTCATGCCCGATGTCGTCAGTGTGCCCATGGGCATGGTCATCGGCACGGCAATTGTGTTGATCTACACCGTGTTTGGTGGCATGTGGTCGGTGGCGCTGACGGACTTCATTCAAATGATTGTCATTGCGGTGGGTTTGATTGCGGTGGCTTGGTTTGCGGCTGATTTGGCAGGCGGCGCAAACAAGGTGTTCGCGCACGCATCAAAAGAAGGCAAATTTCAGTTTTTGCCCACGGGTGGCGCGAAAGAGTGGCTGTTTTTCGGCGCAGCTGCCATCACCATGATGATTGGCTCAATCCCACAGCAAGACATTTTCCAGCGGGTGATGTCGTCCAAAGACGTCAAAACTGCGCAGCGCGGCCCGATCATTGGCGGCATTTTGTATTTTTTGTTTGCGTTGATTCCGATGTTCATCGTCACCGCGGCCGTGCTCGTGATGCCCGAGGTGACGACGGGCCTACTCAAAGAAGATCCGCAAAAAATATTGCCGACTTTGGTGATGCAAAAAATGCCGTTGATTTTGCAAATCGCCTTTTTTGGTGCCTTGATCTCCGCCATCATGTCAACGGCGTCGGCCACTTTGTTGGCGCCGAGTGCAACTTTTGTTGAGAATATTTTGCGCAACCTCAGGCCGGGTATGAGTGATGCCGCAACCCTGAAGGCCATGCGCATCAGCGTTGTCGGCTTCACGGTGTTGGTGTTGATTTACGCCATCAACATGCAAGGCACGCCCATCTATGAGTTGGTGTCGGGTGCATACCAAGTGACCCTTGTCGGTGCATTTGTGCCGTTGGCGTTTGGCTTGTATTGGGCGCGTGCCACCACCCAGGGGGCTTTTGCGTCCATCGCGATGGGGCTGGTGACTTGGCTGCTGTTCATGAGTGTGCCGGGCTGGGCTGAAGCGTTTCCCCAGCAGTTGGCGGGGTTCATCGCCGCACTCTTGGGCATGATTGGCGGCTCGCTTGCGCCCCAAATGTTGGACAACAAGCGCGGGCATGTGCATCACTACGCCGGGTCGGTGCCAGAGAATTTATAATCGCGGGTTTCCCCGCAAGCTGGGCGTTTTGCGCACCTTGCGGACCGTCGCCTGTGATTGCCCCAACCGATGCCGATTTACGCTTACAAATGCAGTGCCTGCGGGCACGCCAAAGATGTCCTTCAAAAGATGTCAGATCCGCTTTTGGACACCTGTCCAGCTTGCGGGGCAAAGGCGTTTTCCAAGCAGTTGACTGCCGCCGGTTTTCAGCTCAAGGGCTCGGGCTGGTACGTCACCGATTTCCGTGACGGTGGCAAAAAACCCGAAGGAGCGGCTGCGGCTGCGCCGGCAAATGTTTCCGATGCGCCTACTGCAGCCCCTGGCGCAACGCCTGCAGCCGCACCTGCTGCAACCCCAGTGTCGTCGACACCACCTGCGCCGCCTGCGGCTGCCGCGCCAGCGAGTTCAGCATCGTGATGGCGACTTTGCGCAAGTGGTTGCTGGCGGGCTTGCTCGTCATCGTGCCGATTGCGCTGACGTTTTGGGTGCTTGAGTGGATCATCGTCAACTTGGATCGCACGCTCAACATACTGCCCAAGTCATGGCATCCCAATGAGTGGATTGGGTTTTACGTCCCCGGCCTTGGCGTGATTTTGGCTGTGGCGGTGCTGTTGGTCGTGGGTGCTGCGGCCAGCAACTTCTTTGGGCGCTGGTTGATGCGGCGCTGGGACTCGCTCCTCAACCGCATCCCGTTCGTGCGCTCGATTTATTCAACCGTCAAACAAGTGTCTGACACCTTGTTTTCTGACTCCGGCAACGCGTTTCGCACCGCCGTGCTGGTGCAGTGGCCGCGCGAAGGGGTGTACACCATTGCATTTGTGACCGGCGCTCCTGGCGGTGAAGTGGCTGACAAGCTGCAGGCGAAGTTGAGCTTGGGCGGCGCAGACCCATTTTTGAGCGTTTACGTGCCCACGACACCGAACCCAACGGGCGGCTATTTTGTGATGTTGCCTGCGAGCCAGTGCAAAGCGTTAGACATGAGCGTGGACGACGCGCTCAAGTACATCATTTCGATGGGTGTGGTGATGCCAAGCGGCGCGCTGACCGTGCCCAGCGCCAGCGTCGCCCCCCCAAACCCCAATTGATCGCGGGCTGCTGCAAGCCCGCGACCGCTGTTTCGTTCAGTTGAAAGGATCTTTCATGCCAATGCGCACCCATTACTGCGGTCTTGTGACCGAGGCCCTGATTGGTCAAGAAGTCACCCTATGCGGCTGGGTGAATCGCCGCCGCGACCATGGCGGCGTGATTTTCATTGACCTGCGCGACCGCGAAGGCCAAAGTCAAGTCGTCTGCGACCCCGACCGCGCCGAGATGTTTGCGGTGGCTGAGCAAGTGCGCAACGAGTTTTGCGTGCAAATGCGCGGTCGCGTGCGGGCGCGCCCCGAGGGCACGGTCAACGCCAACATCAAGAGCGGCAAGATCGAGATTTTGTGCCTTGAGCTCACGGTGCTCAACGCCTCGGTCACGCCGCCGTTCCAAATCGACGACGACAACCTGAGCGAGACAACCCGCCTCACCCACCGGGTGTTGGATTTGCGTCGCCCTTACATGCAAAACAACCTCATGCTGCGCTACCGCGTGGCCATGGAGGCCCGCAAGTTCTTGGACGAACACGGTTTTGTTGACATCGAGACACCGATGCTCACCAAGAGCACGCCCGAGGGCGCGCGCGACTATTTGGTGCCGAGCCGTGTTCACGACGGTGCATTTTTTGCGCTGCCACAAAGCCCACAGCTGTTCAAGCAGCTGTTGATGGTGGCGGGTTTTGATCGCTACTACCAAATCACCAAGTGCTTTCGCGACGAAGACTTGCGCGCTGATCGCCAGCCCGAATTCACCCAGATCGACATCGAGACCAGCTTCATGGGCGAGGAAGAAATTCGCGACATGTTCGAAGGCATGATTCGCCACGTCTTCATCAAGGCAATCAACGTCGACCTCGGTGTCATGCCGGTCATGACCTATGCTGACGCGATGCACCAATACGGCTCAGATAAGCCCGATTTGCGCATCGGCATGGCCTTTACCGAGCTCACCGACGTGATGGGCACGGTGGACTTCAAGGTGTTCTCTGGCCCAGCGCAGATGAAGGATGGCCGCGTGGTCGCCCTGCGTGTGCCCGGCGGCGCCGAGCTCAGCCGCAGCGAAATCGATGCCCACACCGATTTCGTCAAAATCTACGGTGCCAAGGGCTTGGCTTGGATCAAGGTCAACGACCTGGCCTTGGGTCGCGATGGCTTGCAAAGCCCCATCGTCAAAAACATCCACGACGAAGCTTTGGCCGCGATCTTGACGCGAACGGGTGCTAAAAACGGCGATTTGATTTACTTCGGTGCTGACAAGGCGAAAGTCGTCAACGACGCGATTGGCGCCTTGCGGGTCAAAATCGGCCTGAGCGAGTTTGGCAAAAAGTCGGGTGTGTTCACCGACCGCTGGGCCCCACTGTGGGTGGTTGACTTCCCCATGTTCGAATGGGACGAAGCCAACAACCGCTGGAGTGCCGTGCACCACCCGTTCACCGCGCCGAAAGACGGCCACGAGGACTTCATGGTCACGGACCCGGGTCGTTGCATCGCCAAAGGCTACGACATGGTTGTCAACGGGTGGGAGCTCGGCGGCGGCTCGGTGCGAATTCACCGCGCCGACGTGCAAAAGAAGGTGTTCGACGCCCTGAACATCTCGCCCGAAGATGCGCAAACCAAGTTTGGCTTCTTGCTCGATGCCCTGCAATACGGCGCGCCACCCCACGGCGGCTTGGCTTTTGGTCTGGACCGCTTGGTCACGCTCATGACCAAGGCTGAGAGCATTCGCGACGTGATTGCCTTCCCCAAAACCCAGCGCGCCCAGTGCCTACTCACCCAAGCGCCCAGTTTGGTTGACGACAAGCAACTGCGCGAGTTGCACATCAAGCTTCGCAACCCGACGCCAGCTTGACCGCTGTCAACCCATGAAAAAGCCGCGTCAGTGGCTTTTTTTATGCTTTATTGGCAATTGGTCTCGGTATTCATTGAGTTTGTTGCTATACATTTTGAACAGAATGGAAGGGATTTCCCATGAATCGAACACTCATCAGTTCAGGCTCGCCGTTTGAGTCGCAGATTGGCTACAGCCGCGCAGTCGCCCAAGGCGACTGGGTGTTCGTCTCAGGGACCACTGGGTTTGACTACGCCACCATGGCCATCTCAGACGACATCGCCGAGCAAGCCGGCCAGTGTTTGAAAAACATCGACTGGGCGCTCAAACAAGCGGGTGCGTCGATGGCTGACGTGGTCCGGGTGAATTACGTCGTGCCCAATGCGCAGGAGTTCGCCGCTTGCTGGGGTGTTTTGGGGCAGTGGTTTGGACAGATTCGACCCGCTTCGATGATGATCTCAGCTGGGCTACTCGACCCGCGAATGAAGATCGAAATCGAGGTCACAGCGCTAAAATCGCGCACCTGATCTAATCGAAAATAATAGCAACAAACCCAATGAATCCGAAGACCAAGTGCCAAAATCGCGCTAAAAGTGCCTTGAGTAAGCCATGTTGGCGGCTTCGAGGGCGCCTGTGAGCCGAGTATTCAAAATTCCTCAGTCGGTCTTGGTCGTTATCCACACTGCGGCCTTGGATGTGTTGCTCATCAAGCGCGCAGATGCCGAGGATTTTTGGCAGTCCGTCACCGGAAGCAAGGACTCGTTTGACGAGCCATGGGCGCAAACCGCCGCGCGTGAAGTCTTGGAAGAAACCGGCATCGACGTGCAGGCCACGGGTTGTGTGCTCACCGATTGGGGCGTGGAGAACCGCTATGAGATATTTCCGCGCTGGCGCGCTCGCTACGAAAGCGGTGTGACCCATAACCAAGAGCGGGTGTTTGGTCTGCGTGTGCCCGCTGACACGGCAGTTCGGCTTAACCCTAGTGAGCACACCGACTACGTGTGGCTGCCAAGATTGGCTGCAGCGGATCGCTGCTTTTCGCCGTCAAACGCCGAAGCCTGCCTGATGCTGGGGTCGGTCAGCTTGCCGGGCGCATCGGGACGCAGAGCCCTCTAGTCAGCGATCACAACGCAACTCTAGAGAAAAACAACAAAGTGTACCGATCTGTACGTAAATGACTGAATTTGATTCAGTATGATTGTCGTCTTGGACAAACAGGGCGTGGCAAGTGATTCGTGGTGTGTACATGACTGGGTTTTTCAAAATGATCGCTCGGCTGATTGCTCTCAGCGCGACGCTTTTTTGCGCACTTGCCGTTGCGCAGGTGTGCGCGCCTCCGTCTTCTTTGTTGACGGCGATTCCGCCTGGCGGCATCGTCAATGATTTTTACTCTGGCAATGGACAGGCCACACTGAACCCCGGCGCGACAACCTTGGTACTGGGTACCCGCGACACGCGGGGCTACACCACGACGATGATCATTGGCGACTTGCTGATGGTGATGCAGATGCAAGACGGCACGATCGATTCATCCAACGGCAACAGTTACGGCAATGGCTCAGGCACTGGCAATGGTTCGCTGACGCTGGGCAGCGCAGGGCTGTACGAGTTTGTCAGGGTCACAGCGGTGGCGGGGCCCAACATCACATTCACGCCCGGACTGACCAACCCATACAGCTACTTGATCGGCGCGCCGCGAAAACGCTACCAAGTCGTGCGTGTGTTGCAGTTTGCGGCCGTGACCGCCACAAACGTGACAACACCGCCTTGGGACGGCGAGACCGGTGGGGTGGCGGCGATGGATGTGCGAGACACGCTGACGCTGGGCAGCTCCACCATCGAGGGCGTCGCCAACCGGGCCATATTTGCCGCTGGCAAGGGTTTCAGAGGTGGATTGGGTCGGGGCTTGGGCGGTGCGACCAGCAACTCGGCTGACCTCGAGTTCGTGATGGCGTCCGATACCAATAACGGCGGAACGAAGGGTGAGGGCTTCATCGGAACGCCGGTACACATGGCGATCAAGCCCAACGGTTGGGGATTTTTGAACACCAACACGGCCACAGTCTTGATCAGCGCGACGGTGACCTTGGGCTACTTGGGTGGCTCGTACGGCAAAGGCGGGCCAGGCAATGCCGGCGGCGGCGGCAATGACGGAGCCAACCCGTCCACCACCAACCAGCGCAACGCCGGTGGCGGCGGTGGTGGGAACTACGGCGCGGGTGGAATTGGGGGGCGGCCCTGGGAGCGACCTCTGATTGACTCAGGTGGTCGGCCGGGCGCTGGCTATGCAGGGGTATTGGCATTCAACCGGGCGATGTTGGGCGGTGGGGGTGGAGCGGGCGGCAACAACAACAACACGTTTGATCGAGCGATTTACAACACGCCTGCGTATCCCAACCTGGCTCACGCCTGCGGTCTCGGTGCCGGGCAATGTTCGTCAGGTGCTGCGGGCGGCGGAGTCGTTGTCATCCGTGCACGCAATGTGGTTGGGTCAGGCTTCATCGATGTGCGCGGCGCACATGCATACAACACCAACAACGATGCGGGTGGCGGTGGCGG
>JANOPN010000040.1:0-12431 GCA_031421855.1 Comamonadaceae bacterium
GCATCGACGACAAAGCTGAGCTTGGCACGTCATCGGGCGGGTAAGCTGCGGGCGGCGGAAACCGGATCCAATCTGGCTGCGACAAAGGCGGTGGCTGAGCCGGGCCGGGTCGAAACTGCACCGTGCCGCAACCGCCCAGCAGCAAGGCTGCCGTGGTGGCAACACCAAATCCAACACGATCAATGAAGCGCACGATAAATCTCCTCAGCCAATTGCGTGGACACACCATCCACGGTCGCGATGTCTTCCACGCTGGCGTTCGATATGGCGCGAACACCACCAAAGCGTTTGAGCAAATTGGCGCGGCGCTTGGGGCCAATGCCGGCGATGTCTTCTAGCTGGCTTTGGCCAGTTCGGGTTTTGGCGCGTTGCGCTCGCATGCCGGTGATGGCAAAGCGGTGCGCTTCGTCGCGGATCTGTGCCACCAACATCAGTGCAGACGAATCTGCACCCAAATAGACCTTGTCGCGCCCATCGGCAAACACCAACTCTTCAAGCCCAACCTTGCGGCCCTCGCCTTTTTCGACACCAACAATCAAACTCAGGTCAAGCCCCAACTCTTCAAACACGCCTCGCGCCATGCTGACTTGGCCCTTGCCGCCGTCAACCAAGACCAAGTCAGGCAACTGGTCGTCACCTTGCTTGAGTGCTTCGGCCAATTTGCTGTAGCGACGTGTGAGCACTTGGCGCATGGCCGCATAGTCGTCGCCGGGCGTGATGCCTTCAATCTTGTAGCGCCGATATTGGCTGCTTTGCATCGCGTGGCCCTGAAACACCACGCAGCTGGCCTGCGTGGCCTCGCCCGCCGTGTGAGAGATGTCAAAGCACTCCACCCGAATGGCGCTCAAGTCTTGGGTTTCAAGTCCGAGGGCATCAACCAGCGCGCGGGTGCGGGCTTGTTGTGAGCCCTCTTCGCTGAGCAGACGCGTGAGTTGAATGGCGGCGTTTTTCTGGGCCATCTCCAGCCAAACCCGGCGCTGCTCGCGGGGTTGGTGAACGGTGTGCAACTTCACGCCGCTTTGAGCGGTGAGGGCATCGACCAACTCGGCATCGAGCTTGTGGCTGGACACAATCACGGGCGGATGACGCAAATCCAAGTAATGCTGGGCCACAAACGCGTGCAGCACTTGGTGCGCAACCTCGTCCTCTGACGGTGGACTGACCCCAATAGCCGCCTCGTCGCCCGGTTTGAGCGCGTGGCGCACCTGCGCGCCGTCGTCCACATGGGTCGGAAAAAACGATCGATCGCCCAAATGCCGACTGCCGCGCACCATCGCAAGCGTCACACACGCCCGGCCCCCTTGCACTTTGACTGCGAGCACGTCCACGTCTTTGTCCATGCCGTCGGCGCTGTTGCCCTCCATGCTTTGCTGATGCAACACCTTGGACAGCGCCGCAATTTGGTTGCGCACTTCGGCAGCGCGCTCAAACTCCAATTTGTCGGCGTGCGCCATCATGAGGGTTTCAAGCTCGGTCAACACCTCTTGGGTGTCGCCATTCAAGAAGCGAGCGGCGCTGGCGACATCCGCAGCATAGTCCTCAGGCGAGATGTGGTTCACGCAAGGGCCGCTACACCGCTTGATTTGGTACAGCAAACAAGGTCGACTGCGGTTGGCAAACACCGTGTCTTCGCAGGTGCGCAGCTGGAACGCCTTTTGCAACAACTGAATTGACTCTTTCACCGCCCACACATTCGGGTACGGGCCAAAGTAGCGGTGCTTTTTCTCGACCAAGCCCCGGTAGTAGGTCATGCGCGCAAATTGCGCACCGGTGGCGGGTTGGCTGGCGTTGGCTGTCGTGGTTGCGCTAAGCTTGAGGTAGGGGTAGCTCTTGTCGTCTCGAAACAAAATGGTGAACTGCGGGTTCAGCGTCTTGATCAGGTTGTTTTCAAGAATCAGCGCCTCGGCCTCGGAGCGCACCACCGTCGTCTCCATTCGCACGATTTTGCTGACCATGTGGCCAATTCGGGTGCCGTCGTGGTTGCGCTGAAAATAGGTGATGACGCGGCGTTTGAGCTTGCGCGCTTTGCCAACGTACAGCACGCCGCCTTGGGCATCAAAGTAGCGGTAGACCCCCGGCAGATCGGGCAGACCCGCTACTTGGGCCAATAGTTCTGGCGGATGCGCTGGCGGATGCGCTGGCGCATGTGCCGGCTTGGCTTCAGCCTCTGGCGTGAGATCGTTGGCGTCAGTTGACATGCTCAGATTGTGCCTGCGACGCACCACCGCTTCTGCCAAAATCAACCCATGTCCACCGAAGAGTCCGCACAGGCCCATCAAGCCAAAAACCCGCTGCATGGCCTCACGCTGGAGGTCATCGTCACCCGTTTGGCCGAACACTACGGCTGGGACGAGTTGGGAGCCCGAATACCCGTGCGCTGCTTCACCTTTGAGCCCAGCGTCGCCTCAAGCCTCAAATTTTTGCGAAAAACGCCGTGGGCACGCGAAAAAGTCGAAGGCCTTTATTTGTACACGCTGCGCCAGGCGCGGCGAAACGCGGGCCAGTGACTCATCGCGCCGGACCTTCCACCTGTGCCTTGAGCTGGCGCAGGCCCAACTCAAAGTCCTTGCCGATCATTTTGTCCATGCTCATGAAAACACTCATCAATTTGCTGATGAACAGCATGGGCCCCGTCATCGTCCAAACGACTTCCGTGGCATCGCCATTTGACTTGAGCGAATAGGCGGTTGAGTTTTGAGCCTTGAACGGCCGCAAGAAGTCGAGTTTGATGTCGATTCGCTGTGGCGAAACGGCGCTTACGATCTCCATGCGCCCTGCCCCGACTTTGCTGTTGCCAGTCCACGAGTAAACCGAGCCGACACCGCTTTGCGGGCCTTCGTGGGTTCGCGTCATCGCCGGATCAAGGTGCTCCCAAGGCGACCATTTGGGCCACTGTCGAAAGTCAATCATCAAAGCGTAAACATCGTCGGCCTTGGCTTGGATGCTTGTGCGGCGCTCAACGGTGTAGCTGTCGGGCTTGGTAAACGCCAAAATGACAACCAAGAGTAAAGCCGCCGCCAACAACCCCAAAACGATCCAGATCGTGCCCATACTCAGTCCTTTCGCCGTGTTGTCATGATTTGTCTGCATCAGTTTCAACTTGCGCTAGCGCGTTGACAATCGGTCAAACCCACCCATTTTGTCCATGTCAACCCCGCTCTCAGTGCAACCAATCGACTCGCAAATCGCCCGGCCCGCGTTGACTTGGGACATTTTTTGCCGCGTGATCGACAACTTTGGCGATGTCGGCGTTTGCTGGCGACTGGCTTCGCAGCTTGCTGAGAGCAACCAGCGCGTTCGGTTGTGGCTTGACGACGCGTCCGCGCTGGCTTGGTTGGCTCCAGCGGGGTGCCCGGGTGTCGGGGTTTTTGACTGGCCATTGGCAGGTTCAGCCGCACCGGGAGACGTCGTCATTGAGGCGTTTGGCTGCGACGCGCATCCTGATTTCATAGCAGCCATGCGAATGAATTCGGTGACCAAGGTCGAATTTGACACAAAAAACACGTCAGTGGACTCCGTTTGGATCAATTTGGAGTATCTGAGCGCTGAGGACTTTGTCACTCGCAATCATTTGCTCCCCTCACCCCAGCTCAGCGGACCCGGCTGTGGCATGACGAAGACGTTTTTTTACCCCGGATTCACCCCCACCACAGGCGGCTTGCTTCGCGAGCCAGACCTAGAAGCCAGGCAAGCGCATTTCGATCGAGACGCTTGGCTAAACTCGATTGACCAACCCAGCGTCGCTCCAAACGAGCGCTTGATGAGCTTGTTTTGCTACGAGCCTGCGCCACTGGCGCAATGGTTGTTCGAGCTCAGCAAAGGCGCAGACGGCATTTGCACCCGACTGCTCGTCTGCGCGGGTCGCCCAACTCACGCGGTTCATGCCGCGCTTCAAAGAGCGACAATTTCGAGAGATATTGACCCTTGGTCACCGAATTCATTGGGTTCGATGCTATTCATATCATACTTACCCACGCTCACCCAGCTTGACTACGACCACCTCTTGTGGGCTTGTGACTTCAACTGCGTTCGGGGCGAAGACTCGCTGATTCGCGCCATTTGGGCGGGCAAACCCATGCTTTGGCACATCTACCCGCAAGACGACAACGCGCACCATGCCAAGCTGGCCGCATTTTTGACGACCACTCAAGCAAGCCCCAACTCAATTGCCGCGCACCGCGCATGGTGCAGTGTTGACGCAGGCGCGCCGATCCCGCCAATCGACTGGGCTTCGTGGGCGCGCCAAGCAAAGCAAGCGCGAAACACTTTGGCCAGTCAGCCGAGCCTGGTTGACAATTTGCTTGCCTTTGTCAACCAAAAACGCAGTAAATCAAAGGCTTTGCTCAGTAAAAGCCTCTCGGTTGGCGCTGAGCACCCGCGCATGAACGCCTTTGTTGGCAACCGTCGCGCAACCCCTCAATGCCCGCAAAAGCTCAAAAGCCGACACGGGCCCCGCAAGATCTTCCACAATCATCATGAAAATCGCTCAAGAAATCCGCGCCGGTAACGTCATCATGCAGGGCAAAGACCCCATGGTCGTCCTCAAAACCGAATACGCCCGTGGCGGACGCGGCGCTGCGACCGTTCGCATGAAAATGAAAAGCTTGCTCAACAACTTCGGAACCGAAGTCGTGTTTCGTGCCGACGACAAAATGGATCAAGTCATTCTTGAAAAGAAAGACTGCACTTATTCGTACTTTGGCGACCCCATGTACGTTTGGATGGATACCGAGTACAACCAGTACGAAATCGAGAGCGAAAACATGGGCGACGCCATGAACTACCTCGAAGAAGGCATGACCGCCGAAGTCGTGTTTTACGACGGCAAAGCCATCTCGGTCGAGCTGCCCACGTCAATTCAGCGCAAAATCACCTGGACCGAGCCAGCAGCCAAAGGCGACACCTCAGGCAAAGTGATGAAGCCCGCCAAACTCGCGACCGGCTTTGAGATCTCAGTCCCCGCGTTTGTGGACCAAGACGATGTCGTCGAACTCGACACCCGCACCAACGAATACCGCCGACGCGTGTAAGCGACCAATCCGCTGCCAACCTAAAAAGGCTCCTCAGGAGCCTTTTTTACGTCATTCAGGTGGCATATTGGCACTTGGTCACCGGATTCATTGGGTTTTCTGCTACCATTTTTTATAGCATGATTGACCTCAGCCAACTCAAAGCACCCTTCGCCATGCAGCCTGGTTTGCAGAGAATGGCTGTGGGCGAGCGGCACTTCGACGTGCTTGGACCAGGCGGTCAGCTCCGCCTTGAAAAAGCGCGGGCTTTGCAACACGACAGCAGCTACTTGACCGCGCCGGGTTTTGACGTTGAGACGGCCAGGGCGGCATTAAACGCCATCTTGGCGCAAATGCGAGCCGATGGAATTACTCCTAAATCAATAGCAACAAACTCAATAGAATCGGAGACCAATGGCGTAATTGACCTTAAATCGCTCGCCAAAAGCATCTCCGAGGCCGTTGAACAAGACTTTGCCGTGTTGGACGGCCGCACCGCAGCCGTGCCGTTGATGTGCGTCACCTGCCCCTCACATTGGGCACCCGAAGAGAAAATCGGACTCAGTTTGGCCGCCATTCATAGGCCTGTGGCTGACAACGCACTCTTGCTCCAAGCCAATGACGCGCTCGTCAAACTCGCGACCAGCGGCCAGCATTGGCAACGCTGGGTGTGGACCATCACGCCAAGCCCTCGGTTTGATGCCCATCCCAAACGCCACCCAGCGCGGGTGTGGCCGTCGGTCAGCGACTCGGCGCAGTTTGCCCACGCCTGCTTTGTGCGAAGCGAGCGCCAAACCTTGTTTCCGGTGCTTAGCGCACAGCTGCAGCCCACGGGGTTGGCAATTTTCACCATTCGGGTGATGATGGAGCCGCTGGTTGACGCGGTGAAATCGCCCGCGCATGCAGCCGCTTTGCGAAACAGTTTGCGCTCCATGAGCGACGCGGTGTTGGACTACAAAGGGCTGAAAGTCGCGGTTTCTCCGATGCTTGACTGGTTGAACTTGCAGGTCAGCGATTGAATCCATGACGATCAATATGCCAAGCCTTTCGCCGCCCGACCGCGCCAAACTCAGCATCCTGATGGTCTGCATGGGTAACATTTGTCGCAGCCCAACCGCCCACGGGGTGATGGCAGCCAAGCTTGCCGCAGCGGGTTTGAGCGACGCGGTGCGGGTTGACTCAGCCGGCACACACAACTACCACCCCGGCGAACAGCCCGATGGCCGATCCATGGCACACGCCGCCAAACGAGGCTACGACCTGAGCGACCAACGTGCACGGTCAATTGCTGCCAGTGATTTTCGCGATTTCGACTTGATTCTCGCCATGGATTGGGACAATTTGGCCCTTACTGAGCAGCGTTGGGAACGCGCTCACCGCGCCTACCCTGAGCTAGAAAGACCCCAAATTCGCCGATTGGTCGAGTTTTGCCAGACCTCAGAGGCAACCGTCGTGCCCGATCCGTATGACGGTAACGCAGCTGACTTTGCCCACGTGCTGGACTTGGTTGAAGATGCCTGCAATGGGCTGCTGGTCTACGTTCAGTCGGTGCTGGCAAGCCAAGCCAAAACCTGAGTTCGCACCGCGACGCTGTGCAGCATCTCAATGTGACCGGTTTTAAACGCGATGAATTGGTGCGACTTGGCAAAGGCCAGGCAGCGCTGGGGCTCGTCATGCTTGCCCAAAGCGCTGTTGAGTGGCACCAAACCGTCGCCCAACAAGCGTTCAGCCACGACACCACGCGGTGCGGCAAGCGTTGCGCCAACCGTGAAGCACGCGATTTGGCGCGGCAAAGCGACGTGGGTGCGCTGATCTCCTGCGCGTTCAAAACGGCCCCGGCCTTGCCAATCGCTCGCCAGCACATGGCCATGTCGCAAGTCAGTGATGCCTGAGCTGCGCAGCTGCGCGAGCCGCTTGAATGGTCGGCTGTAAGCGCTCACACCCAAAATGACGTCAACCCAACTGCCGGCCTGCTCCAGCGGTGCGCCGTGGTGGGGCGTGCCCAAGAAAACCACCTTTTTGAGCGACCCGAGCCAAGGCGCGTCAGCATCTGTTGCGCACTGAATGGCGCTTCGGGTCACCAAACCGCCCATGCTGTGCGCAACAACGGCGATCTCGGTCACGGGCACAGGCCAGTGCTCGACCATCTCGCTGATTTGCGCGGCAAACAATGAACCGTTTTCAGAGGTATGCAGCCCCGTGTTGTAGCGGGCGTAAACCGGTGTGAAGCCGCTGTCTTTAGCCAATGCCGCGCCCAGGTCGTTCGGCGACGGCCCCGCATCGGCCCATTGCAAATCGTTCATGCACAGGCCGTGAATGAGCACGACGATTTTGCCGCTCACCGCATCTGCCTTGGGCATCAAACCGGTTGCGACGAGCTGGCCCTGAAAACGCAGCCCAAATGTCGTGGCCAGCGGGTTGTTGTCAGCGGCCAGTTGATCGCCCATCACGCCGTTTAACGCGGCCAAAATCGCAACTTGCACGTTTGAGTCGGCATCTTGCTCATCAACCAGTGCCATCACAGGCTCCAGCGCGCCCAAAAGCTTGTCAGCACCCGCGCCGACGAGTTGCGTCACGCCGCGCACGCTTTGGTAAATCAAACCCGTCAGTCCGCGGGTTTGGCCGGGCTCTTTGCCGCCTGGCACGCCCATGCTGCCCCAAACCGATTGGTGAACGCCTTCTGCAATGCGAGACACGCTCACCGTGGCTTGGGTGGCAAGTTTGGCGATGCCCCGCAGTTGAGCGGCGCTAGGGATGGGTATTTTTTTGGTGGTTTTCACGGCACGCTCGCAAGACAACAAGGCGTTCAGCGTACCACCCAAGGTAAACTCAACCTTTCAAACCGCAAGAGATCCCATGACCAAGTACATCTTCGTCACTGGCGGCGTGGTGAGCAGCCTTGGCAAAGGCATCGCTTCAGCGTCGTTGGCCGCAATTTTAGAATCGCGCGGCCTCAAAGTCACCCTCATCAAGCTCGACCCCTACCTCAACATCGACCCTGGCACGATGTCGCCGTTTCAGCACGGTGAGGTGTTCGTCACCGAAGACGGCGCTGAAACTGATCTCGATTTGGGCCACTACGAGCGTTTCATTGAAACGCGCATGAGCCGCGCCAACAACTTCACCACGGGCCAGATTTATCAGTCCGTCCTTGAAAAAGAGCGTCGTGGCGACTATTTGGGCAAGACCGTGCAGGTAATTCCGCACGTGACCAACGAGATCCAAGACTTCATCAAGCGCGGCGCGGGCCAAGGCACGCCGCAGGCCGTGGATGTGGCGATTTGCGAAGTCGGCGGCACCGTTGGCGACATTGAAAGCTTGCCCTTCATGGAAGCCGCTCGCCAAATGAGCTTGCGCTTGCCTCCGAAGTCGTGCGCATACGTGCATTTGACCTACGTGCCTTGGCTCAAGGCTGCGGGCGAGCTCAAAACCAAGCCCACGCAGCACACGGTGCAAAAAATGCGTGAAATCGGCATTCAGCCAGACGCATTGCTGTGCCGAGCAGACCGCCGCGTGCCGCCCGAGGAGATGGACAAAATCAGCATGTTCACCAATGTGCCGGCCTGGGGGGTCATCTCGGTGTGGGACGCCGAGGTCATCTACCAAGTGCCGCGCATGCTGCACGAGCAAGGTTTGGACGCACTGATTTGCGACAAGCTCGGCCTCAATGTCCGCCCGGCTGATTTGCGCCGCTGGGACGACCTCGTCATCGCGACGCAAAACCCGAAGTTCGAAGTAACCGTTGGGATGGTGGGCAAATACATTGACTACTCCGACAGCTACAAGTCACTCAACGAAGCGCTTCGCCACGCCGGGCTGAAAAACGCGGCACGGGTCAACATCGAGTACGTGGACTCTGAGTCGTTTACCGCCGAAAACGCCTCGCAACTGGCTAAGTTTGACGCGATATTGGTGCCTGGCGGCTTTGGTGAGCGTGGCATTGAGGGCAAGATTGAAGCCGTGCGGTTCGCCCGCGAGCAAAAAATCCCTTACTTGGGCATTTGCTTGGGCATGCAAGTGGCCACCATCGAATTTGCGCGCAACGTGGCCGGTCTGGCTGGGGCCAACTCTACCGAGTTCGACCCGAAAACACCTCACCCAGTCATCGCATTGATTGACGAGTGGACCGACTCAGACGGCAGCGTCCAAACCCGCGACGCCAGCTCCAACTTGGGCGGCACCATGCGCAAAGGCGCGCAAAGCTCCGACGTGGTCAAAGGCACGGTGGCTCACAGCATCTACGGCGACGTGGTGAGCGAGCGCCACCGCCACCGCTTCGAAGCCAACGTGAACTACCTGGATAGCATCCAATCGGCGGGTTTGGTGATCTCAGCCATCACCCAAACCGACAAACTGACGGAGATCGTGGAGTTGCCGCAAAGCGCACACCCGTGGTTCGTGGGCGTGCAGTTTCACCCCGAATTCAAGAGCACGCCTTGGGACGGACATCCGCTATTTAACGCCTACATTGCAGCGGCGCTGGCGCACAAAACAAGTTCGGCAGGAAGAAAACACAGCTAGACACAAACGCATCAATGTGAAGTTTTGATGCGTTTGAATTAAAATCGAATCATGAGAACCACCCTTGCAATCGACGACGATGTGTTTTTGGCCGTACAACAGCTGGCTCGGCGCGACAAAACCTCGCTCGGTGCCAAAACCAGTGAAATCTTGCGACGCGGTTTGATGTCAAGCCCACAAATCACCCTGCCCAAGGTCGCCAATACCCACCCGTACGTGCTCATCCCAGCTGATGGCAGTGTGGTGACCAGCGAGATGGTTTACCAATTAATGGACGAAGAGGGCATTTGATGGCGGCGCGCCGCTTGCTGCTTGACGTGAACGTTTGGCTGGCCTACTTGGATGCTCGGCACATGCACCACCCGAGCGCGCTTCAACTGATGAAGCGACCCGGTCTTCGCGTTGCCACCTGCCCACTCACGGAAAACGCGGTGTTCCGCATTTTGGGCATGCCGCGCTATTTTTTGGGACAACTCAGCTTTGTGCAGATCCAAACCGCATTGGCTGGTGCCTGTGCAAGCCTTGACCACGAGTTTTGGCCTGCCGACATATCGCTGCGCAAGGATTCGAGCGTCAACTGGACTCGCATCGCGGGCCACAACCAAATCACGGATGCCTACTTGCTAGCACTCGCGGTAAAACACGATGCAACCTTGGCCACGCTCGACCATCGCATCGCACTGTCGTCGGTACATGGCGCAAACGCCGATCACTTGCTCTTGCTATAGACCCCACAAAATGCAACTCTGCCATTTCACCGCCGGACTAGACCAGCCGTTTTTTCTGATCGCGGGCACATGCTCCATTGAAGGGCTGCAAATGTCCATCGATACCGCTGGCACGCTCAAAGAATGCTGCACCGCGCTGGGCATCCCACTGATTTACAAGGGCTCGTTTGACAAAGCCAATCGATCATCCGGCACGACCCGTCGCGGCGTCGGCTTGGAAGCTGGGTTGAAGATCCTCAGCGAGGTGAGGAGTCAGTTGGGCTTGCCAGTTTTGACCGACGTTCACGAAGTTGACCAAGTCGCCGATGTCGCCGCGGTCGTCGATGTCTTGCAAACCCCGGCTTTTTTGTGCCGCCAAACCGACTTCATTCGCGCGGTGGCCCAGTCGGGCAAGCCAGTGAACATCAAAAAAGGCCAGTTTTTGGCCCCCTGGGACATGAAGAACGTCATCGACAAAGCCCGCACTGCAGCGCGTGAGGCGGGCCTGAGCGAAGACCGATTCATGGCCTGCGAGCGCGGCGTGAGCTTTGGCTACAACAACTTGGTGGCCGACATGACCTCACTTGCGGAGATGCGAGCCACTCAGGCACCCGTCGTGTTTGACGTGACGCATTCGGTGCAAAAGCCCGGCGGGCAAGGCACCAGCAGCGGCGGCGCGCGCGAGATGGTGCCCGTGTTGGCGCGTGCAGGTGTGGCTGCAGGCGTGGCGGGCCTCTTCATGGAAACCCACCCTGACCCCGCCAATGCCCACAGCGACGGCCCAAACGCCGTGCCGTTGAAGCACATGAAATCACTCTTGGAGTCGCTCGTCGAACTCGACCGCGCCGTCAAAAGCCGCCCCTTGCTAGAACTTAATTTCTCAGCCTGAAAGCCCATCACCATGCCACGCGCCTACATCATTGCCGACCTCACCGTCACCAATCTTGACCAAATGATCAAATACCGCGAATGGTCGACCCAAGCCATGCAAGAGCACGGCGCAGAAGTCCTCGTTCGCGGCGGCGCGATCGAGGTCTTGGAGGGCCCATGGCAACCCAGCCGCATGGTGGTGCTGGGCTTCGAGGGCACGGCGAAAGCCAAAGCCTTCTACACCAGCGAAACCTACCAACACGCCATCAGCCTGCGTCAAGGCGCAGGCGTGATGCGCATGGTGATGGTTGAGGGCGTTTGACGACCCAGCAGTCGCCTATCATTGAACCAAACTACCCCCGTCAACCCCAACCGTTTTGAGAACCCCATGAGTGCAATCGTCGACATCGTAGGCCGTGAAATTTTGGACTCGCGGGGCAACCCCACCGTTGAGTGCGACGTGCTGTTGGAGAGCGGCACCATGGGCCGTGCCGCCGTGCCTTCTGGCGCGTCAACCGGATCGCGCGAGGCCATTGAGCTGCGCGACGGCGACCCCAAGCGGTATTTGGGCAAGGGTGTCTTGAAGGCCGTTGAGCACATCAACACCGAAATATCCGAGGCCGTTTTGGGCTTGGATGCTTCCGAGCAAGCATTTTTGGATCGCACCCTCATCGACCTTGACGGAACCGACAACAAGTCGCGCCTGGGTGCCAATGCGATGCTGGCTGTGAGCATGGCTGTGGCGCGCGCTGCGGCTGAAGAATCGGGCCTGCCCTTGTACCGCTACTTTGGCGGCATGGCGGCCACCCAAATGCCGGTTCCCATGATGAACGTCATCATCGGCGGGGCGCATGCCAACAACAACCTTGACCTGCAAGAGTTGATGATCATTCCTGTCGGCGCACCCAATTTCCGCGAAGCCCTGCGCTACGGCGCCGAGGTGTTTCATGCGCTCAAGAAAATTTTGCACGACAAGGGCATGAGCGTGGCGGTGGGCGACGAGGGCGGCTTTGCACCCAATGTGCCCAACCACGAAGCGGCCATTCAACTGATTTTGGAAGCCATTGACAAAGCGGGTTTTGTGGCGGGCGAGCAAATTGCCCTTGGCCTCGATTGCGCGGCCAGTGAGTTCTACAAAGACGGCAAGTACCACTTGGAGGCCGAAGGCCTGAGCCTCACCAGCGAAGAGTGGACCAACGTTTTGGCCACCTGGGTCGACAAATACCCCATCATCAGCATTGAGGACGGCATGCATGAAGGCGACTGGGAGGGTTGGAAAATCCTGACCGACCGATTGGCCAAAAAGGTGCAGCTGGTGGGCGAT
>JANOPN010000041.1:0-14035 GCA_031421855.1 Comamonadaceae bacterium
CCCGCAATCACGCGACGTCAGCACGGTTTGGTTTCGCATGGCAAACACCGACACAGGTCTGGCGGCATCGCAAATTGTGGCGTTTCAAGATGAGATTTTTCGGCAAGACCGCGTCATTGTTGAGTCACAAACGCCAAAACCGTTGCCATTGACGACCGGAGAATTGCATGGCCCGTTGGACCGAGTCAGCGCGGCCTATCGACGCTATTTGTCGCGACTGGGTGTCAAGACCGGAGTGACCGCATGAGTGGACAATTGCGCATGTCACCACCGAACTTACCGCCCAACCCATCGAAGCCTGAATTGATCGCATTAGCGGCCCGGCTGCCGAAAGCCGAGCTGCATTTGCACATTGAAGGCAGTCTGGAGCCTGAGCTGATTTTCAAGCTTGCCAAGCGAAACGGCATTGCTTTGCGCTACCCGGATGTTGAAACCTTGCGCCAAGCCTATGCATTCACTGACTTGCAGAGTTTTCTCGACATTTATTACGCTGGCGCATCGGTGCTCATCAAGCAAGACGATTTTTACGACATGGCGACGGCGTACTTTGAACGGGCCCATGCCGATGGCGTTGTCCATGCGGAGTTGTTTTTTGATCCACAAACCCACACCGAGCGCGGTGTCGATATCGCGACCGTGATCGAGGGACTGAACCGAGCTTGTGTCGATGCCGAGCAGCGTTTTGGCCTGAGTGCGAGCTTGATCATGTGTTTTTTGCGCCATTTGAGCGAGGCGCAGGCCAGTGACACGCTGGACGCAGCGCTGCCGTACCGCGACAAATTTGTCGGGGTTGGGCTTGATTCAAGCGAGCTTGGGCACCCGCCCGAGAAGTTTGCCCGTGTGTTCGATCGTTGTCGTGCCCTTGGCTTGCGGGTTGTGGCGCACGCGGGCGAAGAAGGCCCGCCAGCGTACATGTGGCAGGCGCTCGATATTCTCAAAGTAGACCGCATTGATCACGGCGTGCGTTGCCTTGAAGACAAGGCATTGGTCGCCAGGTTGGTTGCAGACCAAATGCCGCTGACGGTTTGCCCATTGAGCAACTTGAAACTGTGTGTCGTGCGTGATTTGCGCGACCACCCGCTCAAACGCATGCTCGACTTGGGGTTGATGGTGACGGTCAACAGCGACGACCCCGCCTACTTCGGCGGCTATGTCGGAGCCAATTTTGCTCAGTGCATTGACGCACTTGATCTCAACGAGGCTGATGTTCGTGCCTTGGCAGCAAACAGCATCAAAGCCAGCTTTTTGCCAGATGAACGCAAAATGCAGTTACTACTAAATACATAGCAACAAAGTGAATGGATTCGGTGACCAAGTGCCAAAAATAAGCTAAAAAAGACTAAAATCACCGTCCAGACGCCTGCGCCGCTTGCCGCAGGCGTTTTTTTGTCCGCCCGTGCAAGTGGGTGGGCAAACCCTTTATGTAAGTCATGTCGAGGTCAACCATGCTCAAAAACCTCTGTGCCGCAATTGCGGCCGCAGCGCGTTTCCTGTCTCTTTTTTTCTTGTTTTGCCTTTCGCCGCTCGCGCACGCGCAGCCAGCGAAGGTGAAAATCGGGTTTGTTTACGTCAGCCCGATCACGCCAGCCGGTTGGACGCGTCAACACGATGTGGCCCGCTTGGCCGTGGTTCGCACGTTGGGATCACAGGTCAGTACAACATTTGTTGAAAACGTAGCCGAAGGCCCAGACGCCGAGCGCGTGATTCGCGATCTCGCCCATCAGGGTTTTGATTTGATCGTCACGCCCAGTTTTGGGTACATGGAGGCCACGATGAAAGTGGCAAGAGACTACCCAAACGTGAAGTTTGAATCCATCACCGGCTACAAAACCGCGGCGAATGTCGCAATTGCCAATGCGCGCTACTACGAGGGGCGGTATCTGGCCGGCATCGCTGCCGGTAGAACCAGCGCCAATTTGGGCTACGTCGCGGGGTTTGCAATCCCCGAAGTCGTTCAGGGCATCAATGCCTTCACTTTGGGCGCACGCAGCGTCAACAAAGCGGCCACTGTGCGGGTGGTGTGGCTCAATGAGTGGTTCAATCCGCCCAAAGAGCGTGAAGCCGCCATGAGCTTGATGAATCAAGGCGTTGATGTGTTGGCGTTTCATACCGGCAGCGCGGCAATCATGACGGCAGCGCAAGAGCGCGGCAAGCACGCGATTGGCTACCACTCTGACATGAGCGCGTTTGGCCCGCAAGCGCAATTGATTGCTGTCACGCACCACTGGGATCGCTACTACACCGAGCGAGCGCAAGCCGTTTTAGCTGGCAGTTGGCGCTCGGCGGTGACTTGGGGTGGCATCGGCAGCGGCATGGTTGATGCGGCCCACTTTGGACCTGCGGTTGATGGCGCCACGCGAGCTGAAGTCAATCTAGCAAAACAATCCATTGCCGCTGGGCGGCTCAAACCGTTTTCAGGCGGATTACTGGGCATTCGCAGCAACTCAGGTGATGTCGTTGTTCGTGCTGGCGAAGCGCTTTCAGACCCGCAGATCGCTCAAATGTCTTGGCTGGTTGAGGGTGTTGTGGGCACCATCAAGTAGCATTCAGGACATGGTTTCTCAGACATGTGACGACATCCAAATTCACCGTGGACGGGTGCTGCAAATCGTTGGTGACGAAGTGCTACTGCACGAGAATGCCGCGCTGGTGGTGTCTAAGGCCGTCGTTAGAGCGGTCTTACCATGGGCAAATGCGGCTCGGGAATTTGGCGGTGCTTCGGTCGTGGATCATGGTAATTGCGTCCTCGCGCCAGGTTTTGTTGACTTGCACATTCATGGGCCGCAAGTTGATGTGATCGCGTCACCGGCTGACGGGCTGCTGGACTGGCTCGAGCGGCACACGTTCCCGCAAGAGGCCAAGTTTGCGGATCAAAACCACGCCGACGAAGCCGCGAACTTTTTCGTTGCTGAGTTGGTTCGCAATGGCGTGACAACCCCGCTCATTTTTGGTAGCTCACACGTTGCCAGCGTTGAGGCCTTGTTTTCACACGCGCAGCAACGCAACATGCGCGCAATCGTTGGCAAATGCTTAATGGATCGATATTGTCCAGATGGCGTGCGCGACGATATCGATCAGGGTCTGGCAGACACGGAGGCGCTCATCCGGCGTTGGCACGGTGTTGGCAGGTTGGGCTACGCGATCACGCCGCGTTTTGCTTGCACCAGCAGCGTTGACCAACTGCGCGGCGCTGGTGAACTAGGGGCTAAATACCCCAGCGTATGGGTGCAGTCGCACGTGAGCGAAAACCTGGATGAAATCGCGTGGGCGCGCGAACTTTTTCCAGATTCTGCGAGCTATTTGGGCACCTACGGAGACTTTGGTCTGCTGCGGCCTCGCAGCATCTACGCACACTGCATCCACTTTGACGATGCCGATCGTGCGTTGATGCGCGAGTGTGGTGCTGCTGCAGCCGTGTGCCCAACCAGTAACCAGTTTTTAGGCAGTGGCAATTTCGACTTTGCCGCTGCGCAATCGCAGGGTATTGCGCATGGTTTGGCCAGCGACGTGGGAGGTGGCATGAGTTTTTCGCCGTTTGCGACCATGCGCGCGGCCTACACCGTCGCTCGCGCGGCAACCGTCAGCCATGTTCAATCCAAAATGCCCACCACTTTGAGTGCCAAACGTTTGTGGTGGCTTCATACGCTAGGTGCGGCTCGTTGCCTGGGGCTTGATGACAAAATCGGTAGCTTGCAAATGGGCACAGACGCAGATTTCGTCGTCATCGACCCCAAGGCGACGCCGCTTCTTGAGCGACGCACCAACCAAGCCAACGGCGTCGAGTCCTTGCTATTTGCGTTGTTGATGTTGGCCGACGATCGTGCGATCAAGCGAACCTACATTGCCGGCTTTGCGCAGGCCTAGAATCAGTTCAAATTCAGGAGTTTCAATTGAGTATTTTGTCAGACCGCCGCATCCGCGAGTACGCGGAAAAACACGGCATGATTGAGCCATTTGAGCCCAAGCAGGTTCGCGAAATTGACGGCAAAAAAGTGATCAGTTACGGCACTTCAAGCTACGGCTACGACATTCGCTGCGCGCCTGAATTCAAGGTATTTACCAATATCCACAGCACGGTTGTGGATCCAAAGAACTTTGATGAGAAGAGTTTTGTCGACATGCAGGGTGACTCTTGCATCATCCCGCCGAACAGCTTTGCTCTGGCTCGAACCGTTGAGTACTTTCGGATTCCGCGCAATGTGCTCACGATTTGCTTGGGTAAAAGCACCTACGCACGCTGCGGAATCATTGTGAACGTGACCCCGTTTGAGCCCGAATGGGAGGGGTTTGTGACGCTTGAGTTCTCAAATACGACACCGTTGCCTGCAAAAATCTATGCAGGCGAGGGCTGCGCTCAGGTGCTGTTTTTCGAGGCTGACGATGTCTGCGAAACCAGCTACGCAGACCGCGGCGGCAAATACCAAGGCCAGCGCGGCGTGACGTTACCCAAGGCCTGATCAGCTACGTGCTCGGCTCAATCCCAAAAAGCCGGGCAACTTAAACGAGACGATCCGCGAGTACAGCCAAATGTAGAGCGTGGCGAAGATCGCGACGCATGTCATGAGCACAGTCGGCTGGTCGTAGAAGAAAACGGCCGGGATCACGGAAATCGTCGTCAAAAGCCAAAGGTACGGCGACGTGCGAGCATTGCGCAAATCTCGGTCGACGGTGGTGCCGTCCGCGCCGGTGCGGGACACAACCCGGCTGAATACGAGCATGTGAAAATGCGAGCGGTCGGGCTGCATTGGCGATAGTTTGCGGACGATTCGCTTACGGTAGATCGAAAACAAAGTTTCGGTGGTTGGATAGGCGAGAACCAAAATGGCGAACCACGGAGAGACTGACGCGTTGCGATTGAACAACATGATCGCGCATTGCGCCAGCATGAATCCAACAAAATATGCGCCCCCATCGCCGAGAAAAATCCGACCCTTCGGATAGTTCCAAACGAAAAGCCCCAGCAGCGCGCCGATTGAACTCAAGCAGGTCGTGAGCACAACCGAATCACCGACTTGGTGGGCTACGAAGCCGACTGCCGCAAACATCAGCGCCGAAACCATCAACGCCAGACCATGAAATCCGTCGATGATGTTGATCGAGTTGACAACCCCCGAAACCGCGAACAAGGTGAGTATCAAGGCGGGTCCGCTGTAAGCCAAGACAGAATCAACCCAAGAAATGTCCACCCGGTTGATCGTGACGTTCAAGGTACCCCAAGCCAGAAGTGCAGACAGTGCGATTGCAATCATTCGGGTTCGAGGCGACACCCGCTTGGTTAGGTCCTCTAGCAAACCGATCATCAAGGCAGGGGTGCCGCAAAGCACGAGAGCCGCAACATCGCGCAGCTCAGCAGGACCTCGCCACCACACAAATAGCGCTGACACGGCCAGTGCAGTGAAAATAACGATACCGCCAATGCGCGGTACCGGCTTGGTGTGAAATTTTTGCGCCCCGATCAGGGTCGTGTCGAAGCCCCATGCGTCCTCGTCTTTGGCGCTGGAGATGATCCAGAGGCTGACGACGAAAGCAGTGACAGTTGCTAATAGGAGGTATATCATTTTCAGGTCCCTTAGTTGGCGAAGGACTCACCTGTCAGGCGCAGGTTTTTTGAGTGTGGTGAGATTACCGCAGTTGGGCATGTTTTTGCGGAATTTGTCGCATGTGTGAGACGGGCGATTTGTGAAATATTTGCACTCTGATACCGTGTCGGCGAGCGCATCATGCTCTCGTTAGTTTTAAAGTATTCATGCTTAGGAGTTGTATGAAATGGGAAGGTGAACGACAGTCTGACAACGTCGAAGATCGGCGAGGTGGTTCCAGCGGCCAAAACGATGGCGCGCGATCTGGCATGCGCTTGGGCGGCGGACGCGGTGTTGGGATCGGCACCATCGCGATTGCGATGGCCGCGGCGTGGATGTTTGGCATCAACCCGATGACTGTTTTGGGCCTTTTGACGGGTGGCGAAACGTCGCTTCAGGCTCCAGCACAAACGGCACCGGCTGTGCGGCCGCCAGCTGACGACAAAATGGCCGCGTTCGTGGGAACGGTTCTCGCTCAAAACGAAGACGTGTGGACCCAGCTGTTTCAAGCCAACGGCCAAAAGTATCCGAATCCAAAATTGGTGCTTTTTCGCGGCGCGACCAATACGGGCGGCTGTGGACAGGGGCAAAGCGCGATGGGGCCGTTTTATTGCCCGGCCGATCAAAAGGTTTACATCGACTTGGGGTTTTACGACACGCTGCGGCGACAACTCGGGGCGCCGGGTGATTTCGCGCAGGCCTACGTCATTGCGCATGAGGTCGGACATCATGTCCAAAATGTGTTGGGAATCAGCACAAAAGTCGATCAAATGCGTCGGAAAATCAGCGAACGGGATGGCAACGCGCTGAGTGTTCGCGTCGAGCTGCAAGCCGATTGCTTTGCGGGTATTTGGGCGCATCACCGTCAAAAGCAAACCAAGTTTTTGGAGCCCGGCGATGTGGAGGAGGCCATGAATGCGGCTGCAAAAATTGGTGATGACGCGCTTCAGCGAGCGTCGGGCGGGCAAATTGTCCCGGACAGCTTCACGCACGGCACAAGCGCTCAGCGACAGCGTTGGTTCAACACCGGATTTTCGGGGGGGTCGATAAGAGCTTGCGATACGTTCGCGGTGGCGAAACTTTGATTGAGCGCATTCGCTTTGCGTTGGAAAATCATTCGCAGGTAAAATGGGACTGGGCCCGCGATTTCAGGGTCTGAGCTGCTACCGATTGTGAAGCGTCGACGGTGTGAGTCAGTTCTGTCGCGCCGTTGTGGTGCGACGCCTTGTGTTGCCCGATTGGTGCAACTGTCAATCGTTTCGCCGGTGAGCCGCATTGCTTGCGCTCGTGAGTCCCTAAAGCAATCCACATGACTTCTACTTCAGTTTCACAAGCGCCTGTCGACTTGACCGCCGCCATTGAGTCTTCGCAATTGTTTGCGTCGCTCCCTCTTTCTGAGCCGATTCAACGTGCCGTCGCCGAGCTCGGCTACGCGACGATGACGCCTATCCAAGCACAAGCCATTCCGGTGGTGGTTTTGGGTAAGGATGTCATGGGCGCTGCGCAAACCGGTACAGGCAAAACAGCCGCTTTTGCGCTGCCGTTGTTACAACGAATGCTCAAGCACGAGAACACGTCGACTTCGCCAGCGCGTCATCCGGTTCGAGCCCTGGTTTTGTTGCCAACGCGCGAGCTGGCAGATCAAGTCGCCACGGCGGTTGCAAAGTACGCGAAATACACGCAACTCCGTAGCGCTGTCGTTTACGGCGGAGTTGACATCAAGCCGCAGGCGCTCGCTGTTCGCGCCGGCGTTGAGGTTTTGGTTGCCACACCAGGTCGGTTGCTCGATCACATCGAGAGTAAAAACGTCGCGTTGAACCAAGTCGAGTACGTTGTGCTCGACGAGGCTGATCGCATGCTCGATATTGGGTTTTTGCCCGATTTGCAACGCATTTTGAGTTTTTTGCCCAAACAACGAACCACACTGCTGTTCAGCGCGACTTTCAGCCCTGAAATCAAGAGACTCGCTTCGAGCTATCTGCAAGATCCGGTCGTCATCGAAGTTGCCCGACCCAACTCGACGGCCAGCACGGTTGAGCAAATATTCATGAGCGTCGAAGATGATGACAAGCGCCAAGCGGTTTGCCAAATCGTTCGAGAGCGAGGAGTCACCCAAGCGATCGTTTTTGTCAACAGCAAACTCGGCTGCGCCCGTCTCGCACGCTCGCTGGAACGCGATGGCCTGGTCACGACTGCATTGCATGGCGACAAAAGCCAAGACGAGCGCCTCAAAGCGCTTGACTCGTTCAAAAAAGGCGAAGTACAAATTTTGGTAGCGACCGATGTCGCCGCGCGTGGGCTCGACATCCCGGCGATGCCCTGCGTGATCAATTTCGACTTGCCGTTCAACGCCGAAGACTACATTCACCGGATCGGCCGAACCGGCCGTGCGGGCGCAAGTGGCTTGGCGGTTAGTTTTGTTTCGCGCTCGGACGCGCGAAACCTCGCCGACATTGAAAAACTGATCAAGCGAAAGGCCGATCTGGTCGCGTTTGAGCCGCACCCCGAGGCCGCTCGCCGTCGTCAGAGTGGATCTGATTTCAACTCCGTAAGGCTTGGTGAGTCCCGCGCGGTCAGAGAGCCGAGCGCACGCCGATACGAAGACAACAGTCGCAGTTGGGGTCAGTCGGACTCCAGTGCACGCCAAGATTCGTTCACGTCAGCACCGCGCGCACCTCGCGAGCGCCGCTCAGTGCCAGTTGATCCGTTTTTCAACACCCCCTACGAAGCGGCTGCCCCGAGCGCAGCTCTTTCAACGCCTGCGTGGGATGCGCCGCAGTCAGGCATCAAAAAGAGCGTGAGCAGCAACATTCGGCCCAAACGACGCGTTGCGGCGCTCTTTGTTACGCCCGCACCAGCGCCGGTTCAGGTCTCTGAGGTTACCGATACCGTTGTTTTGTAGTCATCGCTTTGGCGTCATCGGGCTTGAACTTGATGAATGACGACGCCGCCATTGGGTAGCAGTTCGGCCGCGGTCAGTTGTCCGCCCCATGCGCAACCGGTGTCGAGCGACAGTACATCGTCTCTTATCACCAGCCCCAACGCCGACCAATGCCCAAACACGATTCGCTCTGTGGCGCTGAGGCGTCCTGGCGCATCGAACCACGCGGTGTGTCCTGGCGGCGCGCAGTCAAGTCCTCCTTTGCTGGCGAAATCCATCGTGCCATCCGCCGCACAAAATCGCAACCGCGTGAACGCATTGACGGCAACGCGTACTGCGTCCGCTTCAGCCAAATCTTCGCGCCACGCCCTTGGATGATCGCTAAACATGCTTGACAGCATGTTTCTGATGCCTTTTCTGCCCTTGGTCTGCGTAAACATTCGATTTGTTGCTATTATTTTTGATAAGCTCCACTGCGGCAGTACGCCTGCATGGACCATGAGCGTGTTGTGCTCATGCATGACCATAGGAAGGTCGGCGAGCCAGCCAAAAAGCTGTGGTGCGTCGCTCGCACGAATCAAGTCGCCAATCGTGTCACCATCGGCGAGTTGACGAAGTCCATGAAATACCGCGAGTGCATGCAAGTCGTGATTCCCGAGCACGCATCGCGCGCTGCTCCCGAGTTGAATGATGCGACGGACGACCGCTTCAGAGCTCGGGCCACGGTTGACGAGATCGCCCAAGAAAAAAGCGGTGTCAACACCCGGGTTGAACCCAACTTGTTGAAGCAGCCGGTCCAACGCCTCGTCGCAGCCCTGAACATCGCCAATCACATACACTGCCATCTGTTCCTCAGAGCGTCACCGCGCACGTTAGTTTGCTGCCCATGGATGTCATCCTCATCATCGTTTTAACCCTGCTCAATGGCGTGTTCGCCATGAGCGAGATGGCCATCTCGGCGTCAAGACGCACCCGCTTGATTGCCATGAGCGAGTCGGGCGACTTGGGCGCAACCAAAGCCATCGAATTGATGGATTCTCCCACCCAATTTCTGAGTACGGTTCAAATCGGTATCACATCCATCGGCATGTTGAATGGCATTGTCGGTGAGGCCGCGTTCAGTGACAATTTAGCGCAATGGCTAGGCACGCTGGGCGTCACAACAAAAGCAGCAAATTTCAGCGCAACTGCGATTGTGGTGGTCCTCATCACTTTCACCACAATCATTTTTGGCGAGCTAGTGCCCAAGCGCATCGGTCAAATGTTCCCAGAAATCGTCGCAAAGTGGATTTCACGCCCAATGGCTCTGCTAGCGATTGTGGCGAAGCCATTTGTGAGGCTGCTCTCGGGAAGTACTTCAAAAATACTCAAACTATTAAGGGTAGACGTTAACGCAGCCAGAGACGTAACAGAAGACGAAATACAAGCCAGCCTCAAAGAGGGCGTGGATGCAGGCGTGATCGACGCTAACGAGCATCAAATGGTTCGAAACCTGTTTCACCTTGATGATCGCGACCTTTCGTCTTTGATGGTGCCAAGGGTGGATGTCGAGTGGTTGGATGGAACACTCACCATAGACGAAGCAATCGCGGTATTGAGTCGGCCGAGCCATGGTGTCGCCAGGATTGAATTCATAGGGTGGTATCCCGTGTGTCAAGGTGGCCTCGACAACGTTCTCGGTGTCGTCAGTCTTCGCCAATTGCTTCAAGTCAGTGACCGATCACAGCAGGTGGGCGACATCGCGTTGGCAGCAATCTTTGCGCCCGAAACCATCAGTGGCCTAGAGCTTGTCTCCAAGTTTCGCGACCGCGATGTCGACATGATTTTTGTGGTCGACGAATACGGTGTCGTGCAGGGAACAGTGAACGCGCGCGACTTTTTGGACGCGATCACGGGTGCGCTGACGTCGCTTGATGGTGCGCCATCGGTTCAGGCTTCGAACATGAAAGCGAGTTGGACAATCGATGGAGGCATGCCGATCAACGACCTCAAGGCGCTTTTGAAGCTTGCCGAATTAACCGACGAACGTCTGGGTCGCTACTCGACTGTCGCCGGACTGGTTGGCGCACTCGCCGGTCGCATACCGGTTCTCGGGGAGCAAGTTCAGGTTGGCGACTGGGCGCTTGTGGTCACCGAAACCTCCGGTCGCCGCGTACGCAAAGTCTTGGCGAAACTGTCCTGATGCTCAGGTAATTCTGAGCTGGTGGTCGAGCCCGGAGTTGAATTGACTTCGATGCGGGTTAAGTGCTCATAAACCTGCTCAGAAAAGCCCAGTTTTCGGTACAAGTTGGCAGTTGTTTCTTGGTACTTCGACTATCATCGGCCGCTGGCGGATCTCGGTCGGAGCTGGGGATGGTGGGTTCTGGCGTCGCATCTAGGTCATGCTCGGTAGAGGAGCTGGCTATCAATGAATTTTAGGAGAATCGCTGTGACACAGTTGTACCGCTCAGATCGGCTGAGATGGGGTTACGCCCTTGCGTTTCTTGTCATAGGGCTCACTGGACTCTTTGCCACGGTGTTTCTTTTGGGAGATGGTGGGTCGGGAGGTTCGGTCGACAACGCAGGGCTGTTCATTGTTGTCGACGTGATGGTGTTGGCGCTTGTCGCAGGACATCAGTTGGGGCCTAAGATCCACCGCGCGTTTTTCCGTCCCGCTGGTAGCGTCAATCCAAAAGCACGTCGGCGTAGCAAAAGCAGTCGGTCGGACTCGCAATCCAAACGTGGAGAGCGTCACTCGGAGTCGAGGGGTTGACTTGCATTCTTGTTGTATGCACAGCTAACATTTGCCGCAGCCCAATTGCACAAATTTTGTTGACCGAGGCCTTGGCTGGCCGTGGTGTAGAAATCCAGTCTGCTGGTGTGCAAGCGTCGTTTGGTGATCGGGCCGACCCAGTCATGCAGGCTCTCGCAAGCGAAAGTCAAGCGTCCTTGCTTGAGTTGCATCGTGCGCAGCCAGTCATGCCACAAATGCTGAGAAAGTTTGATCTCATCTTGTGTATGGAGAGGCATCATGTCAAAAGTGTTGTGCAAATGATTCCGACACGAATTGGTCAGGTAAAATTGTTCGGGCATTGGGACGAGGGGGATATTTCCGACCCGTATCGAGGTACTCCAGAGCAATATACTTCAGGGCTGCAAGCGATTGAGAAATCGGCAAAGCAGTGGGCTGATAAGTTAATTAAATTAGGGATGGTCAGTTGAGACTCATTACTTCAATAATTCTAAGCGTGCTAGTGCTCACCTCAGGATGCGCCGCGCCGCCTGGAATGTTCGTGGGTGGTGGACAGCAAAGCGCGTCCAAATGGCTTTTTGGAGCGCCGCAATCCACGCCCGTCGCCCCAGACTCTGTTGCACCGGTCAAGTTCAAGGTGATTCCTATTACCGTCGCATCGATGCCTGCGACGTTGACAGATAGTGCAATGGTCACGTTGCCACCCGCTGATTCGAAAAACACCTCTGAGGTTGGATATCGATTGGGGCCGCAGGACATCCTTCGGGTCGATGTTTGGGGTCATCCTGATTTGAGTACGACGCAGCAAGCGAGTGGCGGTAGCGCGGCATCTCCATCGTCGGGACGAGTGGTCGACGAAAACGGGCAGGTTTTCTTTCCATTAGTCGGAGTCCAACCTGCCAGCGGATTGACGGCGTCGCAATTTCGCTCCAATATGGCACGGTCCTTGTCAAAATTCATTAAGGATCCGCAAGTTGAAGTGAGTGTAGTCTCCTACCGCAGCAAGCGAGTGCTCGTTGCGGGTGAGGTTCGCACGCCAGGCGTGCTGCCAATCACAGACGTTCCGATGCGAATTACTGATGCAATCGGAAGCGTGGGCGGTCCAGGTGTTGAGGCGGATCTGTCCCAAGCACTTCTGGCTCGCGGTGGGCGAAATTACGTCTTAAACTTGAATCGGATCTATTTCGGAGGCGATGCAAAAATGAACATCGCCTTAGAGAATGGAGATGTGTTGACGATACCCGACCGGCTCAGTCGCAAGGTCTTTGTGCTAGGGGAGTTGACGTCACCAAAATCACAGCAGTTGAGGTATGGCAAGGTGAGTCTGGCCGAAGTCATCAGTGATTCTGGTGGACCCAATCCGATATCCAGTAATGCGGGTGAAATTTTTGTCATCCGGCCCGACTCTTCCGAAGAGGGGGCTGTGGTGTACAAATTGGACGCCCTTGACCCGACCGCACTGATTTTGGCCGATCGATTCGAAATTCGTCCTCGAGATATCATCTATGTGAATCCCACCAATCTCACGCGAGTTGGTCGAGTAATAGCGCAATTGTTGCCCGTCCTCTCGAGCGGCTCCGCCTTGCGGACTCTGACCGGAAATTGAGTCGGTTTGCAACGAAAATATCAGGATTCAGAAGTTTAAATAATGATAAAAGAAACATCCAATGACACTGTCGGCAGCGACAGCAGTGGAAATGGGAGAAATCACAAAGACGAAACTGGGTTTTCATTTGTTGATTTAGTTGAAAATCTGGTTCACTACAGGTGGCATTTTATTGTCGTCGCGGGAACTATATTTGCGTCGGTATTTTTGTACGCCATATCAGCGACTCCAGTCTACGTAGCAGATGCCCTCGTTCAAGTCGAGGAGAAAAAGGGATCAAGTTTAGGTGCGTTGAGTGCTGTAGCGAAGGCGCTTGATGTGCAGCAAAGCCCAGTTCAAGGCGAAGTTGAAATTGTTCGTAGTCGAAATGTGCTGGGTAGGGCTGTTGAGAGTGAGCGCGCGCACACGACGGTGGTGCTAGCAAGCGGATTTCCTGTGTTTGGCAAGTTGATCTCGTCAAGGTTGGCGCGTAGCACTGCGACCGGACTTGCCGAGCCCTTTCTCGGACTTGGCCGATATTCTTGGGGCGGAGAGTTTGTTTCGCTGAATAACTTCGTGGTTCCAAATGAGTTGCTTGGTCGAAAAATGATGCTCGTTTTCGGAGATCGGGGAAAGTGGGAGCTCACAGACGAAGCGGGTGTCCAGTTGTTGGCAGGATCCGGTACAGAAACATCGAGTGCAAAGCAAGGGGTTTTGAGCCTGGGTGTCGACCAGATGAGGGGTCGTCCTGGAACCCGCTTCAGTGTCGTTCGTGACAGCACATTTTCGAAAGTACAGCAGCTTGGTGAGGCACTGACAGTTGCCGAAACACGTCGGCAAAGCGGTCTGCTCCGACTGACATTTTCGGATGTTGATCCTGATGTTGCAGCTCGAATGCTCAATGCTGTTTTAGACGGGTATTTGGAGCAGAATTTGGAGCGACGCAGCGAGGAGGCAGACAAGAGTTTGACTTTCTTGCGCGAACAACTTCCTCAGCTCAAGGTCAATCTTGAGGCTGCGGAAAAACGATTGAATTCTTTCCGAAACCAAGAGAAATCTATTGACATAACCGGTGAAATTCGAGCGCTTCTTGAAAGAAGCGCAGGCCTTGAGCGGAACAGATTGGAGCTTGAGTTGAAGAAGAAAGAGTTGCTGCAACGGTACGAGCCGCAGCATCCTACAGTAAAATCGATAGACTCTCAATTGAACAGCTTGAAGTCAGAGGCAGGAAATCAAAACAAAGATATAAACGTGTTGCC
>JANOPN010000042.1:0-26436 GCA_031421855.1 Comamonadaceae bacterium
TCATTGAAGACTCGTCCAACGTGGCACCTGCCGACGCAGCCGTGCAAGCGGGTTTGCGCGATGTCGTCAAAGACATTTTGGACGGCCTGACCCCGCGCGAGGCCAAGGTGTTGCGGATGCGTTTTGGTATCGAGATGTCAACCGATCACACCTTGGAAGAAGTGGGCAAGCAATTTGACGTGACCCGAGAGCGCATTCGCCAAATCGAGGCCAAGGCGCTGCGCAAACTCAAACACCCAAGCCGCTCAGACAAACTTCGCAGCTTCATCGACACGATGTAAGCTCTCGCGCAGCTGCTGAACACAAAAAACGGGCCTTGCGCCCGTTTTTTTTCTTAGGACTTACGCAAAACTGTCCCAGCAAGGCGCGGCGACGACGACAGTGCGAACAGCACGGCTAGGATCTGCAACGCCGCTGGGGCGGTTTTGCGTCAGTCCCAATTCTTTCTGGCCTCTGGTCGCTGATTCTATTGAGATAGTTGCTATGATTTTTGACATATCTCCCGCCATTGATGAACAAGCCGAGGTCTTCCCCGGCGACGCCACCTACCGGCAAACCTTGCATTTCCCCCTCAGCGCTGAGTGCCCGGTCAACGTGCACACGTTGACGTTGTCGCCGCACACGGGCGCGCACGCGGATGCCCCGCTGCACTACGCCGCGCAGGAAGTTTTAGGCGGTGAGACGCGCGCGGCCAGACGCTCGGGCGAGTTGCCACTTGAGCCCTATTTGGGGTCATGCCGCGTGGTGCACGCACGCGGATTTGACTCGGCTGGCGGATGTGGCGAGCGCGTGAGCCTGACGCAAGTCGCACACGGCTTGGCTGATCCGCTGCCTCAGCGCATATTGGTGCGCACCCGCCGAATCGCCTCGCAATCATGGAGCGACTTCAGCGCGCTTGAGCCTGCGCTGCTTGACCATTTGGCCAGGCGAGGCGTACTTCTGGTCGGCGTTGACTCGCCAAGCGTCGACACCGCCGACAGCAAAGAGCTGCCCAGCCACCATGCATTGCTGCACCACGACATGCGGGTGCTGGAGAATCTGGTGCTGGACGATGTTGCTGAAGGCGATTTTGAGTTGATCGCTCTGCCGTTGAGACTCACCAGCAGCGATGCCAGCCCCGTGCGTGCGATTTTGCGAACACTGGCATGACGGCAATGAAACACATCGCCATCATCGGCGGCGGTCCGGCTGGGTTGATGGCGGCGCAAACCATCGCCGAGCGCTCGCAGGGCAAGTCGGTGCAAATTGATTTGTTTGATGCCATGCCTTCGGTCGGCCGCAAATTTTTACTCGCGGGTCGCGGCGGGCTTAACTTGACCCACGCCGAGCCGATCGAGGCGTTCACCACCCGCTATTTCGAGCGCGCGGCCGATGTCGCGGCGTGGCTGGCGGCGCTCAACCCCAGCGACGTGCGCGCTTGGGCGCAGACCTTGGGTATCGACACATTTGTGGGCAGTTCGCAGCGCGTGTTTCCAACCGACATGAAGGCCGCGCCCTTGCTTCGCGCCTGGCTATCCCACCTCAAGGGCCTTGGCGTGCGATTTCATTCGCGCCATCGGTTAACCGGCATATCTCCAGACGGTGAACTAAGTCTGGCCCACGCGGCAGGCGACTTGCGGCTTCGACCCGATGCCACCGTGTTGGCTTTGGGCGGCGCGAGCTGGCAGCGTTTGGGCTCTGACGGCGCTTGGGTGACGTGGCTGGGCGAGTTGGGCGCAGACATCACCCCGCTGCAAAGCGCGAACTGCGGCTTTGATTGCGCCACGCCATGGAGCGAGCATTTGCGCACCCAATTTGCAGGACAGCCCCTCAAATCGGTCGCGATCCAGTTCGACCATGGACCGAAGCACGTGTTTTCTCGCATCGGCGAATGCGTGTTGACTGACACCGGCATCGAGGGCAGCCTGGTCTACGCCTGCGCGAACCTCATTCGCCAACAAATCAACGAAAGCGGCGAGGCCACCGTCAACTTCGACTTGCTTCCAGCCAAAACGCTTGAGCAAGTGCACCGCGAAGTCGCGCACCCGCGCGGCTCGCGTTCACTGTCGGCCCACCTCAAAAGCAGACTCAACCTGCACGGCATCAAAGTCGCCCTACTCCACGAGCTGTTGACCCCCGAACAACTGAAAAGCCCAAGCCAGCTCTCGGCAGCGATCAAAGCGCTACCCATCAAACTGGCCCGGGCGCGCCCAATTGACGAAGCCATCAGCAGCGCAGGCGGCGTGCGGTTTGAGTGCTTGAGCGCGCAACTCCAACTCAAACCCATCAACAGCATCTTTTGCGCTGGCGAGATGCTCGACTGGGAAGCGCCCACAGGCGGGTACTTGCTCACTGGCGCAATGGCCAGTGGCAAAGTGGCTGGGCTGGGGGTGCTGGCATTTTGCGGGGTGTGAGTCGTGTGATGGGTTGCGTCGTCGCAATGGATTGAAAACCGCTTCCAATGGTTGAAGCTGAATCGATTTGACGAGAAATCAGCCTCTGGTCACCGGATTCATTGGGCTTGATGCTATGACATTTGATTGCACGGCAAAGTTCGCAAATCACCCATTCCTCTCCGACACTGGCGCGAAGGTGTAAATCGAAGACTGCTCTTTGACGAGACCGTGTCGGTGATTCGAACGCTGCAAATGCTCTCTGTCCATTCGGCTACGGAAACTCTGCAAACCCCTCGTGGCCATCGCAGCCCACCGTCGGGCGCCTCGCTTCGTTGAAAATTTCGCCGACAGTATGAACTATTAGACTCAATTTTCGCCTGAGTACGCTTCTAGAATTGATAGCAACAAACCCAATGAATCCGGTGACCAAGTTCCGATTCGAGGAAGAGACTATCACCGCAGGGGCAAAAAGCACCCCCCGCCAGCACCTGCACCGCAGAGTCATTGCTGTGAAGGCAGGCAACTAGGTGTACGTCGCGTCAAAACCCGCCCAAACTGGATCTTCGCCTTCTCGCGAGGATGACGCTTGGGTCGACGGTGTGCCGACTGGGTCATGCTGACGGCCGCGGGGAATGGCGTGCGAGATCCAATCGCCTCAAAACGCCCGTTGAGGCAAAATTTGATGGCAAATATGCCTCTGGTCACAGAATTTATTGAGGTTGTTGCTACTGAATCAGGAGTCTCAAAATACGGCAACTCGAGACTTCACGCTCGGCGATGGCCCTGCAAATCGGGCGCATGCTTTAGTTGACGGGATTTGCAGGACTTTGCCCGGCGAGATCGTCGGTTTGTGCGAGTGTTTGCATCGCCTGCTTTGCGCTTGCGAGATTCAACTGTCGTGGCGGGTGTTGCCCAACGTTTCGGCGCGCAAGCAACCGCCAACGCGTCGCGAACGATACATATCACGACAAATCGACCATTGGTCAACGAATCCATTGGAATTGTTGCTCCTTATTGTGTAGCAGCCTACCAGCTCTCAACTGATTTTTCTACCCTCCACAACATCGCACCCAAGGGAAACCACGAGTCATTTCGCGCAAATTTAACGTATACATTAAATTATGCACAACCAAAGCACGCCCCGCTCTTGGCCAATTGACCTGTCGACGGTGAAGCCGGTCGGCTCGGCTTTGGTGCGCCCTGAATGTGTTTTGGCCACCGCGTCGGGTGACTTGTATTCAGCTGACTGGCGCGGCGGCGTGGCGCACATTGCACCCAATGGGATGCAACATTTGTTTTTGGCGCAAAACGTAGACGGCGAAGCCATGAGACCCAATGGAATCGCCCTGGTGGCCGACGGCTCTTTTTTATTGGCTCACCTGGGTGTTGACCAAGGTGGCGTGTACCAAATGACGCGAGACGGCGGAACAACGCCGTTTTTGCGCACCGTTGATGGCGTTGATTTGCCGCCGACTAATTTTGTGGTGAGCGACGCGTTGGGGCGCGTATGGATCACTGTCAGCACCCGGCTCACGCCGCGCTCGCTGGGGTATCGCCGCGCATGCCAAGACGGCTTCATTGTGTTGGTTGACCCAAAAGGCGCACGAATCGTCGCGGACGGTTTGGGCTACACCAATGAGTGCGCGCTGGATCCGACCGGCCAATGGCTCTATGTGAATGAGACGTTTTCTCGGCGACTGTCGCGGTTCGCGGTGGATGCAAACGGTGATTTGACAGACAAACAGGTGGTCTGCGAATTTGGCTCGGGGGTGTTTCCAGACGGTCTGGCCTTTGATGTCGAGGGCGGGGTTTGGATCTCCAGCATTGTGAGCAACCGCTTGATCCGGGTGCTGCCAAGCGGCGAACAACAAGTTTGGCTGGAGGAGTCCGATGCCGCGCATCTGGCGTGGGTGGAGGCGGCGTTCGAGCGCAACGAGATGGGTCGACCCCACCTGGACGGTGCACCGAGCACGGTGTTGCGCAACCTGTCTAGCCTGGCGTTTGGTGGCCCGGAGTTGAGGTTGGGCTATTTGGGTTGCTTGCTGGGTGACTCCATTGGGCAAATCAACATGCCAGTTGCCGGGCATCCACCGGTTCATTGGCATTTTGGGGTGAAGGCATGAGTTCAGGTTCTGAGGCACTTTCAGGCGCTGCAGCCGACGTGACTGCGGATACCGGCTCACAAGTCGATATGGCTTACCGAGGCATTCGTCGACGCATTTTGGACAACGTTTGGGCACCCGGTTTTCAACGCTTGGAGCAAGAAATTGCACTGGAGCTGGCCATGAGCCGCACGCCGGTTCGAGAGGCGCTGATTCGCTTGGCGCAAGAGGGTCTGGTTGAGGTGATTCCGCGCCGAGGCATGCGCGTTTTGCCGGTTTCGCCAACCGACATGCGAGAAATTTACGAAATTTTGACGGCTCTTGAATGCATGGCGACCGAGATTTTGGCCAAGCGTAAGCCGTCAATCGATGAGCTCATGCCGCTGGTGCGCGCCACACAAGCGATGAGCGAGGCGCTTGACCGCCAAGATTTGGATGCTTGGGCTGCGGCGGACGAGTCGTTTCACGAGCAATTGGTGCGCATGGCCGGCAACAAAATGTTGTTTGATGCGGCCATGAGCTACTGGGACCGCGCTCACCGCGCCCGGATATTCACCCTTCGCCTGCGCCCTGCGCCAATTCATTCGACCCAAGAACACATGGCTCTGGTGGAGCGACTCCAACAAGGCGATTCACGCGGCGCGGCAACCGTCAACCGCGAACACCGCGAACGGGCGAGTCGCGAACTGCTTGGGATTTTCGAAAAATTCCGAATCCAACACATGTAACGGCCCCAGACACGATCAAATAACCATGAATTCAAGCTACCAAATTGCAGTTTTGCCCGGTGACGGAATCGGTGTCGAGGTCATGCGCGCCGCCGACGCGCTATTGGGTGTTGTCGCTAAAAGAGTGGGCGCGACTTTGGTGTTGGACTATTTGCCCGCTGGGGCCCAACACCACGTCGATACGGGCGTTGCGCTGCCTGAGCCAACTTTGCGGGCATGCGAGGCGGCAGACGCGATTTTGTTTGGAGCCATGGGACTGCCCCATGTGCGCGGCGCTGATGGCACAGAAATCATTCCGCAACTTGACTTGCGGTTTCACTTTGATTTGTACGCGGGTGTGCGCCCAATCCGCACCTTCAAAGGATTGCCCACGCCGCTTTCGCACCCCAGCGCCTCAGAGATTGACCTAGTTTTGGTGCGCGAGAGTACCGAAGGTTTGTTCTACGCACGCGGTCGCGCCCAAGTGCGCGAGGACGGGGTGTACGACACCATGCAAATCACCCACAAAGGCACGCGCCGAATCTGCGAGTTCGCATTCAAGCTCGCTCAAAGCAGGCAAGCCCGATCCGGCAAATCCGGTCGAGTCACGAGTGTGGACAAAGCCAATGTCTTTGCGTCAATGGCGCTGTGGCGCAAGATTTTTGAAGAGACCGCTACGCACCACCCCGTGATTGCCGCCGACAGCGCATACGTGGACGCGATGGCGCTCAACTTGGTGATGAAACCGTGGACATACGACGTGCTGGTGACCGAGAACATGTTCGGCGACATCTTGTCTGACTTGATTGCGGCCTTGGTTGGCGGCATGGGCATGGCGCCGTCGGGCGACATCGGCGACAAACACGCTTTGTTTCAGCCCGCGCACGGCACCGCGCCCGATATCGTTGGCCAAGGCAAGGCCAATCCGACCGCTATGCTGCTGTCTGCCGCGATGATGCTCGAGTGGCTGGGACATCGCCACGGTGATCCGCGTTTGCTGGACGGTGCCAGCATGATCGAGCGGGCGGTTGAGCATGTGTTTGCTAGCGGCCAAGTGCGCCCGTTTGAGTTTGGCGGCAGCAGCGGCACAGCAGAAGTGACCCATGCAGTTGTCGCGGCTTTGAGCATTGCCGATTGAGATGAACGCTGTGTCGTCAACCCGAAACAAGCCATGGCGCGTCGGCGTCGTCGGCGCGGGGTTTTTCAGTCAATTCCATCTGGATGGCTGGGTAGAGGTGCCCGGTGTCGAGGTTGTCGGTTTGGTTGACCCTGACCACACCAAAGCGGCTGCGCTGGCCAACCGGTTTGGGATACGGCAATCGTTTCATGGCCTTGCGCAAATGTTGGAGGCGGTTGAAGTTGACTTGGTCGATCTGGTCACCCCACCGGCTGCGCAACACACGCTGCTGACTCAGCTGCAATCGCGCGGCTTGCCGGTGATCTGTCAAAAGCCGTTTGGTACAAGTTACGAGCAGGCACGCGGGTTCACCGAGGCGTTTGCCAAAGCCCAAACGCCGCTGATCGTTCATGAGAATTTTCGGTTCATGCCGTGGTACCGCGAGCTACGCCGCTTGGTTGACTTGGGACATTTTGGCGATCTGCATCAAATCAGTTTTCGCCTGCGTCCCGGCGACGGCCAAGGACCCAGCGCCTATTTGGATCGCCAGCCGTATTTTCAAACGATGCCGCGCCTCTTGGTTGCCGAAACAGCCATCCATTTCATTGACGTGTTTCGCTTCATCGCGGGCGAGGTGAGCGCCGTCTTGGCACAGCTCAGGCGCATCAACCCTGCGATATGCGGCGAAGACGCAGCAATCATCGCGTTTGAGTTTGCCAACGGCTGTGCTGGGGTTTTTGATGGAAACAGGCTGAATGCCCACCCCAGTACGAATTTGCGCAGGACCATGGGCGAAATGTGGCTGGAGGGCTCAAACGGCGTGATGCGCCTTGACGGCCAGGCCAGGCTGTGGTGGCTGCCCCACCAAGGCGACGAAACGGAACACCACTACGAGCGTGGCCCCGAACTCGGCTTTGGCGGCGGTGCGTGTGGCGCGCTGCAGCGCCATGTGCTGCAAGCGCTCACGCAGCAAGCACCCATTGAAAACACCGCGAGCGACTACTTGCGCAACCTCTTGATTCAAGAAGCTGTGTATGCGTCGCACCAAAGCGGCCAGCGCATCGAGATCGGCTCATTCACCCCACCGCCCCACTCTGCGCCTGTCGCAGCCATGTTCCCCCGCCCACTTTGATTCCCAACCCGCAACAGGAGACACCATGAAAACCACGACCTTTGTGCCCCGCAGCGTCGCCATTTTGGCCGCCACGGCATTCGCATCCTGCGCATACGCGCAAACCATTTTGAAGTTCAGTCATACCGATCAACAGCAAGGCGCGCGCCAAGCTGCTGCACAAGTGTTTGCCAAAAAGGTTGAGGAGTACACCCAAGGCCGCTACAAGGTGCAGGTGTTTTGCTGCAGCCAACTGGGCAATGACCCAAAAAACATCGAACAACTCACCCTTGGCGGCATCGACTTCACGGTGTCGGCTACTGGCTCATATGCCGGGCAAGTACCCACGCTCAACCTGACCATGATGCCGTTCATCATCGACAACTACGCCCAGGGCTGGAAGTTCTACGACAACTCCAAATGGATTCAGGCGCAGTTTGCCAAAGCACCTGCCAAGGGCTTTCGATTTTTGGCCACTTGGGAGGCGGGCTTTCGCAACATGACGACCCGCGACCCACTGAACAGCCCAGACGATGCCAAGGGCAAAAAGCTGCGCACGTTCCCCAACGAGATGATGCGGTGGCAGCTTGAGGCCATGGGTTTTGGCATTCAGATCATGCCGCTGCCGGAGGTGTATTTGGCCATTCAGCAAGGCGCGGTCGCGGGCCAAGAAAACCCGATCGACACCATCGCGTCAAACAAGTTTTATGAGGTCGCGCCACACGTGACGCTGACGAATCACGTCTACAGCCCAACGCCGCTTGCGATTTCTGAGAAAACTTGGCAGCGTTTGTCGCCGGCCGATCAGCAAGCCGTCACACGTGCAGCCCAAGAAGTCGCGCCGTTTCAGCGAACGATGATCAAAGACAACGACGAAAAACTCCTCGCCGATATGGCAGCCAAGGGAGCCAAGATCAACCGCAAACCCAACACAGAGGCGTTTCGCAAGTCGGTTGAACCGGTCTATGCCAAGGCCCGCGAAAAGTACGGCGCGGACGTTGATGCCGTGCTGGCCGAAGCAGCCGCTATCCGCAAGTCGGTCAAATAGTCCCAAGCCGCCGCGCATCTAGGAGCCCCGACGTGAACGCCACTCAAGCCGCTGACGCGGCATCAATCGAGCCAGTCGCAACACCCCACCCGCGTTTCATTCGCTTGCTGGGCAAGGCGGTTGATGCTTGCGTGATCGCGTTTGGGGGGGCGCTGGCGGTGATGATTTTCGCCAACGTGGTGATGCACGCTTTTGGCAAAGACTTGGCATGGATGACCGAGCTGGGTGAGCTGATGATGGTTTGGGTGACCTTTTTGGGCGGTGCAGCAGCTGCTCAACGTGGCGCACACATGTCCATCAACGAGTTCTTGGACAAACTGACCCCGTCCAAAAGGCGTTTGGCAGACGCTGCGGTGCAGTGTTTCACCTTGGCTGTTCTGGGCGTGGTCGGGTTTTTCGGCGTGCGCATTGTGCGCAGCAGCTGGGACAACGTGTTGACCACGTTGGAGTGGCCGATGGCCTGGCAGTACATGCCGATGCCGCTCAGCATGGCGATCAGCGCCGTGTTTGTCGCCTGGGATTTGGTGCAAATCTTGCAAGGTGTGCCGCGCCAGCAACGCTACGCGCCCGAGTGAGTTCGCCAATTAGAAGTGAAGATTCCACATGCTCTCAATCGTCATCTTTGGATCGTTCTTCGCCCTTGCGTTAGCGGGTATTCCGCTCATGATCGCGCTGCTGGCAACCACTGCCGGCGTGGTGGTCATCTACGGCATGCAATACCCGCTGGAGAGTGTTTTCCTGTCGTTCATCGGCGGCGTCGAGCCGTTCATTTTGATCGCGGTGCCGTTGTTTGTGTTCACCGGCGAGTTGCTGGCGCAAGGCGGCGTGGGCAAGCGAATCGTCGCATTTGCCAACGTGCTTTTTGGTTGGCTACCCGGCGGCTTGGGTGTTGTCACGGTCGTGTCGTGCTTGTTGTTCGGCGGCGTATCGGGCTCAGCCATTGCTGACACGGCGGCAATTGGCTCGCTGGTCATTCCCGCGATGCTGGCACGCGGATACTCTCGCGGTTTCGCTGCTGCGCTGGTGTCGGTGGCGGGCACGTTGGCGTTGTTGATGCCGCTGTCAATTCCGTTTTTGGTTTACGCGTTTGTATCGGGCGTGTCGATGCGCACCTTGTCGATGGCGGGCTTGGTTCCCGCCGTGTTGTCGGGCTTGGCGCTCATTGCGGTTTGCATGTGGCACGGCAAAAAGACCGGTGTCGACCCGGGCGGCAAACCCGCTTCGCTGCGCGAAATCGGTCAAGCGGCTTGGGGCGCAGGCCCTGCCCTGTTGATGCCGGTGTTCATCGTTGGTGGCATTTGGTCAGGCTACTTCACGCCGACCGAGGCTGCGGCAGTCGCCGTCGTCTATGGGTTGATGGTGTCGATGCTGGTCTACAAGGACATGTCGTACAAAGACATTGGCCCGCTGCTGCTCAAGGCCTTCATGACCAGCGCAACCGTGATGTTGGTCATTGGCGCGACCGGTGCACTCGCGTGGCTCATCACAGCGGAGGGCGTGGCGCAACAGCTGGCCGATTGGGTTGGGTCGGTCGCGCACGTCAAATGGGTGTTTTTGATCATGCTCAATGTGGCCCTGGTGCTCTTGGGCATCTTCATCGAGCCGCTACCGGCGCTGTTGATGGCCGCGCCGCTCTTCATTCCGTTGGCTTTGGCTTTTAAGATTGACTTGGTTCACATGGGGGTGATCATGACCGCCAACTTGGCCATCGCCCTATACACCCCGCCCGTCGGTGGCACACTGTTTGTGGCCGCTAAGCTCGCCGGTGCAAGCATCAGTGAAATCACTCGCCACCTGTGGGTGATGATGGCTGCCACGTTCAGCATTGTTTTGCTGATCACTTACGTGCCAGTGCTGACCAGCTGGCTGCCAAAATTGATCGCATCTTTGGGCTGATTCTGCATGCACGTCGTCACCGTTTTGTTCACCATCCACGCCGTTCACTACGCTGATTTTTTGCGCGCCATGTTGCAAAACGCGGCAACCTCACTGGCCGACGAGCCTGGCTGCAGCCGGTTCGAAGTGTGCGAGGGGGCGAATCACACGATCTTTTTGTATGAAATCTACGACAGCGCTGCGGCATTTGACGTGCATTTGGCATCGCCGCACTTCGCCGCGTTCAACCAAATCACAGCGCCGTGGGTTGCAGACAAACAAGTGAGGGTCTTCACCCGCTTCGAGGTGGCGTCGTGAGCGCTCGCGCAACTTTTGCGCTGGGTTGCATTGCCGACGACTTTACCGGCGCAACGGACTTGGGCAACACCTTGGCCAATTGCGGCTTGAGGGTGCTGCAGACCATCGGCGTGCCGAATGAGCCACTGAAAACCGATGCACACGCGATCGTCGTCGCGCTCAAGTCGCGAACGATTGCGCCAAGCGACGCAATTTCGCAGTCGTTGCAGGCGCTTTCGTGGCTGCAGTCACAAGGCGCGCAGCAGATTTACTTCAAATACTGCTCAACCTTTGACAGCACCGCCCAAGGCAACATTGGCCCGGTGACCGAGGCGCTGATGGATGCCTTGAAGACTGACTTCACCGTCGCAACTCCCGCCTTTCCGGACAACCAGCGCACGGTGTTTAAAGGGCATCTGTTCGTGGGTGATGTGCTGCTGTCTGACTCGGGCATGCGCAACCACCCGCTGACCCCCATGCGAGACGCCAATTTGGTGCGCGTGATGCAGGCGCAGTGCAAGCGTCGAGTCGGCTTGATCGACCACCGCGCCATTGCCAATGGACCCGCTGCGGTGCGTGCCCGAATCGCTGAGCTGCGCGCCCAAGGCGTGGGCATTGCGATTGCCGATGCGCTGAGCAATGGCGATTTGCTGGTTTTGGGTGCTGCAACGCGAGATTTGCCGCTGGTTACTGCCGCTTCAGGTCTCGCCCACGGCTTGGCCAAGGTACACGCGCAGGGCCACACGGCCATGAGTGACGCTCGCCAACTCGCCCCCAAAAGTGGCTACACGGCGGTGGTTGCGGGCAGTTGCTCAGAGGCCACGCAGCGGCAAGTGGCGCACTTCTTGGCGCTCGGATTGCCATCTTTTTGCATTGATCCAGTCAAACTGGCCGCAGGCGACGACGTGACTGAGCAGGCGCTCAGTGCCTTGGTTCCTCAGCTTGGACCCCATCCGGTATTGGTGTACAGCACCGCTGCACCCGCATCGGTGCAACAGACACAGGCGCAGTTGGGCTTGGCCGCTTCAGGCGAGTTGATTGAAAAAACGCTGGCGGCAATTGCCTTGGGGCTCACCGAACAAGGTGTTGGGCAACTGATCGTGGCAGGTGGTGAAACTTCCGGCGCGGTTGTCCAAGCGCTTGGCGTCAAAGCGTTGCAAATTGGCCCGCAAGTGGCACCCGGCGTACCGTGGTGCCATGCGGTTTTGCCAAAAAGGGCCAACGCGATTCATTTGGTGCTGAAATCAGGCAATTTTGGTGCAGACGACATCTTCACCCGCGCGTTTGAAGTGTTGCCGTGACCTTGGTGCAAGCAAGAGCAGAGATCTGCCGCGTTGGCAAAAGCCTGTTTGATCGCGGCTACGTGCACGCCACCGCGGGCAACATCAGCGTGCGCCTGTCGCCAGATGCAGGTGGGGGGTTTTTGATTACGCCGACCGACGCCTGCCTCGGCTTTTTAGACCCGGACCGCCTTGCGCATGTCGATTTGGGCGGTAAACACGTCAGCGGCGATACCCCAAGCAAGACCATTGGGCTCCACCGACGCATCTACCAAGCTTGCGATGCCGCCAAACAACCCGTTGGTTGCGTCATCCACACGCACAGCACCCACTGCGTGGCGTTGACGCTACAACCCAAGCCAGAAGACGCGTCGCAGGACTTTCCAGATTTTTTGCCCCCAATCACCCCCTATTTTGTGATGAAAGTCGGGCACGTCCCGCTCATCCCCTACGCTGCGCCGGGCTCGCAACAAGCAGTTGATTGGGTCGCGGACGCGATTGAAACGCAAGCCGCCAAAAGCCTCGACATTCGAGCCGCCATGCTGACCCGCTTAGGCCCGATCGTTTGGCACAACACGCCTGCAAGGGCGATGGCCGTACTAGAAGAGCTCGAAGAAACCGCGCGACTGCACCATTGGAGCGGACAAACCGCACTGCCGCTGACAAGCGACCAGTTGGCCGAACTGCAAGCGATCTTTGGTTCAACGTGGTGACTTTTCGACTGCTTTGACCCGATTTTTGGGCAAAAACAGCCCTTGGTCACCGAATTCATTGGGTTTGTTGCTACGAAATTTAATTTAAACCCCAGTGCAGTTCTGACTCGTCGCAGAGCCGTTGGAAATAACCGACACCACGCCTGCGGCATCGGTGATAACTTTCGCGGCTATGAATGAACTCAACCAAGATGGCGCTCGGGCGCTGGATGCTGCGGACCCGCTCTATGGCTTGCGGGATCTGTTTTTGTTGCCTTCGGGCGTGATTTACTTAGACGGCAACTCGCTCGGGCCCATGCCTCGGGCGACGCCGGGTCGGGTTGCTGACGTCGTGCAGCGCGAATGGGGCCAAGACCTGATCACGAGTTGGAACAAGGCGGGTTGGTTCGCAAGCCCGCAGACCATGGGCGACAAGATCGCCCGACTGATTGGGGCTGGCGCGGGCGAGGTGGTGGCGACTGACTCGATTTCGATCAATTTGTACAAGTTGCTTCATGCTGCGATTTCGATAGCAGAAGATTCAATGGATGCGGCGACCAAGAGCCAAAAAGCCGTCAAAACAACCAAAGTCATCGTCTCGGAGCGCGATAACTTCCCCACCGACCTGTATATCGCACAGGCGTTGTGCCATGATCGGGGCTGGACGCTCAAACTTTGCGAGACGACTGAGATTGAGGAACATCTCAGCGCTGCGCCCGGCATCGTGATGCTCACACATGTGAACTACCGAACGGGCGCAATGCATGACATGGCAGGTTTGACGGCGCGGGCGCAGGCCATGGGCAGTTTGGTCGTGTGGGACTTGGCGCATAGCGCAGGCGCGGTTGAGGTTGACTTGCGCGGCGCAAACGCTGACTTCGCGGTCGGATGCGGCTACAAATATCTGAATGGCGGACCCGGCTCGCCTGCCTTCTTATGGGTTCATCCGCGCCATGTGGAGCGGTTTTCGCAACCGCTGTCGGGGTGGTGGGGGCATGCGGCACCGTTTGCGTTCACGCCTGACTACGCGCCCGCGCCCGGTGTCGCACGGTATTTGTGCGGTACGCAGCCCATCATTTCAATGGCGGCATTGAGTTGTGGGCTAGACACGTTGCTGGCCGCCGAAGCCTTGGGTGGCATGGCCGCGCTGCGGCAAAAGTCGTTGGCGTTAACGACTCTGTTCGCCAATTTGGTTGACGCGCGCTGCGCGCACAAAGGCATCACGGTTGTGTCACCTCGAGTCGACGCTCAGCGTGGCTCGCAGGTTTGTTTGACGAGAGACAGCGGCGATATGGCGGCAGATTCGAACTTTTGTTACGCCGTTATGCAAGCGCTGATTGCGCGCGGCGTGATTGGCGACTATCGAGCCGGTGCGCCGCCCATCATGCGTTTTGGGTTCGCGCCTTTGTACATCGGCTTTGAGGACGTTTGGCACGCCGTGGCGCATTTGGTCGACGTGCTGAACTCCGAGGAATGGCGCGAGCCTCGCTTTAATGCCCGTGGCCACGTCACTTGATTGGGGCGGCTGCATGACTTGCCCTTTCAATTCAACGCCCGCACCGACGGCACATACTTTTGGTGCAAAGCTAGATTTCAGCGAAAAAATGAGCTACGGCGACTATTTGGGCCTTGACGCGCTGCTCAGCGCGCAACACCCGAGGTCACCCGATCACAACGAGATGCTGTTCATCATTCAACACCAAACCAGCGAGTTGTGGATGAAGTTGATGCTGCATGAGCTGCACGCCGCCATTGAGCACGTGTCTGCTGATGAGCTGGGTACTGCGTTCAAAATGCTGGCGCGCGTGAGCCGCATCATGGAGCAGCTGGTGCATTCGTGGGATGTACTGGCTACCCTCACCCCGACCGAATACAGCCAGATGCGCTCGCATTTGGGCGAGTCAAGTGGGTTCCAAAGCTGGCAGTATCGTTGCGTGGAGTTCGCCTTGGGCAACAAAAACGCACAACTTCTCAAACCCCACGCCCACGCACCTGATCGATTCGCCCAAGTAGAGGCGGCACTTTTGAAGCCGTCGCTCTACGACCACGCCTTGCGCTTACTCAAGCGACGCGGGTTTGAAGTCCCCGACAGCCATGTTGAGCGTGATTTCAGCACGGCATACGTCGCCAGCGACGCGGTTCAAGCCGCGTGGCTGGGTGTTTACCGTGAACCACAAACCCATTGGGATTTGTACCAACTGGCCGAAAAACTAACCGACATCGAGGACGCTTTTCGCCACTGGCGATTTCGCCACGTCACGACTGTCGAGCGAATCATCGGGCTCAAGGGTGGCACCGGTGGCACAGGCGGCGTGAGTTATTTGCGAAAAATGCTCGACGTGGTGCTTTTCCCGGAGATCTGGTCGCTGCGAACACACCTGTGAGCTTGTGCGGTCGGCTTGCTTGACCCAACGCCCACGACCCTGTTAGTATTACAGATGTAATAACGAAAGAGTCAATCATGCACATGCTCAAACTCACACAAATTGGCAATTCAGTGGGCGCAGTGTTCCCACGGGAATTGTTGGCCAAACTCAACATAGAAAAGGGCGACTCGTTGTTCGTCACGGACACACCGGACGGCATGCGAATCACAGCGCATGACCCCGACTTTGAGGAGCAAATGCGCATCGGCCGCCAGATCATGCGCGAACGTCGCGACGTTCTGCGCGAGCTCGCAAAATGACCGAGTGGAAACTGCTCAGCAAGTCGGTGGTTTTAGCCATTCACGACATGCAACTGGCCGAACACGGCGGCGGCTCAGGGGTGCGCGACTACGGATTGCTCGAGTCGGCGCTGGGCAAAGCGATGAACTTGATCGCCTACGCAAACCCAGACGCGAGCGCTTTGGCAGCAGCATATGGTTACGGAATTTCAAGAAACCACGCCTTCATTGACGGCAACAAGCGAACCGGATTTGTTGCCGCAGAACTGTTTTTGCGTTTAAACGGCTACAGCCTGCAAGCCGATGATGCCCAGTGCGTGCTCACCATGCTCGCTGTGGCCAGCGGCGACATCACAGAAGATGCTTTTGCGGAGTGGCTTCGAATACATGCCGTGGCAAAAGCCTCGACAGCATAGCAATATTCATAGCATCAAGCCCAATGGATTCGGTGACCAATGGCAAGTCTGGCCGATAAATTGGTCGGATTAGACGTCAGCCCATTTTCAATGGGTCAATTTCGCTCACTGATCCAATCTTTGGCCAACAAACCGTAGACCGCGCAGTCGGTCGGGCGGCCGTTGTCGAGCCATCGCTCTCGCAAAGTGCCCTCACGAACAAAGCCCAAGCGCTCAATCAAACCGGTTGACTGGGTGTTGTTTGGGTCGATGTTGGCCTGGAGACGCCGCAGCCCTCCGCCGCCCACCTGGCCACCCACTTGGCCGCCCAATTCGCTGGTCGCAAACGCATGCGAACACAACGCCCGCAGCGCTTCGCGCATGTATCCGTGACCCCAATGCGCCTGGCCAACCACGTAGCCGATCTCGGCGCAGCCGTCATCGCGGTCAAACGCAAACAAAAGTGCGGTACCAATCACCTTGCCGCTTCCCAGCTTTTGCAGCACCCGCTGCTGGGCCTGCCCAGAATCAACCAAGCCCCGCATGCGCGCGATCCACGCCCGGCCATCGTCGTAACCCGCCCACGGCGCAAAAGGCAAATACCGCGTGACGACCTCGTCAGAGTGGATGTCATACAAATCGCTCAGATCCGCGTCAGCGACCGCACGCAGGCTCAAACGCGGCGTCAGAAGCGTCGCCAAGGCAGGCGTCGTGGCCACTGGGGCGTCAGCCACGATCCACACCCCATTTTTTGCGACAAATCAGCACTTGGTCACCGAATTCATTGAGTTTGCTGCTATGCATATTGCACTAAAAAATCATGGCAAAGCCATGATCCGATGCCTAAACCCCGAACCCATCATCCGCTGCAATCACCGCGCCATTGACGAAATGGCTTTGACCACTGGCCAGCAGCACAATCAATCCGTCGAGGTCTTCGGGCTTTCCAACGCGTTTGCGCGGCAACATCTCGATCAATTTTTGGCCTTGCGGCGTGGCCCAGTGGGCGTGGTTGATTTCGGTGTCGATGTAGCCCGGGCAAAGGGCATTCACGTTGATGCCGTGCTTGCCCCACTCAATCGCCATGCAACGCGTCATGTGCACAACAGCAGCCTTGCTCATGGCGTACACGCCGATTTGAGGCAACGCGCGCAAACCAGCCATGCTGGCCACATTGATGATTCGCCCGCCGGTGAACGTGCCCGGCGCAGAACCTCGCGAACGAGCCAACATGCGCTTGGCGACTTCTTGGGCCACAAAAAACGAGCCTCGCACATTGGTGTTGAAAACAAAGTCAAACTCGTCCTCTCCCGCGTCTTGCAGCCGCTGGGTGCTGCTCACGCCCGAGTTGTTGACCAAAATGTCGATCGAGCCCACCTCGGTTTCCGCTCGGGCCACCGCCGCCTTGATGCTGTCGTTGTCGGTGACGTCCAACTCAACGACATGCGCGTCACCGCCTTCGGCTTCAATTTGCGCACGCAGCGTTTTTAGCCGTTCAATCCGGCGACTCGCTAGCACCACCGCAGCCCCGGCTTTTGCGAGCGTCTTGGCAAACTGTTCGCCCAAACCGCTGGATGCACCCGTGATCAAGGCCACACGGCCCGACAAATCGATCGAATAGCTCATTAGAGGCTCCACACGAAACAACGCTGACGCACGGGGTGCGCGCCATACAATTTGCCTTAGATGGTACAAGAGCGCAAGCCCAAACCACGGCGGCACCCAACCCAAGAGATCAAACATGACCCATGACGAAATTCTGAGCACCTACGGCCCACGCGAAGCGATGGAGTACGACGTGGTCGTGGTCGGCGGCGGGCCTGGTGGTTTGGCCACAGCGATTCGGCTCAAGCAGCTTGCAGCCAGCTCAGGCAAAGACTTGAGTGTCTGCGTGCTTGAAAAGGGCTCAGAGCCTGGGGCACACATTTTGAGCGGCGCGATCATGGATCCGCGTGCCATCACCGAGTTGTTTCCCAATTGGGCTGAGCTGGGCGCTCCTCTGAACCAAGCCGTGAGCGACGACGCGTTTGTCTTCTTGACTGAGACCACAGGGCTGCGCACGCCAAACTTCTTGCTGCCAGATTGTTTCGAGAACCACGGCAACTACATCGTGAGTTTGGTCAACGTTGTCAAGTGGATGGGGCAACAGGCCGAAGGCTTGGGCGTTGAGATTTTTCCGGGTTTTGCAGCAGCCGAAATCCTCTACAACGCCGACGGGTCGGTCAAAGGTGTGGCCACGGGCAACATGGGCGTGGGTAAGGACGGCGAGCCAGGTGCCGAGTTCCAAATTGGGATGGAACTCCATGCGAAGTACACCATTTTTGCCGAAGGGTCGCGCGGACAACTGGGCAAGGAGCTGATCAGCCGCTTCAAACTCGATGCGGGCAAAGACCCACAGGCCTATGGGCTGGGCATCAAAGAGCTGTGGGAGATTGACCCCAAACGCCACCAGCCCGGTTTCGTGTTGCACACCGCTGGTTGGCCACTCAAAAACGATGTCTACGGCGGCGGGTTTTTGTACCACTTAGACAACAACCAAGTCACCTTGGGTTACGTCGTGGGTCTTGACTACAGCAACCCCTGGCTGAGTCCGTTTGAAGAGATGCAGCGCTGGAAAACCCACCCCAACATCGCTTGGTATTTGGCTGGTGACGAGGCCAACGGCATCAAACCTGCCAAACGCATCGGTTACGGCGCACGCGCCATCACGGCGGGCGGCCTGAATTGCTTGCCGAAAACAGTGTTCCCGGGCGGCGCGCTGGTGGGTTGCGATGCGGGCTTTTTGAACGCGAGCCGCATCAAGGGCAGCCATGCAGCGATCAAAACCGGGATGATGGCCGCAGATGCTGCGTTCGACGCTGTCCACGCCGGTCGCTCGCACGACGAACTCGCCGCGTACCCAACTGCGTTTGAAGCCAGTTGGCTGCACACCGAGCTGAACAAAGCGCGCAACTTCAAGTCGTGGTTCAAAAAGGGCCTGCCCGTTGCCAGCGTGATGAATTTTGTCGAGCAATACATCTTTCGCGGCGCGATGCCGTGGACTTTGCACCGCGACAAGCCGGACCACTCCTACCTCAAAGACGCCGACAAGTCGCCCAAAATCGACTACCCAAAACCCGATGGCAAGCTCAGTTTTGACCGTTTGAGCAGCGTGTTCATCAGCAACACCAACCACACCGAACACCAACCCGCCCACCTCACGCTCAAAGATGCAAGCGTGCCGGTCAACATCAACTTGGCTCGATACGCGGGGCCTGAAAGTCGCTATTGCCCAGCCGGGGTTTATGAATACGTCAAAACCGACGCTGGAGCTGACCGCTTGCAAATCAACGCGCAAAACTGCGTGCATTGCAAGACCTGCGACATCAAAGATCCGACCCAAAACATCGTCTGGGTTGCGCCAGAAGGCGGCGGCGGCCCAAACTACGTGGGCATGTGACGCGGCAAGCTTACTGTTGTTGGGCTGTTGGTGAGCTAGCGGCAGCCTCGGGTGCGGTTGGCGTCGGCATGGCGACGGCTGGCGCATAGGTCACGCCCGCTTCGGCCGATATTTTGGCCACTGAATTGCCGCTGACCCATTCTGAATAGAGCCAATCCGACCCAACTCGGCTCAATCCCGGTGGCGCTTCAGATGCGGCGACTTGCGGCACGCCTTGCAAAGCGGCTTTCATGTAGTCGATCCAAATCGGCAGCGCCAAGCGCCCGCCCGACTCGCGGTCACCCATCGACTGCGGCTTGCTGTGGCCCATCCAGACAACGGTAGCCAAACTGGGGTGGTATCCGGCAAACCATGCGTCAACCGCGCCGTCGGTCGTGCCGGTTTTGCCGTAAACATCAGCGCGCTTAAGCTGCGACTGCGCTCGGGCTCCCGTGCCCACACGGGCCACGTCGTTCAACAAGTTGTTCATCAGCCAAGCGTTTCGCTCAGGGATAGCGCGGTTGTCGTCGTTTTGTACATCTGGTGCAGGCGCTTCAAAAAGCACCTTGCCCTGCGAGTCGGTGATTTTTTCGATCACAACCGGGTTCACGCGCCACCCGCCATTTGCAAAGGTTGCAAAACCGCGCGCCATTTGGAGCGGCGTAGCGGCGCCTGTGCCCAGTGCAAGCGTGAGGTTGTCGCTCTGGCGTGCAGCCTCGAGGCCAAATCGCGCCGACCACTCGCGCGCGCGGCTAACACCCACATGTTGCAAAACCCGCACGCTGACCAAATTGCTTGACTTGGCCAAGCCATCGCGCACGCTGATTGGCCCCGAGAACTCGCCGCTGCTGTTGCTGGGGCTCCAGCCGTTGGCGGCTGTAAACGGCAAATCGTCAACAATGGTGGCTGGCATCACCCGCTCTTCAAGCGCTGCGGAATAAATGAACGGCTTGAAGGCCGACCCCGGCTGGCGAAAGCCTTGGGTCGCGTGATTGAACGGCTGGCGCGAGAAGTCAAACCCGCCCACCATCGCCCTGACGCGTCCGGTTTTGGTGTCAATCGACACCAGCGCGGCCTCTGCGTCTGGCCACTGGCTGATGCCCCAAACCTCGCCTGTTGGGTCCAAACGCATTACCCGCAGCACCGACCCGCGAACGATTCGCACCTCAGCCTTGGCCTTTGGGCTCAATGCGGATTGCACCCACTTGAGTCCGTCGCCCTGCACCACCAACCGTTCGCCGCTAGCAAGCTGAAGCTGCACCGCTTTTGGCGCTGCAGCCAACACAATCGCTACCCGAAGCGATTCGTCGTCTTTGTGATCTTTTAGAGCAATAGCCGCCTCGCGTTCGGTGTCAACGCTGCCATCTTTTGGCAAAGACTCATTTGCCTCAGGGCCGCGCCACACGCCGCGGCGGTCGTACGCCAACACGCCGCGCTGCAAGGCCTCGACCGCGGCGCGCTGGTCGCTTGCTTTGAGCGAGGTATGAACCCGAATGCCATTGGAGTAAGCCTCGGTACCGAACCGCTCGACCACCGCACGACGCGCCATCTCGGCGACGTGCCCAGCACTCACCAAGCGTTGCCCGGGCGCACGCAGCACCAGTTTTTGCGCCTTGGCGGCCGCGTGTTGCTTGGCCGTGATCAAGCCGGTTGCCATCATGCGGTCCAACACCTGGTGTTGGCGAGTCGTTGCCCGGGCCAAATTCGCAATCGGATTGGCGTAATGCGGGTTTTGCGGCAGACCAGCCAGCATGGCCGACTCGGCCAGATCCATCGCATCCATGGACTTGCCAAAATACGTTTGCGCGGCTGACGCAAACCCATAAGCGCGCTGCCCCAGGTAAATTTCGTTGAGGTAGACCTCGAGAATTTTGTCTTTGCTGATTGCTTGCTCAACTTTCAGCGCCAACATGATTTCTTTGGTTTTGCGCTCGACGCTGAACTCACGGCTGAGCAGCATCGTGCGAACCAATTGCTGGGTGATCGTCGACGCACCGTGAAGGCGCTTACCCATGATGGGAGCCAATGCCGCTCGCGCCATGCCCTGAAAATCAATGCCCGAGTGCTCCCTGAAGCGCGAGTCCTCTATCGCGAGCAAAGCCTGTTGCAACAGCTTAGGGGTGCGAGTCAGCGGCACAAACTCGCGCCGCTCAAGCCCAAACTGAGCCAATTCGACGCCGTCTGAGGTGAACACCTGCAAGGGCAATTTGGGCTGGTAGTTGACGATTCGGTCAATCGGAGGCAGATCAAAGGTCTGGGCATGCAGCGGGGGGTGGCTCAACAGCGAAAAACTGCAAACAAGAGCCGCGCTCAGGCCAAGCGCGCGATGGAAAAGAGGCATCAGCCGATTATCGCCGCCGCCCAACGCGCCAATTTCGTCCGAGCCCTGGCCCATCTCATCGCCCCCGCAACTCAACCCGTCTGAATGCGCTCGCAAAGCGGATGCCGTTTTTCTATCGTTGCACCCGTCACTCCCTGAAACCCTGCTACTTAACCCAAAGGATGCCAAATGAACTTCTTAACAACCCCAGCCCGCCGCACTGCACGGTTTGCCTTGATGGCGACAAGCTGCTTGCTTGCAACGGCGCTCACCCATGCGCAAACGCCCACGACAGCAAAGAATTCACCCTTAGAGGCAACTTGCCCCGGTGCCAGCGATGAACTGGTTGATGCGCTTTCGAGCTTGGCGCGCGAACGCAACGAAGCGGCGGAGGTTCAAGTCACACTAAACCTGGTGGGAAACCGCGTCGTCGCGATTGAAACCTCGGGCGCTGGCCGCGTCCATCTGCGTGCAGTTGAACGCGCGGTGCGCGGACTTGACTGCAGTGGCGCCAACGGCATGCCTCAGTCTTTGGCATTTCGCATACAGTTCCCACAAGATGAGCCGCGCAGCCCGAATATTCAAAACACCGCCGTCGCTCGCGCTCGATGAGCAGTCTTTGGATGTAGCCGCCTGATGCAACACTTGCTTTCGTCGCCCGACGCGGATGTCGAATTCCGAATCATGGACCACTTGCCGGTAGCGATGTTGCTCGCGACCTTGACGTCTTTGCAGCAAATCACCGGCTATATCGCGTACCAGCAACTTGACAGACTCTCAGCGTGGTTGGAGATGGCCTTGGTTTGGCTCATGCGACTTGCCATCGTCGCTGTTTTGCTGACGCTGATCGGCACTGGGCGTAGGCGCTTGGCCGCTCGCGGCTTCGCACCGTGGCAAATCGTCGCGGTCACGCTGGTGATTTGTGCGTTCGCGGCAACCGTCATGGAGGGCGGTGGGATGCTGGCGACCACTGAGACCATTCACTTCAATGGCCCCAACTTCAGATTCTTGCTGACTTGGAATGTTTGTTACGTTGCGCTGTTGATCGTGAGCGTCGAGTATGCCGCCCGCGCAACCCGACTGGCGCATGAAGTGCAAGCGATCGAGATGGCACGGCTGAGTGCTGAAAGTGACGCCGCAACGGCTCATTTGCAGCTGCTGCAAGCGCAGGTAGAGCCCCATTTCTTGTTTAACGCCTTGGCCAATGTTCGCCGCCTGATGCGGGTTGACGCCCCCAGCGCGCGAGCTTTGCTTGGCGATCTGCTTCACTATTTAGAAGCCGCACTCCCGGCGCTGCGCGACACCACCAGCACCTTGGGCCAAGAAATTGCCTTGGTTCGGTCGTTTTTAGCGGTTCATCAGGTTCGCATGGGGCCGCGTTTGGTGGTCAAAATCGACGCGCCCGATTCGGTGCTCGACATCAAAATACCACCCATGTCGCTGATGACTTTGGTCGAAAACTCGCTCAAGCACGGCCTGCAGCCGATGGTTGACGGTGGCACGATTCACATCAGCGCCAAATCTGTGCCCACACAAGGTCAAAACCTTCATACGAATACCTTGATTCTCACGGTTGCCGACACCGGCCGCGGCATGGGCAGTGGTTTGGGCGGCGGCACGGGCCTGGCCAACTTGAGGGCGCGCATGCGTTCGATGTACGGGGCAACTGGCACGCTGGAGTTGGCCATGAACGACCCGCACGGCATGGTTGTCACGTTGAGCATGCCAACCCAGACATTGGCGGACCACCCGACCGGTATGGCTCAATTTCAGACCCGCACCCCATGAAGTGGCGACCGCGTCATTGGATTGCACAGGCCGCCCGCCAGTGGGGCTGGCGCGACTTCGGCCTTGGCCTGTTCATTGGATCGGCCACGTTGTTTAACATGGGTGGGGCCATGTTTTTCCCAAGCGACTTCTTGTGGAGCCGCGCCTGGACATACAACGTGATTCAGTTTGGCCTGCCCTACGTGTTTGCGATGCATGTCACCAACCTGGCCGTTGATGACGGCGCGTCCGCTTGGTTGGCCTACGCCTGTGCGGTCTTGGCGGTCGTCGTCTCAGGCGTGTGGCTCATTGGCCCCATGCTGAGCCCCATCATTGGCGGCGACTCCGGATGGAGTTCGGCCATGGACGTCATGCTCGCGGTCAACGTGCTCTTGCCGTTGTCGATTGCCACCTTTGCTTACGCACAGTGGCGCTTCGGTGTGGTGATGCGCCGCCAACTGGTCGACGGCGAGCTTGAGCGGGCGCGCAGGCAACAGGTCATTCAAGCCCAGCGGCTCTTGGCCATGCAAGCGCGGGTCGAACCTCAGCTGCTCTTTGACTCACTCAAGTCAATCCACGCCCAAGTTGACAACGGCGAAAACCCCAACGATCCGCTGTCCGCAAAAGCCGAAACCCAGCTCGCCGACTTGATCGCCCTGCTGCGAATCATGCAACCCCACGCCAACGCGACCGCATCAAGCGTCGGGCGCGAGTTTGATTTGCTGCGCGCCTTTGCCAAGGTGTCTAACCACTTGGCTTTGGCAGCAATTGCCGAAAACGCTCGCGCCACGCCCCAGGCGCAAAGCGCCGCGTTTGCGCCGCTTGTGTTGCTGCCCTTGCTGCGCAACTTGGCTCAGACATCGCCCGAAATGGGCTGGCAAGTCTCGGCGGCTTGCGCCAACGAGCGCCTGGTTGTCACGATCACGCCGGGTGACCCATCCAATGCGTCACCCCAGCGTTGGCAGCGCAGCCGTGAGGCGCTGGGCCACACGATTTGGGGCACGCTTCAATCCCGGCTCATCAACGTTCATGGCCCGTCGGCGACGGCAATCATGGCTGACGACGCCATCGTTTTGTCGCATCCGCTCAAACCTTTGAACCTACTTCCGGCAGTTGACCGCTCACTTCTCTCTATAAGCACCTGATTTTGCTCAGCTTTTTGGCTTCCAACTCACCCACTTTCCGGGTGAGAGCGCTACACGTCCGATTGAGCCGCCCTGACGCGCGCTGGGGGCGTTGCTCCTCCTTGCGCCCCCGAGGGCGCTTGCGTCGTCGCGCCTGCCCAGCGCGCGCCATGACAACCCACTCGAACGCGTTCAACAGCCGGAAGTAGGTTGAACGATCCAAAGCGCTCAAACAACCCCCTTCAAGCCACCCCATGACTGCCACTGCCCCCACGGCGCTGATCGCCGAAGACGAGCCCTTGCTTGCCGCCGAAATACGCGATGAGCTTGCGCGCGCGTGGCCCGAGCTCGATATTCGAGCCATCGCCTACGACGGCCACACGGCTTTGGCACAAGCCCAGGCCTTGCGCCCGGACGTCGTGTTCTTGGATGTCCGTATGCCGGGGCTAGATGGCCTCGAAGTTGCGCGCCTGTTGGGGCCGGCCGCGCATGTGGTGTTCATCACCGCGTTTGACCACTACGCCGTTGAGGCGTTTGACGAAGGTGCTGTTGACTATTTGCTCAAACCGATTGAGCCGGTGCGCTTGGTGCGCGCCATTCAGCGGCTCAAGCTACGCCTGGGTCAGCGCCCTGCCGACATGGGCGGCTTACTGGAGCGCATTCGCGCCCAAAGCACCGAAGTCGAAGGCGGCCCCCTGCGCTGGATCACCGTCCAGATGGGGCGCGAGCTGCGCTTGATCACGGTTGAAGACATTTGCTACCTGCGCGCCGATCACAAATACGTCAGCATCGTCACCGAGCAAGGCGAGGCGCTGATCAGCACGCCACTCAAAGAGCTTTTGGCCCGGTTGGATGCCCAGCAGTTTTGGCAAATTCACCGAGGCACCATTGTCAACGTCAACGCCGTTCGAAGCGTGATGCGCGGTGTAGCCGGCAAGCTGCAACTCCAACTCAAGGCCCGCCCCGAACGCCTGGACGTGAGCGCGACCTACGCACATCGATTCAAACAGCTCTGAAACGCTTCAAAACGGCTTCTTTGGCTGTTTTTCGGTTGTTTTTGGCACTTGGTCACCGAATTCATTGACTTTGTTGCTACTATTTTAATAGTTCAAACAACCCATTTAAACCGGGCCGTGCGCAGTGGGCCGCAACAGAGGACGAATCTGCCGAAGTCGCAATCGAAGCCATGCACAATGAGATTCGCTTTCGTGCGCCATTGCGCACCCATCCAATTTCCTTTGTGTGACCCAAACGCCCATGTCAGCTGTCTTTAATTTCACTTTTGTGCCATGGTTTCGCTCTGTCGCGCCTTACATCCACATGCACCGGGGCAAAACCTTTGTGGTGGGCATCGCGGGCGAGGCCATTGCTGCGGGCAAGTTAGGCGCTGTGGTTCAAGACCTGGCCCTGATCCAAAGCATGGGCGTTCGCATTGTTTTGGTGCACGGGTTTAGACCCCAAGTCGAGGAGCAACTCAAAGCGAAAGGGCATCCGGCGAAGTTTTCGCACGGCATGCGCGTCACCGACGCGGTCGCACTGGACTGCGCCCAAGAAGCCGCCGGTCAACTGCGCTACGAAATTGAGGCCGCGTTCAGCCAAGGTCTGCCTAACACGCCCATGGCTGGGGCAACGGTTCGGGTGCTGAGCGGCAACTTCATCACGGCGCGACCGGTCGGCATCGTTGACGGAGTCGATTTTCAGCATTCAGGCTTTGTGCGCAAAGTGGACGTACCCGGCATCTACCGGGTGCTTGAATCTGGCGCCACCGCCCTGCTCTCGCCGTTTGGGTTTTCGCCAACCGGCGAGGCGTTCAATCTCAGCATGGAAGAGGTTGCGACCTCGGTGGCGATTGCGCTCAAGGCCGACAAACTGCTTTTTTTGACCGAGCAAGCGGGTATTCCGCTCGATGCCACGCTGGCCTTAAGCGACGACAACCCCATCGACACCGAGCTGCCACTGGCCGCTGCGCAAAAACTGCTGCGTGAACTGCCTCCAGCCCTGTTGCCCAGCGATACGGCGTTCTACTTGCAGCATTGCGTGAAAGCCTGCCAGGGCGGTGTGGAGCGCAGCCACATCTTGCCGTTTGCGGTGGATGGCGCATTGCTGTTGGAGATTTACGTACACGACGGCATTGGCACGATGA
>JANOPN010000043.1:0-75643 GCA_031421855.1 Comamonadaceae bacterium
TCACAGGCTCCCGCGTTGACTTTGCCTTTGCACTCGGCTCTCAATCGGCTTTGGCGCTGGCCTTTGGTTTCTTCACTGCCTCGGTCAATTTTGGCCAACCTGCCGCCGCTGGCTTGAGATGGTTTTTTCGCTTTTTTGGGCTTTTTGGCAGACTTTTCCTCTGCCGCTGCGGCAGGTTTGGCCGACTCCACGCCTTTTGAGGTGGTGCCTGCCGCCCATGAGGCGTTGGGCATTATCAACGCCAGACTCATCCATGCGGCAAAAAGCAGTTGACGTGGTTTAGACATGGGGCTTCTCGATCTCGGTTTAGTTTGCTGCAATCGCCAATTGTTGACGCACGCGAACACAGTCGTCGATGTGTTTGTGGCACACATGGCGCATGGCGCTGAAGGCCAGCACCGCGCTGATCGCCTGCCCGGCGATTGGCACGTATTTGGTCACTTGCTTGGTCGTCATGCGAACACCCACGGTTTTGAGGACATGCACGATCACCGCTTGGGTGACAACCCGCCCAATCAAGGCATTGCCCACAAAGCCTACCGCTTTGTACGTTGCCACTCGCTTGGCTGGGCTCAAATGCTCAATTTGAGCTTCGCTCAGCTCAAAATGGCCGTTGATTTGGGTGATGAGCTTGCTCAGCAGGGCCACGTCGGCGATCACGTCAAGCCCCGGAATCGGCACCATGGCTGCGCCAGCGGCGACCATGGCGCGCTGGGTGACGAGTTTGCGGCAAGCCTGGCGTGTGTGCTCCAGCTCGCTCAGCGGTTGGGTGTCGTCGACTCTCCCCGATTTGTTGCCAAACCATGCTGCGGCCAAGCGCTGTCCGGCAGCGCCTGGGCCTTTGACTTCAAGTGCTTTGGTCACCGCCGCTTGCGCCTTTTTGTTTCATCACGAAGCCATAAATCGCGAGCAGAATGACGGCGCCCACGACGCTGCCGATGAAGCCCGTGGACTCACCCGCCTTGTACCAACCAATGGCCTGGCCAGCAAAACCCGCGATGAACGAGCCTGCAATGCCCAACACAGCGGTCACGATCATGCCGATTTTTTGATCGCCAGGCATGATCGCGCGGGCAATCAAACCGACCACGAATCCGACAATTGCCATCCAAACATAACTCATGTTGTTCTCCAGTTTTTCGCTGAACATTCAGCTGGTCGCAGCATAACGGCTCGCGGGCCTGCCTGCAACGCGGCGAGGTGCGGGTCAGTTGACATCACTGCCGAGCGGTTCGCACGTTGGGTGGGATGGCGTTGGGATAATTGGTGCGAAACGGGTTGATGTCCAGTCCGCCACGGCGCGTGTAGCGGGTGTACACCGACAATTGTGTGGGTTTGCAGCGGCTCATGATGTCGGCAAACATGCGCTCACAGCAGTGCTCATGAAAATCTTGGTGGCTTCTGAAACTCACGATGTAGCGCAGCAACCCGGCTTGGTCAATTTGCGGCCCGCTGTAGGTGATGCGCACACTGCCCCAATCGGGCTGGTTCGTCACCGGGCAGTTGCTCTTGAGCAAGTCGCTGTTGAGGGTTTCGGTCACAGGTTGAGATTCAAAATCCGCGCTCAAGAGTTCAGGGCTGGGGTGATCGTCCTCGCACTCGATGTCCATGCGGTCCAAGCTCAAGCCATCGAACTCTTGAAATTTCTGCCGTTCAAAGTCTTGCGGCATCAAGAGTGCAACCCCAATGGCCGCGCCCGTCTCTGCGCCCCAGACGCACCCGCTGATGTCGGCGCGAATGCGCTCGCGCAGTTCGGTTGCATCGGCAAATCGGCTGCTATTGAAGCTGTTGAGGTAGAGCTTCAAGCTTTTGCTCTCAACGATACAAGGTGTCTCGCACGGGATCGTGAGGGTGGCGATTGCGATTTGGGGCTTGCCACGCGGCGTGAGCCAACTCAGTTCATAGGCCGTCCAAATGTCGGCACCCATGAATGGCAGCGCCTGCGACTCCACCACGCCGAGCCGTTCGCGGTTGGGCGCACGCTCAAATGCAAACAAAAGCGCTGGATCGTAATGATCGGCATAAGCCGTGACCTTGCCCAGCGCCGATGCTTGGAGCCGTGCCTGAGAGATTGCGTCGTTGCTGGTAATCATGCTGCGTGCGCCCGCACATGGGTGACTATTTTCTCAACCACCAATGGGATGACCGCCGTGGGCAGGTCGTGCCCCCAGCCGGTGATGGACTCAAACCGCGCACCAGGAATGCGTTTGGCCGTGTCTTGGCCGCAAGCCATGGGTACCAGCGGATCGGCAGTCCCGTGAATCACCAAAGTCGGTGAGGCGATGCGCGCCAACAACTGGTGGCGTTCGGTGTCAGCGGCAATTGCGACCATTTGCCGCACGGTGCCAACCGGGTGGTCGCTTCGCGCCAAACCTGCCCGGATGGCAGCTCGCCTGAGGGCTTCGTCAGCCGGATAGCCGGGGCCGCTGAGCAAGCTCAGCATTTTCAGCAAATAGGCTTCCATCTCGGCCGACGATGTCGCGCTTGGACCGCCGCTTGGGCGACTCAACATCACCCGCAGCAGCTTGGGGTCGGCTGCGGGCAGCTTGGGCGCACCGCTTGAGCTCATGATGCTGGTCAGACTCAACGTGCGCTCAGGATGTGAGGCCGCCACATGCTGCGCAATCATGCCGCCCATGCTCGCTCCCACGACGTGGGCTTGCTTGACGCCCAGGGCATCCAACACACCCACGCTGTCTTTGGCCATATCGGCCAAGGTGTAGGGCGGCTTGATCGTGCAGCCCAGTCGCTGCTTGATGGCGGTCCAAACCAAGGCGGGTTTGCCCAGGTGGTCAAAAAACTGGCTTAAGCCAATGTCGCGGTTGTCAAACCGAATGACCCGAAACCCTGCGTCAGCCAAACCCCTCACAAAACCCGGCGGCCAAGCAATCAATTGCATGCCCAACCCCATGATGAGCAGCACCACCGGCTGGGTATCGCCGGGCTTGCCGGTGTCGTCTACTTCAATTTGGATGCCGTTGGCGGTGATTTTCATGGTGGAAATGCGGTAGTAGCCCGGCGTGCAGCCGAACAAGACAAGGATTCTGGACTGCTGTCCAAACGAGCCATTGTAGTTTTGGCGTTCCAGCTAAGCCACGATCAACGGGGTCGGGTGGTCACTCAAACGACAACACACCGCGACCGTTTTAGAACCTCAATACATGTCAAAAAATATAGCAACAAAATCAATGAATTCGGCGATCAGAGGCATAATTGTCAACAAAAACAGCTCGGTCAGCCGTTTTCAAGTTGGCATCATGGATGAAGCGGTGCGAAAGCCGAGCACAAGCGCTGTACTTCGCTCACACCCGAAGCGGCATCAAAGGGCACCAACTTGCTACCCCGATCACCGGGTAAACATCACGACCGCCAGCACCGCGTTGAAAACCATCAATGTGCCGTCCACCACAAAAATCAGCCGCAGCGGCGCGTTAAACCCCGGTGCAGAGTGGGCAGGCATGTTCTGTTTGCCAAGGGAAATGGGCACGTTGAACACGAACTGGCTGGCGTGGGCAATCGCGATGATGGCTGCCAACCACGCCAACTGCAGGGTGTTGAAGCCTGCAGGGTTAACCAGACACAGCAGGCTTAACGCGGCGACGGCGAAGTTCATGCCACCCAGAAACTGCACGCTGAATGCCACCGTCTCAAACAGCGGCAAATCGCGCAGAGGTCTCGGGGTGAGCATCCTCGCGGCAGCTTTGGGTTTGAGCGAAAAGTAGTGAAACGCCAGGCTGAACCAAGCGATGTTCAGCACCATGACCAGCGCGAAAGTGATTTGTAACCAGGTCATCATGTGTTCCTTCTTTTGGTAAGTCAAACGTTCGAATCTCGACGGGCTAGGGTCCCCAATCAGAGGGGTTGCTCCTTCGGAAGCAGGTCTCAATGCAGCTCAGGCTCTTGATTTAATATATAAATCAATGACTTGCGTTGGTTTCTTGGTGCGAGGTTGCTCCCGATGACGTGCATGGGGTTAAGTTCTCAATCATCGCACGGACTAACTAAAAATCATAGCAACAACCCCAATGAATTCGGCGACCAGAGGCTGATTATTCATCGAAATCTGGTCTAGCAAGCCGTTTGAGGTGTATCGAACCAATTTGATGTGCTTTAACCCCTCTGTCGAAGCCATCGCGTTGCTGTATCTGCTCCGACCGCGCCAGCATACCGCCACTCGTCGCCTATGCAATCGGGCGCGATAAGCTGCCTTGAAATTCCGAGCCAGCGCTGCTTTGGTTTCGGCAGCGCGGAGTCAAAGCTTCAGTGCGGCAAGTTCGAACACGGCGCGCAGCGAAAACGTCGGACTGCCGATTGAGTCAAGGGAAGCGACGGTTGGCGCGCACAGTTAACCTTGAACGTGTTTTTGCTGCGCTTTGCACAACGAAACGCGGTCAGTTTTGTCGAATCCAGTTAGTACGCTGGCAAAAACACTCGACGCCATCGCACACCCGTAGCGGGCGCGGATCCACACCGCCTGTCTTGTTGGGCATTGAGTCCCTAACGCGCCATCAGGCGCGCCGCTGAATCGCTGCTGGCGGGCGGGTTGAACGCCGTCACGATGAAATATTCGGGCCAGCGGTTGGCTTTGCAAACCGCCGCACGTGCGCTGCCTCGCTGAGTCATTTCGTCACACCCTTGTCATGCAGCGGTGTACCAATGGGTGCTCAACGAGGAATGAGGCGAAGATGATTGATCACAAAAAGTTTGGCACCTTGGGCTTGGCGCTCGGTGGTTTGTTTGTGGCGACTGTGCTTGTCGCATGCGGTGGCGGCACTTCGGATTCGGGGGTGCCTTTGCCCGCGCCAGTTGCACCAGTTGCGCCGGCACCGCCAGCGCCGCCAGCGCCGCCAGCGCCGCCACCACTACCGCCACCGCCAATTGCATTGATTCAAGGTGTGTTTTTAGACAGTGCTGTCGAGGGCTTGGAGTACGTCACGGCAAGCGTGGCCGCCAAAGCCCTCACCGGCCCTGCAGGCGAGTTTGGCTGCCGAGCAGGTGAGCGCATCGCGTTCTCGGTGGGGTCGGTAGAGCTCGGCTCGACCACGTGCACGGCCATCATCACGCCGCTGAACTTGGCTGCTACGTCCAATGTGAGGGATGAAGCGGTTGTCAATCGGGCGTTGGCGCTTCAAATGTTGGATGACGATTTGGATGCCTTCAACGGCATCAAGCTGAGCGCTGAGGTTCGTGGTGCGATGGCCACACGCAGCCTTGACTTCAGCTTGGCCGCGTCGGCATTCAATGCCGCCTTGACGGCAACCCTGGCCACCCTGCCCAGCAGCTACCGCACACGTGTGGTCGACCAAGACCGCCGAACATTGGCTCGCGACCATTTGGAGAACACGCTGGCCGCGCGCTTGAACACGCCAATCGTCGAAAACTTCAGTCAAGTGACGCCGGTCGGTTCGGTCACCCTCACGGTGACGCGCTACGAAATGCAGGCCTCCAGCACGTTCTACATTCCCTACGAAGGGACCGGGAACGCGGTTGCTCGGGCTGAGTACACCAATGGGTTTTTGCCCGCCTATGGCTCGGGGCTGGCGTTCAAGGGACGGCTGCCAGACGGCACCATTGAGTTTTACGCCGTCACTGACCGCGGACCCAACGGCGACGGCCCGAAAATCGCACGCTCGATTCTCGAGTCGTCGACCGCTACAGGCAATTCTGACGCCAAGATTTTCCCGTCGCCAAGCTTCACTCCCTCGATCGGCGTGATCACTTTGGGTAAAAACGGCGCGGTTTTGCAATCGCGCCTGCCGATCAAAGTCAGTGCGACAGTCAACAGCAACGGCTTGTCGGTGCCACCCGGTCGGGTTGGCGCGACCGGTGAAGCGCCGCTGACTGATGCGCTTCGCTACGAATCGAGCAAGGCCAACTACAGTGAGAACGGCATCGACCCTGAGTCGGTTGTCGCCGATCCTGCTCGAAACGCGCTGTGGGTGTCTGACGAATACGGCCCGTTCATCTTGAAAATTGACCCAACCACTGGGGTGATTGTCAAGCGATATCAGCCCGGAACAGGGGCAAAAGACTTACCCAATGTGCTGCTCAAACGCCGAGCCAATCGCGGCATGGAGGGTCTGGCACTGGATCCGACAAGCAAAAAGTTGCATGGATTTTTGCAAAGCCCGATTGACGACGGATCAGTCGGCACCAGCAACGTGCGCGATTTCGCGAAGTTTGCCCGCTGGGTTGAGTTCGATCCCGACAACGAAACGACCCGTCTGCTGGCCTACCCAATCGAGGGTAGCAGCTATGACCGAAGCCGCACAGGGAACGCCAAACTGGGCGACCTGACGGCGTTGGGCAACGGCAAGTTTGTCGTGATCGAGCAAGGCCTGGGCACCAATGGCAAGGTGTTCAACTGGCTGATGTTGGTCGAAGTGCCCAGCGATGCAACCAATATCGCGTCCATCGGTTCGGAGCTTGAGAAAAATAGCATGAGTGCGACCTTTGCCAGCCCCATTCCGTACGCGCAAATCGTCAAACTCAAGAAGACTTTGCTGCTGGACTTGAACAAGCTTGGCTGGCTGGCCGAGAAGGCCGAAGGCTTGGCCTTGGTTGACGAAAACACCTTGGCGCTCACCAATGACACTGACTTTGGCATGAAATCAGTCGTGCTGGATGCTGCGGGTTCAATCCTGGCCGGGGCGGATGTCGCCGCGTGCACGGTCAACACATCGGGCGCGCTGACAGGCTGTACAGCCGCTGCCGGCGCGAGCGCTCGGGTGTCTCGCAACAGTGATTTGGATCGCTCGCAACGGATCTGGATTTTGAAGTTTGGCAAACGCCTGGGTGATTTCAGCGTCCCGGCCGCACCTTGATGTTGTGGATGGCGCTGCGCAAAGGGTAGGAGAGTCCAACGCCAAACAGACTAGTTTTCTCCACCATGTGGGCTAGTCGAGGCGAGGCGAGGTGAGGCGACTTGAGGTATTGCCAGTGCCAGCGCAGATCGGGCCGGAGGGGGACGGGGGCGCTACTTGAATTCGCCTTCGCGAAGCCACTTGGTGGCTACCCATTTTTCGCCTTCCAGCACCGGTGCGCCGCCGTGCAGGGTTTTGGTGCTGGGGTGGGGGCGGTCGAAGCTGAAGAATACGGCGCTGCCGCGCTTGGGGGTGACTTCGAGGTTGACGTCGGGAAATGTGGTGCCCCCGCCGCGTGTGGGCGAGTTGAGGTACATCACCAAGGTGGCGACCCGCTGGCCGCCGCGTTTCAAAATGGTGGGTGTGCCCGGTTGGGTGGGGTCAAAGTAGTCGTAGTGCGGCTTGTACTGTGCGCCGGGTTTGTAGTGCAAGATTTGCAGGCCTTCGCCGTTTTGCACCGGCCAGTTGACCAGTTTGGCGATGCGCGCCTCGATGCGTTTGACGAGTTCGTTTTCGCCGCGCTGAAAAAACATGCCGTCACTGGTGCGGTCGGCGTTGAGTTCTTCGCCGCCAGTTTGGTTGTCAACCGTGAGCGAGCGCTTCATTTTCGGGTCAGCCAGCGCGATGAGGTCGCTGCATTCTTGATCGCTGAGCAAGTTGTTAAATACCACCACGCGTGGCGAAAACATCGAAAACGCAATCTCGACGAAGCGGTCGCCGCAATCCAAGCCCAGCGGCGAGTCGTCAATGGCGGGCTCGGGCACTGTGCTGGACGGCGGCAGGCCTTGCTCGACGGCTTGTTCGTTGAGGTGCGATTTGAGTGTCGACTCCATCGCTTCGACCGCCACGTCTTCTGTCCAGCCAGAAGCCATCATTGACTTGAGCACGGTCTCGGGCGAATGCCCGGCCTGCGCTTGCTCGACGATCCATTTGCGCAGTTCGGGGGTGATGCTTTGGGTGGCGGTTTTGGTCATGTCATCGCGTCAGATCAAATCGAATCAAACTTAAGCGGTCAAATCAGGGGATCAAATTAAGGGCCGACTGGTAGCGCTCACTGACCATGAGGCTGTCCCAATCGAGCGGGGCTGACTGCGGCACGAGCGCGATGCGGCGCGCTTCACTGGCCTGGCTGGCTTGCCATTGGCCGCTTTTTTGGGCCTTGGTCAAGCCTTTGAGCATGGCGTCAACCGCCTCTCCGCCGTCAACGCTTTGGTTGCACAACAACACCATGTCGCAGCCGGCATTGAGCGCGACAATGGCCGCCTCGGTGTAGGTGACGCGCTTGTCGTCAATGAGTCGAGCGCCTTCCATGCTGAGGTCGTCGCTGAAAATGCAACCCGTGAAACCCATTTGCCCACGCAAAATCTCGCCCAGCCAGCGGCTTGAGAACCCCGCTGGGCGGCCGTCAACTTTGGGGTAAATCACGTGTGCGGGCATCACGCTGGTGAGGGTCTGCGACAGCCATGCGTAGGGCGCGGCGTCGTCTTTGAGGATGGCTTTGAGGCTGCGTTTGTCGACGGGTATCTCGTGGTGCGAGTCGCCGCGCACATAGCCATGCCCTGGAAAGTGTTTGCCGCAGTTGTGCATGCCAGACAGCAACAAGCCGTGCATCACCGCTTTTGACAATACCGCGACCGTGCGGGCGTCGGCGGCAAATGCGCGGTCGCCAATCACGCCGCTGGGGCCCCAATCGAGGTCAAGCACAGGGGTGTAGCTCAGGTCAACGCCGCATGCGCGCAGCTCGGCCCCGAGCACATACCCCACTGCGGTGGCCGCGTCGCTGGCCTTTAAGGCGTTGCCGGCGGGGTCGCCCTTGGGGCTTGCCCACAGCTCACCCAAGGCGCGCATGGGCGGCAGGTGGGTGAAGCCGTCGGTTTTGAAGCGCTGCACCCGTCCGCCTTCGTGGTCAACGGCAATCAAGATGTCGGGGCGGGTGGTCTTGATGTCAGCACACAGCCGGGTGAGCTGGTCGCGGTTTTCCCAGTTGCGCGCAAACAAGATCAGGCCACCGACCAAGGGGTGGCTCAGTCGTTCGCGGTCAACGTCGGTCAAGCTCAAGCCTGCGACGTCAAGCACGACACTGGCGTGGCGAACGCCGCTGTCCTTGGGGGCGCGCTTGGCTTTGGGTTGCTGCGCGGGGGGGCTTTGGAGGGAGTCGATTTTTGACATGGGAGCGATTATGCTGCGCGCATGAACCCCGCTCAAGTTGTGCAGCCTCGACCCAAAGTGGCGATTTGGGTCGACACCCATGCGCACATGGATGCGCCAGCGCTTGGTTTTTGGCCTTTCAACCCCGATTTTGATGGAAATACGCCCTTGGTCTCCGGATTTATTGGGTTTGATGCTATCAAAAACATACCTGCCGGCTTCGTGCCGTCGGTTGAAGTCGGCAACTTCCACGCGGCGCGCGCAACGGCAGTGGCCCTGTCGTGGACCTATGGGCTGGGCATTCACCCGCTTTACACGCCGCAGGCCGGTGAGTTTGACTTGGACATGCTGGCTGCCGCGCTCAATACCCACGCCGCCGACCCACAACTGGTGGCGGTGGGCGAAATCGGCTTGGATTTGTTCGTACCAGCCCTTTGCACCGAAGCAGCGTTGGCCAAACAAGAGCGTTTTTATCGCCAGCAACTCAAACTCGCCAAGCGACACGACTTGCCTGTGGTGGTGCATGTGCGCAGGAGCGCTGACTTGCTTCTCAAGCACCTGCGCCAAATTGAGGTCGTGGGCGGCATCGCACACGCCTTCAACGGCAGCTTGGTGCAGGCCCGTGCCTTCATCGACCGCGGCTTCAAACTCGGTTTTGGCGGCGCAATGACGTACCCGCAAGCCACCCAATTGCGCCTGTTGGCCAAAGAGCTGCCCCTTGAGTCGATTGTTTTGGAGACTGACAGCCCCGACATCGTGCCCCAGTGGCTCTACACCCCAGCGCTGGCCCGCGAGCAAGGTGTGCCGCAGGGCATCAACACACCCGCGCAGCTACCGCGCATCGCTCAGGTGCTGGCCTCGCTGCGTGGTCTGCCGCTAGAGGAGGTGCAAGCCGCAACCGCCAACAACGCGTTTGCCGCGCTGCCCAAGCTGGGTGCTTGGGTGGACAATTCGGGCCAACATGACCAAGAAGAAAACCCTCCCGGACGTCACCCTCAGTGAAGACGGCAAATTGCGATACCTGCATCTGGACTCGATCTGGATTCAAGGCAGCATGTGGATTGATAAGCCGTTTGATTTGCACCTGGAGTACATCCAGCGCATGATGGCCGGGCTGCTTTTCTTGCCCGAGGTATCACTCAAAGGCGGCCACGCCATGCAGCTGGGCCTGGGCTCGGCGGCGCTCACCAAGTTTTGCCACAAGCGCCTGCGCTGGCAAACCACGGCGGTTGAGATCAACCCGCAGGTGGTGGCAGCTTGTCGGCAGTGGTTCAAGCTGCCCTTTGACGACGCCCGGCTCAGCGTCAAACTCAATGACGCTGCGCAAGAGATCAAGCTCGCTGAGCACGCCGGGCAAGTCGATTTGCTGCATGTTGACCTCTATGACCACACGGCTGACGCCCCCGTTTTGGATACCCAAACCTTTTACCGCGATTGCTTTCATGCCTTGAATGACGGCGGCGTGATGGCCGTTAACCTGTTTGGGCGGTTGGCCGGTTTTGAGCTCAGCGTGGCCAAAATCGAGGCGGCATTCAAAGCCCAGCCGGGTGATGGTTCGATTCGGGTCTTCAAACCCACACGCGAAGGCAACCAAATCGTGTTGGCGCAACGCAACCCCGTTCTCGCCTCGCGCGACGAGCTTGCCGCACGCGCCGATGTGATCGAAGCTGCCCACGGGCTGCCTGCCAAGAAGTGGCTCAAGAATTTCAGCAAGCGGTGAGTCCAAAAATGGCTGAAGCGAGGTAAATTCGTTGGTTTTGACGCATAAATCCGAACTGGTCTCCGTATTCATTGACTTTGTTGCTATCAAAATCGCACCAGTAAGCTGCTCTCGGGATGCACCGTTCAATCACCCATGACCCGCATTGAGACCTCAATCACTCGCGAAGCGCTGAACGCCAGGGTGTTGTGCGATCAGGCTGATTTGCTGCAAGCCAATGTGCCGGGCAACATGGCTGGCAGCACTTCTGCTGCGCTGGTGGCCGCGTGGATGCTGTCCGACGGCTTGCCAAGCGCCGCCATTGCTTGGTGGATTGCGGCGCAGCTGGTGCTGAGTGCCCTGGCTTTGGTTGCGGCATGGCGGGTGCACCTGCGGCCCACCACACAGCGTAATGCGGCCAGGCGGGTGAGCGCAGCCGCGAGGGGTTCGCTGCTCTTTGGACTGCTTTGGTCGGCGGGGGTTTTTTTGCTGTGGCAGCCGGGCCAGTTTGAGCGCCAAGTGTTGTTGATGTTTCTCATTGCGGGCCTCACATCGGGTGCGTTGCATGCGCAGATGGCTTCTCACAAAGCGTTTTTGGCCTTCTTTGTGCCGTGCTTGCTCAGTGTGTTGATTTGTGCAGCTTTGAACCCTGGCATGCACACGTGGGCGATCATGGTCTCGGTGCTGGTGTATGCGCTCGCCAGCTCGCGAGTGGCGGTTCTCATGCACGCCACCTTGATCGATTCGCTGCGCCGCCGCCACGAGATTGAAGCGCTTGCGTCAGATTTGAAGCTGCAAAAAGAGCGTGCAGAGGCTGCGAACTCATCAAAAAGCCGCTTTTTTGCCGCCGCCAGCCACGATTTGCGCCAACCCGTGCATGCGCTTGCCCTGTTTGCCGCTGCGCTCAGTCACCGACCGTTGGAGCCCGAAGCCGCCCGACTCAGCGCTTTGATGGGGAGCACAGTAGACGCCATGGGCCGCATGTTCAACGGCTTGCTCGATGTCTCAAGACTCGACGCAGGCGCCTTGCGCGCCGAGCCCTGCGCTTTTGATCTGCGTCCTTTGCTTGGCCGCATCGTGGCCGACGAGCGCGCCTCGGCGCTTGCAAAGGGGCTTGACTTGCGCCTGCGCTGCGGCGACTTGGCCGTTCAGACCGACCCGCTGCTGCTTGAGCGCATCGTGCGCAATTTGGTGGTCAATGCGGTGCGTTACACCGAGCGCGGCGGCGTACTTGTCGCCGCTCAATCGCGTGACCATGAAGTCATTTTGCGGGTGATTGACACCGGCGTTGGCATCGCCCCTGAGTCACAAGAGGCTGTGTTCTCTGAGTTTGTGCAACTGCACAACCCCGAACGCGATCAGACCCGTGGACTGGGGCTGGGCTTGGCCATCGTGCGCCGCTTGGCCGAGTTGCTCTCGATTGAGTTGAGGTTGAAGTCGCACCCCGGGCGCGGCACCACGGTGGCCTTGCGGCTGGCTCGCGCAACAACAGCTTCGAAAGACCACGCATCAGCAACCGAGCCGCTTCCAACTTTTGCCGTCAACGGCGGTGAGCTCGTGCTGGTGATCGATGACGACGCCGCCTCACGTGCGGCCATGGAGTCGCTGTTGCAAGCGTGGGGCTACAACACGCTGGGCGCAGAAGGGCTGGCCGACCTTTCGCCGCGCCTCATGCAATTGCACCAAGTGCCCGTGCTGTTAATCAGTGACTTGCGTCTTCGCGGCGCACAGCGTGGCACCGACGTGGTTGCTCAGCTGCGTGAATGGTTCAACGACGCGCTGCCCGCCCTCATCGTGACCGGTGACACGGACCCGCAGCGCCTGCAAGAAGTTCAAGCGGCTGGCCTGCAACTGCTGCGAAAGCCCGTGACGCAAGCCGAGCTTCGCGCCGCGATGGCGCAAGCCATTGCAAACGGCACGGTCAGCGACGGGCGCATTTAAGCGCCAGCACAGCAGAGGTATCGATGCCCCGGCACCGGAGGGCCGATGCCCCGGTACCGGAGGGCCAGTACCAGGTTCCGGCCCTTCGGTACCGTTGTGTGCGACCGATGTCTTGCCTACGATTGACCGCTCTAAGGAGTAAAAACCATGTTGCGATCCATCTTTCAACGACTTGCCTTGTTGATACTTTTCACCAGCTTTTTTACCCACGCACACGCGCAGGTTCAGCGCAGCGATGTTTTTGCCGCCATTGCGCAAAGCACACAGCTGAGCGCGGACGCACGGGAGGCCGCGCGTGCGTTTGAAGGGTTGTTGCTCGTTGAAGGTATCCGAGTCAGCGCCAATGGCGTTGGGGTCGCCGTGTCAGGCAACGTGGATCTGTCTCAGCTGCCCACACAAAGTCCTAACGCAGCGAGCAATGCGATGCGCCTGGCACTTGTTGGCACGGGTACTTTAATGAACACGTTTGGTGTGCCGTCAAACCGCGTGCCTGTCATCGTGACAGTCGGGATGGGAATGCCTTCCCCGTCCCTTGCGATTGGCTTGGAGTTTGTGGTGTCCAACACCTTGCTCAAAGAGGTCAACATCAGCCCCCCGGAGATGGGCACCAAGTTCATGGCCAACAATTTGACGCTGCGCTTGAGTGCCACCCAGCCCATTGCAAAGCCTTTGCCCGGCGCGGCGTTTGGCTTAGGCGGCAGCACGAAGCTCTTTGTGAAGCCAACGGCTGCGGACCCTTGGCTGGATTTTTCTCCCACGATTTCTCTGAACACGCAGGGTCAATTCTTTTTGTCTGGCACCCTGGCTGGTGCATGCTCGGGCACGCCGGCCGCTGGCGCTGTTTGTAATTCTGAGTGGAATCTGCTGGGCTTGGGCCTCGCACGGGCCAAAGCGGCCAAGCTGGACTTGATTTTCCAAGGTCAGCAAGTCATTCGGGCTGAAGCGCAGATCACCGACGGCTGGTTCGGCCCAGCCAACGACGTGGGCGTAACGGGTGTGGTGATTGCCGATGCGCGAGGCGCAAGCTCAGGTGGTATTGCGCTAACCACCAAAGGTGCCCCCACTTTGCAAGGCGTGATGGCCGCGATGAGCCCGTTTGGCTATGCCTTTGCCAAGGTCGCCGGCATCACCGATAGGCTGCCTAACCCCAAACTTCCGCTTAACGGGCAGGCGACGATCATTGCCACGCCGTTTGCGATTTCGGGCGGGGGGTACAACATCACCAAGCCGACGCTCGGGTTTCAGCTCGCTGCGGGCGGTGGCGGCATGGCCGTCAACGTCCACGCCGCAGCCGAAAGCGACATCTGGGCACTCCTCAAAAAGCAGCCACTGGCGGCAGCGCCCAGGGGATCTGCGGGGTTCAGCGCGTCGATTGACAACGCGCAACTCAAATCCGATGTGAGCAACGCGGCCCGGACGCTTTTTGGCGGCGGTTTTGGCAGCATCGTCGGTGAGTTTTTGGATCTCGTGATGAGCGGCTTCACCTTCCAAAGCGTGAGCAGCGCCATCGACATGGCCAACCCTGGGGCTGCGCAAGCAGAAATCAAGTTCAGCCTTGGTAACAAAACCTTTGCACCCCGCGTGACAGCCGAAGACGCTGCGCGCCCGGCGCAGGCGATTGCGGTACTGGTGAAGACGGAGATTGAAGGCCTGATGAAGCTTGGCTGTGCACCCAGCGAGGAACAGATTGGATTGCTTTGCTACACCAAGTGCAAGCCTGGTTTTACAGGCACGCTCACTGCGTGTCAGCAGCCCTGCCCAGACGCGTACTACACCGACAACGGCGGGTCTTGCGGAAAGGCAAATTACTGGATCAAAGGCGACTACAGCTGGGAGTCAACATGTGAGAAAGAACAGGGTCGCCAATGTGAAAAGAAGGGTGCCATTTGGTACGCCACTTGCTACTCCGGCTACGAAAAAGTGAGCTTGTACCACTGCCGTCAAATTGCGTGCCCCGCCGGCTGGAAGGACAACGGCAAAAGTTGTGATAAGCCCAACAATTACTCGCGCCCGGCTGGAAGGGTCATGCGCTGAGGGTTGTATCAGGTGGCTCAGCTTAGAGGGCTAGCCACCAAACCTGATGCCCTGGCCGCATCAATCGCCTGCAAACGATGCACCACGTTGAGTGCACGAAAGATGGCCGACACATGGCCCTTGACCGTGCGCTCTTCAAGGCCCAGCCTGCGCGCAATGTCTTTATTCGGTCGGCCTTCACACAGCAGGTGCAGCACCTCCAGCTGGCGCGCGGTCAGGCTGTTGTCTGCGCCAGTGGGTGCGGCGGCTGACGCGTTCAGCATGAAGGGCGGCAGGTACAGCTCGCCCGCCAGCACCACACGCAGGGCCGCCAGCAAGCTGGTGTGCGGGGCAGACTTGGGGCAGTAGCCGCGCGCCCCGCCAGCCATCGCGCGGCGAACATCGGCTGGGTCTTCCGACGACGAAAGCACCAGCACAGGGATGTCCGGGTGTTGCGTGCGCAGCAACTCAAGCACCGCGAACCCCGCCATGGATGCCATGCGTAGATCCAGCAGCAGCGCGTCGAGATCGGGGTGAATGGCGAGAAGCTCAAAGCATTGGCGGCCGCTGTCCGCCTGCAAAATCCTCGTGTCGTCGCCCAGGCGAGTCAACACGGCCGCAACACCTTCGCGGATCAGGGCGTGGTCGTCCACGATCATGATTTTCATGGCGCGAGGATAACCCAGCCCCCGTCGCCGGGCGGGGCGTGGCAAGAGCGTCCCGCGCCCCGCTGGGAATTCAGTCAAGCCCGGTAAATAAGTCGTGAGAGACTCCTAAATGCGTAGCATCAGAGTCAATGAATCCGGTGACCAAGTGCGTATTTCTCGATAAATTTGCCATTTGAAGTGCCTCGAAGTCGGTTTTGGCCATCAAATTGCCAACCCGCACGCCCAGCAAGCGCAGGGGCTTGTCCAGTGGCGCGCGCTTGAGGGCGAGTCCGGCCGCTCGGCGAATCGCTGCGGCGTCGTCTGTGTAGCCCTCAATGCTGTGGTCTCGGGTCGCGATTTTGAAATCCGGAAATCGCAGCTTCACGCCGATGGTTCGGCCCACATAGCCTTTGCGTTGCAAGTCGCGGGCGAGTGACTCGCACAGCTCGGTGAACACCGCACCCAGCTCAGCCTTGTGGCGAACGGCGTGTAAATCGCGCTCAAACGTGGTTTCGCGGCTGATGGATACGGGCTCGCTGTCCATGACGATTGGGCGATCGTCGCGACCCCAAGCTGCCTCGAAAAGCCACGCGCCGTAAGCGTTGCCATAGCGCTCGATCAACTCATGCGGCGGCTTCAAAGCCAATTCGCCGATTGTCTTGATGCCATCTGCGAGTAGTTTGGCTTCGGTTTTGGGGCCAATGCCATTGATTTTGCGCACCGCCAGCGGCCAGATCAGCGTTTGAATGTCTGACTCAACGACAACCGAGATGCCCTTGGGTTTGTTGAACTCACTCGCCATTTTCGCAAGTAGCTTATTGGGTGCAACGCCTATGGAGCAGGTCAGGCCTGTGGCCTCAAAGACGCTCTTTTGGATCAAACCCGCCAGTGCTTTGCCGCCTTGGCGTTGGCCGCCCGGCACGTCGGTGAAGTCAATATAGACCTCATCGACCCCACGATCTTCCATGAGCGGCGCGATGTCAGTGATCACTTTTTTGAACGCGCGTGAGAACTTGCGGTATTCGTCAAAGTCAACCGGCAGCAAAATCGCATCTGGGCACAGTTTGGCGGCCTTCATCATGCCCAGGGCCGACCCCAGCCCGAACGCGCGCGCGGCATAGGTCGCGGTGGTGATGACGCCGCGACCCACATAGCTCTTGAGCGTGGGGAACTCGCTGGGCAGGGTCTCGTGCATGGCGCGGTCGCCCTGGGCCAGCGCGATCAACTCGCGTGTGCGCGAGCCCCCGCCAATGACCACTGGCAAACCCTTAAGCTGTGGGTAGCGCAGCAACTCGACCGACGCATAAAAAGCGTCCATGTCCAAGTGAGCGATGCGGCGAATTTTTGGGACAGTCACCCGCTTAGGATATCAACTCCGAACAGCAAAAATCAGCGTTTGGCGAGTACCTGAACCACCCAAATACCGACCATGGTGATGCCGATGCCCGCAATCGCCTGCGCGCTCAAGCCTTCGCCCAGTGCCAGCCACGCCCCAATAGCGGTCACTGCAGGTACGGCAGCACCAGCCCCGGCGGCAGCTTGCGCGCCGAGTCGCTGAACCACGATCAAAAACAGGACATTGCCCAAAATACCGCCAATCACGCCCTGAACCAAGGCTTGGAAAGCGATGGTGGCAAGCGGCGCTGTGGCCATTGCGCTGCCCGGCAGCCACCACCAAAGCAGCAGCGCAACCGGCATGTTCCAAAAACTCACCAAAGCCGACACATGGATTGGCGACAAGGTCACGCCGCGCATTGCGGTGGTGTAAACCGACCAGTTCAACGCCGCCAGCAAAAACATCGTGTCGCCAATCCAAGCCGATTGGCCAGCCGCAGCCCATTTGCCGCCTGTTGCGACCATGGCCACGCCGGTGAACAGCATGCCCAATCCCAAAGCACCACGCCAGTTCACTCGCTCGCCAAACACCAGCCAAGCCAGAGCCGCCACAAAGAGCGGAATCGTTCCGGGAATCAAGGCGCCCATGTGTGCCGCTGGTGCAAACCGCGCGCCGTTGACTGCCAAAAAACCGTAGAACAAGCCGCCAAACGCCAGTAAAACCAGCAAACGGCGGGTAGGCACCTGTCGCGGCCAAAACCCAAGCTTGCACAACACCGGGATCAACAGCAAGGCGGGTGTCGTGTAGCGAAGCGCCAGCAAATCCATGGCTGCCAAGTGAGCACTCGCATCAGTGCTGCCGCCAGAAGCCGCTCGGGTCGCCACCTGCCAGCTTGCGCCCACCATCACGGCAAGTGCGGCCGCAGTCCAGCCGATCAGTGTTGATTGATTCATTGGACTTGCAGTATAGTTAATAAATGCCGACCTACGACAGCAGTCAACGAAAACAAGCCGCGGAACTAACCCATGCGCGCGTGGCGCAGGCGGCGTGGGAGTTGTTGAGTCAAATGAAGTCGCCGGGTGATTTTTCGATGTCAGCGGTAGCCGAGTCTGCGGGGGTGAGCCGCGCAACAGTCTTTGCTTGCGTGGTCAACAAGGCTGGCGCGATTGCGGCGGCGTTTGAGTATTTCTCCACCGTGAACGACATGGCTGACTTAAGTGCTGAGGTGAACCTGCCGCGCACCGCGACCGCTACCCGGGTGTATTGCGACACCTTTGTCGATTTTTATGCCGAACACCGCGCGGTGTTGAGCCGCGTTCGAGCCTACGCCGCCTTGGACGATGTCATCGGCGAAGTGGTGCATTCCAGAGAGAAACGCCGCCGGTTGGGTGTTGGGCATTTGCTGGCCCGACATGCGCGCGACGCCACCATTTCGCTCACACCTGCTAAATCAAAAGCTGCGATTGATCGGCTGGTTGCCATGTTCGGGTTTGATTTGATCTGCGCCTTGCTCGACAGCGCCGGGTCGCAATCAGCGGCAAAACGCCAGTTTTTTGGGATGATCCAAACCCAAATTGATGCAACTTTGGCGATCGACGGGGCTTTTCACTGAGGCTTCACTCGGCTCGCCAAGAAAATGCCCGGCAAAATCATCGCTGCCCCAACCGCGTGAAACCAACCGACGGTCTCGCCCAAAAACACGGTCCCAAAGAGTGCGGCATAAAGCGGCCCCAAGTACAAAACGGCCGCCACACGCGACGCGCCCAATTGGCGTTGCATGAATGCATAGGCAAAATAGGCGGCGGCGCCCGGTAGCGTCGCACTTGCGACCACCAGACCCACTGATTTCCAGCTCAAGTAGCTGGGCACCCCCACAGCCAGCTCCAACGCAGTGGGCACCAGCAACACCAAGCATCCACCGATGGCGCAAGCGGTGAGCCGCGCGATAGGAGACAGCTGGGTGGGTAGTTTTTTCATCAACAACGCGTAAGCGGCCCAGGCCACTGCGCAGCAGGCAATCCACAAGTCACCCACATTGAAAGCCAAACTGGCCAAACCGGCCCAGTTGCCACGCAGCACCACATGCATCACCCCGCACAGGGCCAACGCGATGCCAAAGACCTGCGACTTGCTCAGTTTCTCCCCAAGCCACAGCCAGCTGAGCAAGGCGATCATCACGGGTGATGTGGCGTAAATCAGCCCGATGTTGATCGCGGTTGTGGTGCGTGCGCCCAGGTAGACCCAAGCGCCGCACACCCACATACCCAAGGCTCCCAACAACAAAAACTGCCACCACTCAGCACGCAGTGCGCCGGCCTTGTCGCGCAGTTCGCGCCAAGAGAAGCAGGCCAATATGCAAGCCGCCAAAGACCAGCGGCAAATGGCCAGCATGTGGGGCGCAATTTCGCCGGGTGCCCAGCGCGCCACCAAATAGTTGACAGCCCAAAGCGCTGGCGTGATGAACAACAATGACTTGGCGACTCGATCAGCCCCCGCGAGGCTTGTCGTCACTGCGGTGGCAGCAACGAGCGCGGTGCGGTACCGGGCAGCAAAATCGACTCGTCAACATCTGCGACCCGCGTGCGCCCACAAAATGCCATGGTGAGGTCAAACTCTTTGTGAATGATTTCAAGCGCCTTGGTCACGCCTGCTTCGCCCATTGCGCCCAGCCCGTGCAAAAAAGCGCGGCCGATGTAAGTGCCTTTTGCGCCAAGGGCGACGGCTTTGAGCACGTCTTGGCCGCTGCGGATGCCGCCGTCCATGTGGACTTCGATCCGGTTGCCGACCGTGGCGGCAATATCGCCTAGCGCGGCAATGGATGACATGGCACCATCAAGCTGTCGGCCGCCGTGGTTGCTGACGATGATCGCGTCTGCACCGGTGTCGGCAGCGATTTTCGCGTCTTCCACATCCAAAATGCCTTTCAGAATGAGTTTGCCACCCCAGCGCTTTTTGATCCACTCCACATCGCCCCAGTTGAGTCGGGGGTCAAATTGCGTCGCTGTCCACTCGGACAGGCTGGACATGTTTTCGACGCCTTTGACGTGACCCACGATGTTGCGAAAGTCGCGGCGCTGGGTGCCTAGCATGCCCATGCACCAGCGCGGCTTGGTCGCCATGTTGAGCATGTTTTTGACGGTGAGGCGCGGCGGTGCGCTCAAGCCGTTTTTAAGGTCTTTGTGCCGCTGACCCAAAATTTGTAAATCCAGCGTGAGCACCAAGGCGCTGCAATTGGCGGCGCGCGCGCGCTCAATCAACCGCTCAATGAAGTCGCGGTCGCGCATCACGTAGAGTTGAAACCAAAACGGGTGACGGCCAGTGTGTTCGGCAATGTCCTCCAAAGAACAAATGCTCATGGTGCTGAGCGTGAACGGCACGCCAAATGCTTTGGCGGCCCTCGCGGCCAAAATCTCGCCGTCAGCGTGTTGCATACCGGTGAGCCCAGTCGGCGCAATCGCCACCGGCATGGCAACGTCTTGGCCAATCATTTGGGTGCGCGTGTTGCGCCCTTCCATGTTGACGGCAACGCGCTGGCGAAGCAAGATTTTCTGAAAGTCGCTCTCGTTCGCCCGGTAGGTGCTCTCCGTCCAACTGCCCGAATTGCAGTAGTCGTAAAACATCTTCGGCGTGCGCTTTTGGTGCAAAACGCGTAAATCTTCAATGGTGGTGATCACTTGGGGCATGTTGGCGCTTTCAAAGTGCCTCGAGTGTGCGCTCGCAGGCCCATGATGTTTGTTGAAATTGCGCTCAGGCTGCGTGAAATCTACTTTTTGGCTAGCCGCTTGTCGTGTCGCGCGATTTGCGCCTTGACCTGTGCGGGAGCGGTGCCGCCCCACGTGTTTCGGGCGTTGAGCGATCCCTCTAGGCTGATCGCGGCGAAGACATCTGGCTGGATTTTCGGGTTGAACGCCCGCAACTCGGCCAAGCTCAGCTCGGTCAAGTCAACGCCGCGCGCCATTGCGGTGTGCACCGCGTGGGCCACAACCTCATGCGCGTCTCTGAACGCCAAGCCTTTTCCCACCAAATAGTCTGCCAAATCGGTCGCGGTGGCGTAGCCCTTGCTCGCGGCGGTTCGCATCGCGGCCGCATTGACGGTCAAGCCGCCCTTGCGAACCCCTTTTTTGTCAGCCTCGCCGCCAATCATGTCGGCAAAGATTCGCAAGGTGTCGCTCAAAGTGTCAACCGTGTCAAAAAGCGGCTCTTTATCTTCTTGGTTGTCTTTGTTGTACGCCAGTGGCTGGGCTTTCATCAGCGTGATCAAGGCCATGAGGTGGCCGACCACCCGCCCAGTCTTGCCGCGTGCAAGCTCGGGCACGTCGGGGTTTTTCTTTTGCGGCATGATTGAGCTGCCGGTGGTGAACCGATCCGCAACCTTCACAAAAGCGAAGTTTTGGCTCATCCAAATGATCAATTCTTCGCTCAGTCGGCTGATGTGAATCATCACCAACGACGCGGCGGCCGTGAACTCAATCGCAAAGTCGCGGTCACTGACCGCGTCTAAGCTGTTGTCGCAAAGCGCTTCAAATTCAAGCAGTTCAGCCACCCGCTGGCGATTAAGCGGGTAGGTCGTACCGGCCAGCGCGGCGCTACCCAAAGGCAGGCGGTTGACGCGCTTTCGCACATCCAACAGCCGCTCGGCGTCGCGTGCAAACATCTCAACATAGGCCAGCAAATGGTGAGCAAAACTCACCGGCTGCGCCACTTGCAAGTGGGTAAACCCCGGCATGATCACGTCCACATGGCGGCTAGCCACGCTCACCAAGGCACGCTGCAAGTCGTGCAGCAGCCCACTGAGCAGGTCAATTTCCCCGCGAAGCCACAGCCGCACATCGGTGGCGACTTGGTCGTTGCGGCTTCTGCCTGTGTGCAGTCGCTTGCCCGCGTCGCCCACCAATTGGGTCAAACGCGCTTCGATGTTGAGGTGAACGTCCTCCAAGTCCAGCTGCCAATTGAACTGGCCCGTTTTGATCTCGGTGCTGATTTGCTTCAGCCCCTTTTGGATGCTGTTCAAGTCTTTTTTGCTGATGATGGCCTGCTCAGTCAGCATTTGCGCATGCGCCATTGAGCCAGCGACATCGGCTTGCCAAAGTCGTTTGTCAAACGACACGCTCGCGGTGTAGCGCTTGACCAGGTCACTCATGGGTTCATCAAACAGGGCAGACCAAGCCTTGGACTTGTTGGCAAGCGGGTTTTGGCTCGGTTTTTTGGTGATCGGTGCAACTTTGGACATAGACAAATATTATCCATTGTCTCGCCAATCGCGGTTGTCTACGCGGCTGTCTACGCAGGCGCTCCCTTGATGCTGAAATACAGTTGCGGCATCGTGATCGAACGGTCCAGCTGCGAAGGAGCCAAGTTCAAACGAGATTAGATATTGAAGAAAATGATAGCGATATCACCAATGAACTCAGTGACCAAGTGCCAATCTGAGCAAAAAATGGTACCAAAGGCCATCAGCGGCACTGCCGGCGCACGATGGCGTGTCGGGGATTCCCACGGCTCAAGGTCGACGGCAGTCGATCTGGACGCTTATTCAATCTGTCCGTCGCTTTTGCCAAATTGTCCAAAAAGTCCACATCTCAAGACGCAAATTAACTCGTTCAATCGATCGTGAATAGAGTGCAACATCAATATGACGCGCAGACTTGAAAAAATCACGCCCGCCAGCGTCGAGAAGAAGTTTGCGCAAGCACATGCAGATGAGAGGCAGCGGAGCCAGCTTCGGATGTATCGCGGTCACTTTGATGGCCGGAGGCAGGCGTCCAATCAGGCCAAATCGGCACTTGGCCCAATGATGACGCTTGCTGTGACTGGCAATACGCAGCTGTTACTTGAATTGGGGCTGTGTTGGCCGATCGGTGGCTGACGTTGGGTTTTGTCGTGCTGGAGCAGACCCCAAGCTTGGCGCGCAAAAAAACCGCCCAAAGCTTGCGCTGGTGGGCGGTTTTGAGGTCGCCAGCGCTATTGCGTTGGCGCCAAAAGCATCAGCCGCCAGAACCGGTGCGAACGGTTGTGGTGCCAGCGACGATGCCGTTGATGGTGACCTGCCCAGTGGTATTGATGACGATGGTCGTTGGAATTGGGTTGGAGGTCGTGCCGTTGAGGACCAGTGTGACCGGGGCGGTGATATTGGTTCCGTTCGCAGGCGCACCTGCGGTAGCGACGTTGACGGAGCAGGCCGCCACGGTAAATGTGGTTCCAATCAGCGATTGCGGGTAGGGTGCGACGACCGAAGTGATGCGGAAGATGCAGGAGCCAAAGGAGGCCACGGCTGTGTAGCCGCCGCCGCTGGCTTGCGTTACCGTAGCTGTCAGCGCAGCACCAGTGCCGCCGTAGGTCAGCGTTGCTGGCCCGGTGGTGCCAAGCGCCGGCACTGCGGCTGGCAATGCGAACGGAACGCCAATGAATGCTGGCGCGTTGGCAGCCGTCAATGGAGGTGTTATTGCAGCAGCGGCAATCAAAACTGGATCCGCATCACTGCCTCCGCAGCCCTGCAAACCCAAGGCCAAAGCGAAGCAAGCGCCGCCGACGATGGCAAGCGGAACACGGATGTTTGAGCGGATTTTCATGATAATTCCCAGGTGGTGAGTAAGTTAACGATCGTTGCACGATGCGCCCAGTGATGGTTACGCCGAGAGGGTATGCGAAATAGCTGCGGCGCGTGCAGTTTTTTGTGCCGAAAATCGCACACTTGGCCGCAAAATCTCAATGAATTGTGTGTTCAGGCCCTGATGCGCCATCGAAAAACGAGGCGCTGCCAAGCTCGAATAGGCCTACAACATCAGGCCGTCCGTTTTTTGGATAATGAATCCGTGCGCGATTCTCAAATTTTGTCGACCTACCATGATTCTGCTCTTGCGGGACTGGAGCCGGGTGCGTCTGCCTCGGGGGCACGGCGTCGGACCAAGGGACAGTTTCATCCGCTGGTCGCACCTGCGCGCTCGGTGCTGGTGTTCGATGCCTGCCACGCGGGGCTTGTGCTGCGTGCAGTTGGCGGCATGGCGGTTGTTTTGGCTGTTGCGACGCTTTTCAGCAGCACGAAACCCCGGGACTGGGGGCTTAACTATTTGTTGCTGACGGCCGTAGCGACGCCAGGTTTGCTGGCTTGGCTCATGGTTTGTTGCGCGCTCAAAGGCGTGATTGGTCGCTTGGCGCTGGGTGGGCAATGGGTGGCTGGTGTTGGGCTGGGCGCGGCGGCTGGGGCGATGGGGTACGGTGTCGTGCAGTGGTCGGGCTTGATTGGCGAGGGGTTTTTGCTGGCGAGTTCAGCCGCCGGGGCGCTTTTGTCGGCAATATTGGTTGCTGCTTTGATGTGGCGGGCCAAGGCCCAATTGCCAGCAGCGACCAGTGCTCGGCTGGTGGAGTTACAGGCGCGCATTCGCCCACATTTTTTGTTCAATGCGCTCAACAGCGCCATGGCTCTCGTGCGCGATGATCCGGCGCGCGCAGAGGCGGTGCTGGAGGATTTGAGTGAGTTGTTTCGCCATGCCTTGGCTGAGTCGTCGTCTGATGTGAGCTTGGCAGACGAGTTGGCCTTGGCTCGCAGCTATTTGCAGATTGAGGAGACCCGATTCGGGGAGCGCATGCAAGTTGAATGGGTGCTTGACCCGGCTGCTGCGAGCGCACGGGTGCCCCCGCTGATTTTGCAGCCCTTGGTTGAAAACGCCGTCAAGCACGGGGTTGAGGCCAGTGCGGGTGTGACGCAAATCAAGGTGTCGACCGTCAAACGTGGCTCAACGGTCGTGGTGCGCGTGACAAACACCCTTGACGACGCCGCGCCCGCTCGCGCGGGTCATGGCATCGCCTTGGCCAATGTGCGCGAGCGATTGGCGCTTTTGCACGATGTGCAGGCAAGCTTTCAAACGGTGCGCAAGGACGGCGTGTTTCAGGCGCGCATGGAAATACCGGTTGGTTCAACCCCCAGCGGGCGGGCGACATGACGAGTTTGCGATGCCTCGTCGTTGACGATGAGCCGCTTGCGCGCTCGCGTTTGTCGCGCATGTTGGGTGAGGTGGGCGTTTGCCGCTGCGAGGTCGTTGCGCAAGCGGCTAACGCGGTCGATGCCATGTCGGCGCTGTTGCATCACGTGCCCGATGTGGTGTTTTTGGACATCCAAATGCCGGGTGTTTCTGGCATTGAGTTGGCCAAAAGGCTGCGTGAACAGGGCTCGCAAACGGCGGTGGTGTTCGTCACGGCCCACCACGACCATGCGGTTGACGCTTTTGCGGTGCGGGCAACCGATTATTTGACCAAGCCGGTCAACACGCAGCGTTTACTGGACTGCGTTGAGCGGCTGCTCGCCGCGAAGGTGGTGTTGGCTGATGCGCAAAAACCGGCCTCGCGTGTGGCTGACGATACCGATGCGGTGATCGTTCAGGGGCATCAACGGGTGTTTCGGCTCGCGCTGGCCGACGTTTTGGTGCTCAAGGCCGACTTGAAGTACGTGACTGCAATCACCGCGTCAGGCGAGCATGTGCTGAGCCAAAGCTTGACCGAGATGGAAGACGGCTGGCCGCATTTGTTTTTGCGCGTCCACCGCGGAGCCTTGGTTGCCAGGCGTGCTTTGGCCGGTTTGCGGCGATCGACAGCGGCAGATGCAAGCGGTGCAAATGGCGCGGAAGGCTGGGAGGTGCAAATCGACGGCTTTGAGGAGTCGATTTTGGTTTCGCGCCGACAGCTGGCTGCAGTCAAGGATGCACTGAGCGGCTTGGGGCGCTAAACTAGGTCTGCGGAGTTATTTTTTGAGCGTTATTCGCTCTTGGTCACCGGATTCATTGAGTTTGTTGCTATCAATATCATACCAATCCCGTGGCGACATCGGGGTATTTGAGCGTCAGTTTTAGCTCTTGGGTCATGCGTTTGTTGTCAAGTCGACGCGACTCGCTCATGAAACTCAGCACCATCAACGACAGCTTCTCAGGTGCGAGTTCGCGGCTGACGCGCGGCGGGCGGGGCAGCCCGTAGAGGTCGGCGGCCAAGTCGAAGTACTCACCCATTTTGAGGTCGGTGTTGTCGCTGATGTTGTAGGTGCGCTGTGGCTTACTCAAGTGCAAGGCGCGCAGGCAGGCGCGGGCCAAGTCTTCGGCGTGGATGTGGTTGGTGTAGACGTCGTCACGGGCTTGCAAAACCGGGGTGCCGCGCTGCAAGCGCTCGCGCGGCGTGCCACCCACGCGATCCGCCGCGTAAATGCCTGGTATGCGCAAAATGCCGACGCGCACACCTGCACTGAGCCCAAAAAACCGAACGGCCGTCTCGGCGTCGACGCGGCGATGGGCACGGGCGGTAGCGGGGTTGACCGGTCGCGACTCATTGACCCACTGGCCTTGACAGTCACCGTAGACGCCCGAGGTTGAGCCGTAGGTGAGACTCATCGGCGCGGATCGCAGACGCAAGGCGCGGATTAGGTTCAGCGTGCGAGGGTCGGTGGTCAAGCCACCAAACGCATCGGTGGGTGGTGGTGCGAGATGCAAGACGTGGGTTGCGATGCCGCTCAGGCGACGCAATTGGCGCGGGTCGTCTAAATTGGCGACGATGGGGGTGGCACCGAGCGAGCGAAGCGCGGCCACATTGGCCACCTGTGAGGTGGTCGCGAATGCGCGGGTGCTGCTCGTTAATCGCTTGAGGACGCGCGCACCCACGTCGCCACAGCCCACAATCAGCAGTCGGTGGCGTCGAAAGCGAGCGCTCGGAGCACCCAAGGGTGATTGGTTTGAAGGCACAATTCAGCGGGTTTGCTTGATATTGTCTAGCAGACTCGCCTTTTCAACGACCACAGGCCAAAATTGGCCCTTGCCCGCACCCATGAGCTTTCAAATCACCGTCGAGCCGTCCAATCGGAGTTTTTCTGCCCTCGAGGGCGAATGTATTTTGGCGGCGGGTATTCGCCAAGGCATCGGGCTGCCTTACGGCTGCAAAGACGGAGCCTGCGGCTCGTGCAAGGTGCAAAAATCATCAGGCTCGGTGGTTCATGGCCCGCACCAAAGCAAAGCGCTTAGCGATGACGAAGAGGCCAACGGATTCATCTTGACGTGCTGCGGTGTGGCGCACAGCGATGTGGTGCTGGTCAGTAAGCAGGTCACCGAGGTCGGCGCGATGCCGATCAAGAAGATGCCGGCTCGAATCACCCAGATGGAGCGGCTGTCGCCCGACGTGATGCGGCTCGTGTTGCAAGTGCCGGCGAACGATCCGCTGCAGTATCACGCCGGGCAATATGTTGAGTTTTTGTTGCGTGATGGCTCTCGGCGCGCGTACAGCATGGCCAACGCGGCTCACACCGGCCCGTCGATTGACTTGCACATTCGACACACGCCCGGTGGCAAGTTCACCGACCACGTGTTTGGTGCCATGAAAGAAAAGGACATCCAGCGCATTGAAGGGCCGTTCGGCAGCTTCTATTTGCGCGAGGAGTCGAGCTTGCCGATGGTGTTGGTGGCCTCAGGCACAGGTTTTGCGCCGATCAAAGCCATCATTGAGCACATGCAGCTCAAGAACGTCGACCGACCTGCCGTGCTGTATTGGGGCGGGCGTCGCCCACATGACTTGTACCTCGATGCCTGGGTGCGCGAGCGCTGCGCAGAGATGCCAAACCTGACCTATGTACCGGTGGTCAGCGATGCCTTGGCCGAGGATGGCTGGCGTGGTCGCACTGGTTTTGTGCATCTGGCCGTCATGGCAGATTTGCCAGACTTGAGTGGGCATCAGGTCTATGCCTGCGGCGCGCCGGTTGTGGTGGATTCAGCCCTGCGAGACTTTGTGGCGACAGCGGGTTTGTCGCCTGACGAGTTCTTTGCAGACTCGTTTACGACTGAAGCCGACAAAGCAAACGAATCAAAATAGATAGCAACAAAGTCAATAAATACCGTGACCAAAGGCATATTTTCCATGAAATCAGCTCTCAGCCGCCGCCAAGTCGTTGCCGGGGCCGTGTCGGCCATGGCCGCGTCCTCGTCTGTCTGGGCTCAGCCTGCGAGCAGCTCGCGGGTGCTGCGCATCGTCGTTCCGTATGCGGCAGGTGGCCCAATTGACATCACGGTGCGAGCCTTGGCTGAGCGACTGAAAGACAGCCTAGGGGCTGTGGTGGTCGACAACCGCCCCGGCGGGGGTGGCAACATCGGCGTGGACATCGTCGCCAAGGCCCCAGCCGACGGCTACACGATTGGGGTTGCTGCGGTTGCGACCCACGCCATCAACCCCTGGCTCTACAACAAGATGCCGTTTGATGCCGAGCGCGATTTCGCGCCGATCACGCAAATGGTTCGCGTGCCCAATGTGCTGGTCATGAATGCCGACGCAGCCAAGCGCTTGGGTGTCAACACCTTGGCTGATTTGATCCGTTACGCCAAAGCCAACCCCGGCAAGCTCAATTACGGCTCGGGCGGCAACGGCAGCGCGGGCCACTTGGCGGGTGAAATGTTCAAACGCGACGCAGGTGTCTTCGCAGTGCACATCCCGTACAACGGTGGCAACCCGGCGCAACTGGCATTGCTATCCAATCAAGTTGACTTCAATTTTGACAACTTGGCAACCGCGTCGGCCAACATCAAGGCAGGGCGCATCAAAGCGCTGGGTGTGACCACGGCCACTCGCAGCCCAGCCATGTCTGACGTGCCCACGATGGGCGAGACGCTCAAGGGTTTTGAGATTGACACGTGGTGGGGCTTGGTTGCCCCGCGCAACACGCCCAAGGAGCGGATCGACGCGCTGAGCGCGGCGTTTGCAGTCGCGCTTAACTCGCCAGAGACCAAGAGCCGATTTGGGCAGCTCCTGGCAGAGCCGGTTGCCAGCAGCCCGCAAGCTTTTGGCGAGCTGATGCGCAAAGAGCGCCTGCGCTATGAATCAGTCGTCAAGGCCAGTGGCGCCAAGGTCGACTGATTGGGCTGTTGGGGTGCTGTTTATTGGCGTTTACTCGCCCACTTGCTCGCCCACTTACTCGCCAAGATAAGCCGCTCGCACCTTGGGGTCGCTGAGCAAGGATTTGCCTTCGCCCGTCATGGTGATCGTGCCCGTGTCCATCACGTAGCCCCGGTTGGCAATGCTCAATGCGCGGCTGGCATTTTGCTCAACCAGCAGCACCGTCACGCCTTGCGCCGATACATCTTTGACGACTTCAAAAATCTTGTCGACCATGATGGGGCTCAAGCCCATGCTGGGCTCATCGAGCAGCAGCACTTTCGGGCGACTCATCAAGGCGCGCCCCATGGCTAACATTTGTTGCTCGCCGCCACTCATGGTGCCAGCGAGTTGGTCTTTGCGCTCTTTTAAGCGCGGGAAAATGCCAAAAACCTTCTCAACGTCAGCCGCAATTTCAGCCTTGTCGTTGCGAATGTAGGCGCCCATCAGCAAGTTTTCGGTGATGGTCATGCGGGTGAACACGCCACGACCTTCGGGCACCATGCACAAGCCTTCGCGCACGAGATCCCAAGCGCCCAAGCCTTTGATGTTTTTTCCCATGAATTCAATGGTGCCTTCTTGGGGCACCAGCGAGCCGGTGATGGCTTTCATGGTGGTGGTTTTGCCAGCGCCGTTTGAGCCAATCAGGGTGACGAGTTCGCCTTCGCGAACCTCGAAGTCAACGCCTTTGACCGCTTGAATGCCGCCATAGGCGACTTTGAGGCCGGTGACTTTGAGGAGGGTGTTTGCCATGGGTTTGATCCTTCTCTTGCTCAGTGGCCGCCAGTGCCGAGGTATGCCTCGATCACTTTTTGGTTCTTTTGGACTTCGGCGGGGCTACCCGCGACGAGTTGCTTGCCGTAGTCCAGCACCGTGACTTGGTCGCACAAACCCATCACGAGCTTGACATCATGCTCAATGAGCAACACGGTGCGGTTGTCTTTGCGGATGCGATCAATCAACTCGCGCAGTTGAATTTTCTCGGTGGCGTTCATCCCGGCGGCGGGCTCATCGAGCGCAATCAACTGCGGATCAGTCGCCAGCGCGCGAGCGATTTCCAAGCGGCGTTGGTCGCCGTAACTCAGCGTGCGGGCTTTGAAGTCCGCAAGTTGAGGGATGCCGACATAGGTCAACAACTCGTGCGCCCGTGCCGTGATTGCCGCTTCTTCAGCCTTGAATGACTTGGTGCGAAACACTGCGCCCAAGATGCCAGACTCGGTGCGCACGTGGCGACCAACCATGACGTTTTCAAGGGCGGTCATCTCGGCAAATAGGCGGATATTTTGGAACGTGCGGGCAATGCCGGCTTTGGCGACTTCATGCACTGCTGTTGGTTTGTAAGGTTTGCCAGCTAACTCGAAAGTGCCGCTATCAGGGGTATAAAGACCCGTCAGCACGTTAAAAAACGTGGTTTTACCGGCTCCGTTGGGGCCAATCAGCCCATAAACCTGGCCGCGCTTGATGGTCAAGCCCACATCGCTGAGTGCTTGTAAACCACCAAAACGCTTGGACACACCTTGAACATTGAGAACGATTTCGGTCATGCTCATGCTCCTTTGGCACCGGGGTTCTTGGGCAGCTTGTCCAAAGATTTGCCGTGCTCGGGCGACGGCCACAGCCCTCGGGGGCGCATCAGCATGATGATGATCATGGCCAAGGCAATCAAGAGCTGTCGCAAAATTGCGGCGTCCAGGCGTCCACCGGTCAGGTCTTGCAGTGGCCCCGCGACATAACGAAGCACCTCGGGCAACGCCGCCAACAAAATGGCACCGAGCACAACGCCAGGCAGGTGTCCGATGCCTCCGAGTACCACCATCGCAACAATCATCACCGACTCCATCAGTGAGAACGACTCAGGCGACACGAATCCTTGGTACGACGCAAACATCGCACCGCCCACGCCGCCAAATGACGCACCCATGCCAAACGCCAGCAGCTTCATGTTGCGGGTGTTGATGCCCATGGCCTTGGCGGCAATTTCGTCCTCGCGGATGGCCATCCAAGCGCGGCCAATGCGACTGTCAGCCAAGCGCTGACAAATGATGTAGCTGACGATCACCAGTACCAAGAACAAGTAATAGTACAAAGTAGGCGACTCAATCGTCACGAAACCCAGGTCGATTTTCTTGGACAGCTCCCAACCCGCCACGCGCACAGAGTCAATCTGTCCAATGCCTTTGGGCCCATTGGTGATGTTGACCGGGTGATCCAGGTTGTTCAAAAACACGCGGATGATTTCACCAAACCCAAGCGTCACGATGGCCAGATAGTCACCTCGCAGCTTCAGGGTCGGTGCGCCCAAGATCACACCTGCAATCGCCGCAACCAAGGCGCAAAGCGGTAAAACGAACCAAAGCGGTGAATGCAGCCCCTCGGGGAACATCTTCGCCATGGACTCAAACGTCTCAAAAAGATGCGGCGAGGCCAGTAGCGCAAAAATATAGGCACCTACCGCGTAAAACGCGACGTAGCCCAAGTCAAGCAAACCCGCGTAGCCGACCACGATGTTCAAGCCCAAGGCCAGCAACACATAGAGCAGGGCGATGTCAGCGATCCTGACCCAGGCGTTGCCAAAGCCTTGAAGAATGAAGGGCAGTATGAGCAGCCCAATGGCACAGGCGACAAAGGTCAGGTTGCGTTTGAGCGGGGTGTCGGTGAATTGATTCATGCCGTGTTCCTTTTGTTATTGATGCGGATTGGAGCGTGCGTCACGCTCGATCCGCCACCCGTTCACCCAGCAGCCCAGACGGGCGAATTGTCAAAACGAAGATCAAAACGATGAAGGCAAAGATGTCGGTGTAGTGGCTGCCGAGCACGCCACCGGTCAAGTCGCCGATGTAGCCCGCGCCAATTGACTCGATCAAGCCCAGCAAAATGCCACCCACCACCGCACCAGCCAAGTTGCCGATGCCGCCAAAAACAGCCGCAGTGAACGCCTTCAAGCCTGGCAAAAATCCCATCGAGTGCTGAACGGTGCCGTATTTGAGCGCCCACATCACGCCCGCTACCGCTGCCAAAACTGCGCCAATCACGAAGGTTGCGGAAATGACGTGATCGGGTTTGACTCCCATGAGTGAGGCCACACGCGGGTTTTCAGCGGTGGCTCGCATGGCGCGACCCAGTTTGGTGCGGTTCACCAGCCAAGACAAAATGCCAAGAGAAATGGCAGTGAGGCTCAAAATCAAGATGTCGGTGGGTGAAATGACGGCTTCGCCAATGAAAAATGGCTCCGACGGCATGAGCGATGGATACGGTTTGGGGTTTGGCTTCCAGATGATCATCGCAAGGGTTTGCAGCAAGATGCTCATGCCGATGGCGGTGATCAGTGGGGCCAGTTTGGGGCTGTTCCGAAGCGGCCGGTAGGCGACTTTTTCAATCACGAAATTCAGCGTTGCCGACACGATGCACGCAATGATGATCGCCATCACCAAGATGACCCATTTGGGTGCATCAGGCATGCCCGCCATCATCATGGCCGATATGGTCCAGCTGGTGAGCGCCCCCACCATCAGCACCTCACCGTGAGCGAAATTGATCAAACCAATGATGCCGTACACCATCGTGTAACCGAGCGCCACCAAGGCGTACATGCTGCCCAGCACCAAGCCGTTGATGCATTGCTGAATGAAAATATCCATAGTGGCCTTCAAAATTTCAATTGCACAAAAGACAAGCAACGATCGCGCCAATCTGTGCCCCTCGACTGGGTTGCCCCGGCTGAAAGTGCGCGGATTGTAGCCAAGCACCGGCGCGTAGTTACCCTGTAAAAACGGTCAAAATGGCCCAGTTCAAGCGCCAATTGTGCTTATCGAGCCACTGGGTTGCTTATGCAGCGCCGTTTTGGTTTCGTGTCTTCAGGCTTGCCAGCTTTTCACCGATTTTGATCTCCAAGCCGCGATCGGTTGGCTGGTAGAAACGCTGTGGTTTTGCGCCTTCAGGCCAATAGTCCTCTCCCGCCGCAAAGCCGCCAGATTCGTCGTGGGCGTAGCGATAGCCTTTGCCGTGCCCGAGTTGTTTCATCAGTTGGGTGGGCGCGTTGCGCAAATGCATGGGCACGCCGCGGGTGGGCTCACCCTTCACAAAGGCGACTGCCGCCTTGTAAGCGGCGTACGCGGCGTTGGATTTTGGGGCAACCGACAAGTAGATGACGCATTCAGCCAAGGCGAGTTCGCCCTCAGGTGAACCCAAGCGCTCAAATGTCTCGGCCGCGTCAAGCGCCATGCGCAGGGCCCGTGGGTCGGCCAAGCCGATGTCTTCGCTGGCCATGCGAACGATGCGCCTGGCGATGTAGCGCGGGTCGGCTCCGCCGTCCAACATGCGACACAACCAATAAAGTGCTGCGTCGGGATCCGAGCCGCGCACGCTTTTGTGCAGGGCACTGATGGTGTCAAAGAAATGATCGCCGCCTTTGTCGTACCGCCTGAATTGCTCGCCCAGAACGGCGTTCAGCCAATCGTCATCGACTTCAGTCACGGCTTGGGCTCGCGCCGTGACGAGCACCGTCTCGCACAGGCGAATGAGTTTTCTGGCGTCGCCGTCGCTGTGGGCAATCAAACTGTGTTGAGCGGCATCGCTGAACTTGACGTCAGACTCATTTGATCCTAAATAAGTAGCATCAAGCCCTTTAAATCCGGTGACCAAGGCCAGTATTTGCTTCAAATCAGCTTCATTCAGCGACTTGAGGACGTAAACCTGCGCTCGCGACAACAAGGCCGAGTTGACCTCGAAGCTGGGGTTCTCGGTGGTGGCACCAATGAATGTGAACAGCCCGCTTTCGACGTGCGGCAAGAACGAGTCTTGCTGGCTTTTGTTGAAACGATGGACTTCGTCAACAAACACGATGGTGGAGCGTCGCTCCAAGGAGTCGCGTGCCAATTGGGCCAGTTGAACGGCCTCTCGAACCTCTTTGATGCCGCCCATGACAGCTGAGATGGAGATGAATTGCGCGTCAAATGCATCGGCCATTAGGCGCGCAATGGTGGTTTTGCCCACGCCTGGTGGCCCCCAAAAGATGCAACTGTGTGGGACACCCGTCTCGAACGCCACCCGAAGCGGCTGACCGGCCCCAAGCAAATGCTGTTGACCCACCACATCGGCCAGTGTTTTTGGCCGCAACAGTTCGGCCAACGGCACGGGCGGCTGGGTTTTCACTGCCCCATCACCTCGGCTGTGGCGGGTGGCTTGAAGTTGAATGCGCCCGCAGGAATCGCGACATTGGTTTGAACTTTGTCAAAACTCATCGCGGTTCGTTGCCCATTGAGGTCGACGATGACGAGTTGCGCCAATTGCGGTATAGCACCGTCACCCCGAAACCCGAGTTCAACCCGCTGGACCGGGCCGCCCAAGCCACCAGCACCCGCGTCGCTGGCCGCCTCGCCATTGGCGCGTGGGCGCGGCGTTGCGCGCACCCAGCGTATCGCGTCGATTGTGGGCATCGCTTCCAGGTCATAAATGCGGTTCAGTGCGGCGATGTTTTTGGCGCTCGCCACCATCAACGCGGGTGCAAACGCCATCGCCACCGACAGCTTGCGCCGCGTGACTTGGTTCAAGTCGACATCGTGCACCCACAGGGTTTGCCCGTCGCTGACGATGACTTGCTCAAACGGCGCTTTGTAGTGAAACTTGAACAAGTTAGGCCGAGACAGATCAAAACTGCCTTGCAAGCTTCGCTTGAGCGGCGTACGCGGGGCCGAGCTGGTGTCGGACGCACGAGCCGGCGCTTGCGTCGTTTGAGAAAAGTCCGCGCGCACGGTTTTTGCCGTGTTGAGGAAGATTTCTAGGTCATTTAGGCCATTGGTCCGGGCATTCATTGATGTAGTTGCTATAAAAAAAGAAGCAACTATTTGGATGGCGATGCGGCGATTGGGTTGTTTCATGGGTGACTGAATGGGTTTCGACGGTTTGGGTTCCGTCGAGGTCGTGACTTGACGGCTATTCGCCGCGATTCGGGGTCAAGATTTCGCGCGCGCCGCGTGCGTTCATGGTGCTGACCAGGCCCGCCTTTTCCATGGCTTCAAGCAAATTGGCGGCCTTGTTGTAGCCGATACCCAAGTGGCGTTGAACCAAAGAGATGCTTGCCTTTTGGTTTTTGAGCACGATGTCGACCGCACGGTCATAGAGTTGGTCGGATTCGCCGCCCGATCCTGAGCCGACTCCGGCCGTCCCGCCGTCGATGCCCTCAACTTCACCGCCCTCCAAAACGCCATCAATGTAGTTGGGCTCGCCCTGAGTCTTGAGGTATGCGACGACCCGATGAACTTCGTCGTCGCTCACAAAAGCGCCGTGCACCCGCACCGGAATGCCCGCGCCCACTGGCAGGTAAAGCATGTCGCCCATGCCCAAAAGCGCTTCTGCGCCCATTTGATCCAAAATGGTGCGGCTATCAATTTTGCTCGACACCTGAAAGCTCAAGCGGGTGGGCACATTGGCCTTGATCAGGCCTGTAATCACGTCCACACTGGGGCGTTGGGTCGCCAAAATCAGGTGAATACCTGCTGCGCGGGCTTTTTGGGTGATGCGGGTGATCAGGTCTTCGATTTTTTTGCCGATGACCATCATCAAGTCGGCCAACTCGTCGATCACGACGACGATATGCGGCAGTCTGTCCAATGGCTCGGGCTCGTCCGGCGTGAGTGAAAAAGGGTTGGGAATCAGTTCTCCACGCGATTTCGCCTCATCAATTTTGACGTTGAAGCCGGCAAGGTTGCGCACGCCCATTTTGCTCATGAGCCGGTAGCGTCTTTCCATCTCGTTGACACACCAATTCAAGCCGTGGGCGGCTTTGGTCATGTCAATCACCACGGGTGCAAGCAGATGCGGAATACCCTCATAAACGCTCATCTCCAGCATCTTGGGGTCGATCAGCAAGAGCCGGACATCTTTCGCGTCGGCCTTGTACAGCAGCGACAAAATCATGGCGTTGATGCCGACCGATTTGCCAGACCCGGTTGTGCCCGCAACCAAGCAGTGCGGCATTTTGGCCAAATCGGCCACGACAGGGTTGCCGATGATGTCTTTGCCCAGGCCCATGGTGAGCGGGCTTTTGGCCTCGTGGTAGGTCTTGGAACCCAAGATTTCGCTCAGGCGAATGGTTTGTCGCTTGGCGTTAGGTAGCTCCAGCGCCATGAAGTTTTTGCCTGGAATCGTCTCAATCACGCGAATTGACACCAAGCTCAGGCTTCGAGCCAGGTCTTTGGCCAAATTAACCACTTGTGAGCCCTTAACGCCAGTGGCGGGCTCAATTTCGTAGCGCGTGATGACCGGGCCCGGTGACGCGGCCAACACGCGAACTTCGACGCCGAAGTCTTTGAGCTTTTTTTCGATCATTCGGCTCGTCATCTCGAGCGTCTCGGCGGACACGCTTTCTTGCCATACCGGCGGTGCATCGAGCAAACTCACCATCGGCAGCTTCGAGTCGGGCATGTCGCTGAACAGCGGCTGCTGGCGCTCTTTGACGACTCGCTCGCTCGGCGGCAATGGCGCGCTGGCGGATGTGATCGCCGACGGCAGTTCGTTCAGACCGGATCCAGGCACGACTGCGTACAAGGCGGGTTCAATTCGCAAGGGTTGCGGTGCCTGCGCAAACGCCGGTTTTGGAGTCGCCCGCGACTGAGATATCGGCGCTTGATCGATGTCCATGGGGTCGTCCCAAGGGGGCGTGATCTGACTTTTGCCTAGCTTTTCTGGAGATCGCGCCATGGGCAGCGTCGGTGCCTGTTCCGTCGATAAGTCAGCCGACCAATCGGGTTGAATGGAATGGGCTGACTCATTCGCGCGGTCTTGGGCCGCGCGTTGCCCGGCGGCTTGGTCCTGGGCTACTTCGCGGCGTTCGCGGCGTGTCTCGATTTGTTCGTCGATCCATCGCCCGATGCCCTGTGCGATTCGCCCCCAAGAAAATGCGAATACGGATGCCGCACAGGCAACCAAGAGCACGATACAAACCAATGCACTGCCAGTGGAGCCTAAGAACTTGAGGAAGAAAGGGCCCAAGATATCGCCCAAAACGCCCCCCGCTCGTCCGGGCAGTCTGGGGTCAAGGCTGTGCAATCGGGTCCACTCCAAAACCGAGCTGGAAGCCAACAATCCCACCACAGCCAGGCCGCTGAGTAATTTTCCGCCGGACGAGTCGTCATCGGTGCCGCGCAACCACGATGCCAATGTGCTGAGCAGCTTGCGTGCGAGAGCCAGCACGAGCCACCAAACCGAAAACCCGGCGACATAAAAGCTCAAATCAGCGATCCACGCGCCGGTCTTGCCCATCCAGTTTGCGCCAGCTCCACTTGCGGCGGCGTTGGCGCCTGATGTGCTCCAGGCGGAGTCTGCACCCGAGTGGCTGGCCAACGACAGCACCCAAAAGCCCAAAACAAGCGCACCAAGCACCAAGAAAAGCTCTCGAACGCCTGCGCTTGATGGGGTTTCGGCCAGTTCAGCCGTGTTGCTGCGCGGCGCGCGTTGGGTGCGATGTGGGGAGTCAGAAAACGTCGGCATTGGGCAAGCTTAACCCGCAACGCTGTTGCCACGGCCTTTGCTGCCGGGGAATTAGCCCAAATCGCTCATTCGCTCGCGAATCAAGATCGAGCCATCGGCGCGGGTTTCGATGTAGCCGCGCTCCTCGATGTCTTTCATGACCCTGCTCACCATTTCACGCGATGCGCCGATCATTTTGGCAATGTCTTGGCGCGAGACCTTGTCGCGAACCACGAGTTCGTCTCCTGCCTCTTGTCGGGCGCAGTCGATGAGTGCGCGGGCAACTCGGCCATACACATCCATCAAAGCAAGGGACTCAATCTTGCGGTCGGCGCTGCGAAGCCGGGTGACCAAGCCTCGCATCACTGCATAAGCCATGGTCGAGTTTTCAGGCAAACACCGCGCAAACTCGGCACGACCCAAAACCAAGGTGTCGGTCTGAATCTCGGCGCGCACGGTTGCCGAATGGGGTTCGTTGTCGATCAGGCTCATCTCACCTAAGTGGTCGCCCGGCTGCAACGTCGCCAAAATTACCTCGCGCCCTCGGGAGTCGGTCGCCATCACCCGAGCCCTGCCAGTGAGCAAAATGAACAAAGCATCGGTTTTTTTGCCCTGCTCAACGATGCTCTCGCCGCGCTTGAATCGCTTGTTGGTCACGGCGATCGCGACCGATTCAGCCTGATTGGTGGTCAGCATTGAAAACAGCGGCACGCGGCGGATGAGGTCAAGTTTGGAGAGGATGGCCATGACGAACTCCGATCATTGGGTTGTGCTGCTCACAAGGGCGTCAGTACACCGCAAGGCAACAAATGTTATCAATAAGGTGACCAACCAGCATGTCGGCGCGTTGTGGCGTGTCAATGGTTGTCATGTTTGGCTGCTTGGCCCCGACGAACCAATTCTTTCGTGACCCTTTCAAGCCACCACAGTTGAGTCCCTTTTATTTCGCTCTAATGTAGCTAAGAAAAGTAAGCAGGCACAATCGGGAACTCCCCTGAATTGGGCACCGATCGCCGAAGAAAACCACATCCCATGAAACACGCAAAAGTACTGATTTTAGGTTCAGGCCCGGCTGGTTATACCGCCGCCATCTACGCCGCTCGTGCCAACCTCAATCCGGTATTGATCACCGGAATCGCTCAGGGCGGGCAACTCATGACCACGACCGAGGTTGATAACTGGCCTGCCGACGTCAACGGCGTACAAGGGCCTGAGCTGATGCAGCGCTTTTTGGAGCATGCCGAGCGTTTCAAGACCGAGATCTTGTTTGACCACATCAATGCAGTTGATTTCTCGAAGCGCCCGTTTGTATTGACGGGCGACTCTGGTCAATACAGCTGCGACAGCCTAATCTTGTCGACTGGCGCGTCAGCCAAGTATTTGGGTTTGCCCAGCGAAGAGGCCTTCATGGGAAGAGGCGTGAGCGCATGCGCGACCTGCGACGGTTTTTTCTATCGGGGCGAGATTTGTTGCGTGATTGGTGGCGGCAATACCGCCGTCGAAGAGGCGCTCTACTTGAGCAACATCGCCACAAAAGTGTATCTGGTGCACCGACGCGATAAGTTCAAAGCCGAGGCGATTTTGATCGATAAAGTCATGGCCAAAGTTGCCGAGGGCAAGATCGAGCTGAAGCTTTGGAGCACTCTGGACGAAGTTTTAGGCGATGCGTCCGGCGTGACCGGCATTCGACTCAAAAACACCCAAACCGGCGCGCTCGAAGATGTCACCCTCAAAGGATGCTTCATAGCTATTGGCCACTCACCCAATACCGGGATTTTTGAAGGGCAGTTGGAGATGAAGGGCGGCTACATCGTCACCAAAGGCGGCTTAGAAGGCATGGCCACGATGACCAGTGTGCCCGGCGTATTTGCAGCTGGTGACGTGCAAGACCATGTTTATCGCCAAGCGATCACCAGCGCCGGAACCGGCTGCATGGCAGCGTTGGATGCCCAGCGGTTCTTGGAACAAAACAGCGCTTAAACAACCGTTTTGCCATGGCAGATTTCTCCGCGCTATAATCAAAGGCTTTGCTGGATGCGGCTTAGGCTTCTGTTTTGAGGTTTTGGCGATTTGGCACGGTTCACCGCCACCGAACAAGGCGAGGTTTGGTTGGGTGTCTGTCTGGGTATTGGTGGAGTTATCTGCCGATTGCTGGCTCGGTCACTCAGCTGTTTTGTGAAGGAAATCGCATGGCAAAAGTCTGCGAAGTCACGGGCAAGGGCCCGATGTCGGGGAACAATGTTTCCCACGCCAACAACCACACGAAGCGCCGCTTCATGCCCAATTTGCAGTACCGCAGGTTTTGGGTTGAGGCCGAGAACCGTTGGGTGCGCCTGCGCGTATCCAGCGCTGCTCTGCGTCTGATCGACAAAAAAGGCATTGAAACCGTGCTCGCAGACATGCGCGCTCGCGGTCAAGCCTAATCATTGCCAAAGCTGGAGAAACACAATGGCCAAAGGCGCACGCGAAAAAATCAAGCTCGAATCCACCGCTGGAACCGGGCATTTCTACACCACGACCAAAAACAAGAAGACCACGCCCGAGAAGATGCTGATCAAGAAGTTTGATCCAAAAGCTCGTAAGCATGTCGACTACAAGGAAGTGAAGCTGAAGTAATTCGGCTCCGTGCTGGTTTGGGCGGATTGATCAACGCCCCAGTCAGCGCCAACAAAAAAGCCACCTTTCGGTGGCTTTTTTCATTGGCCATTGGCCGATCGCAAACCAATCAGGCTCTTGCCATGCGCACCATTTCGCTCAAGCGTTGCAGCGCAGCGATGTTGCTGGCTTCTGCGCGCTTGCACCAAGCTGCCAAATCTGCAGTCAGCTGCTCGCGGCTGCGCGACGTGTTGCTCCAGAGGTCACGCAGCTCTTCTCGCATGGTGACCATTTTGTCAAGCACCGGATGCGCGGCGCGGGCTTGCGCCAGAACCATTCGCGCGCTGGCAGGTACTTTGTCGTCGTCGCGGTGCAGCCACTGCTTGGCTGTTTTGAGCGCTGACAAGTCGCTGCCCTTGGCTTTCAACGCTGCCAGCTCAGCTTTGCAAGTGGCGCGCATGTCGCGGGCATAGGCGGCCATGACTTCGTAGCGATTGGTAATCAAGGCCTCGAGTGACTTTTCGTCTGCGACTGGCTTGGCATTGGCCTCGAGCATCAGTTTCGGGGGGGTTTTGCGCACGTGCGCCAAACCGAGTTGGGTCATGATGCTGATGTAGAACCAGCCCAAATCGAATTCGTAGGGCTTAACAGAGAACTTGGCCGAAGTCGGGTAAGTGTGGTGGTTGTTGTGCAACTCTTCGCCGCCGATGATGATGCCCCAAGGCGAGATGTTGGTTGACGCATCGGGTGCTTCAAAGTTGCGGTAGCCCCAATAGTGGCCAATGCCGTTGATGATGCCCGCGGCCGTGATCGGAATCCAAAGCATTTGGACAACCCAAATCGTCAAACCGATCGCGCCAAACATGGCGATGTTGGCCAACATGAGCAGCCCCACGCCTTGCCACGTGTAGCGGGCGTAAACATGGCGCTCAAGCCAATCGTTGGGGCAACCATGCGTGAACTTCGACATGGTGTCGTGCTGCGCAGCTGATGCTTGATACAACTCGACACCACGAAGCAACACCGTGCTGATGCCGTGAGCCTGAGGGCTATGCGGATCGTCCTGTGTTTCGCACTTGGCGTGGTGTTTGCGGTGCACGCCAACCCACTCGGCGGTGTTCATGCCCGTGCCAACCCACAACCAAAAACGAAACAGATGGGCAACAACCGGATGCAAATCCATCGCTCGGTGTGCTTGGTGGCGGTGGAGGTAAATCGTGACGGACGCAATCGTGATGTGGGTCGTGACCAATGTGTACAACACCACTTGCCACCAGCTCATGCCCGACATGCCATTGGTAAGCCAATCCACGACCGACGACACGAGCAAAGAATCTGCAAAATTCATGTATTTCTCTCAAACTCGCAAAAAATCGACGAGTGCAGCATTATTTTACGTTTTGCTGCACCGCAGCACAAGATATTTCTTGAATGCGATGGTGTGGAGTCAGTTGCTCGTTTTTCGCGTCCAGACCGCTGCAAAGAATCCGTCGGTCGCATGTTGATGCGGCCATAACCGCAGCATGCCGTTGCGAGTAAGCGAGTGCCCACTTTTCGTCTCGGTGGGTATCTTCGATTGCGTCAGCAATTCGCCAGCATCGAGCAGCTCAAACGAGGGGTTGGCCGTCAAAAACAGGGCGGCGACGTCTTCGTTTTCGGCGCTCAACAAGCTGCAGGTGGCATAGACCAAGCGCCCACCGGGTTTCACCAAACGGGCGGCGCTGCTCAAAATCGCCAGTTGTTTCGCTTGCAGCTCAGCGATGCCCGCCTCGGTTTGTCGCCACTTGAGGTCGGGGTTGCGCCTGAGTGTGCCCAAACCCGAGCAGGGCGCGTCGACCAAGACACGATCCATCTTGCCCGCCAAGCGCTTGACTCGCTCGTCGTTTTCGTGCGCGATGGCCACCGGGTGCACGTTGCTCAGGCCGCTTCGTGCCAAGCGCGGCTTGAGTCCCTCAAGTCGGTGCTGCGACACATCGAACGCATACAGTCTCCCGCTGTTGCGCATTGACGCACCCAAAGCCAGTGTTTTGCCGCCAGCGCCCGCGCAAAAGTCGCAGACCATCTCGCCTCGGTGTGCGTCAACCAACATTGCAAGCAACTGCGAGCCTTCGTCTTGCACCTCGATTACGCCTTGCTCGAACGCTTTCATGTGCTGCAACGCGGGGCGGCCGGGTACCCGCAAACCCATGGGCGAAAACGGCGTAGCCTCGGCTTTGATCTCAATGAACTCTTTGGACTCCAACACTTGCTCGCGCTTTTCCTTCAAGGTGTTGACGCGTAAATCAAGCGGCGCGTGCTTGAGTAAATGCTTGGCCAAAGCCATCACTTCAGCCGCACCGCCTGCAAGCTCGGTCGCCAAACTCGCGGCCAACCACATGGGCAAGTTGTGGCGGTGCATGTCGAGCAATTCACTCTCAGGTACTGAAAAACAAGCTTTTAGCCAAGTGCTTTCACGAGGTTCAAGTGCGCCCTCTAAAAAAAGGCGCTGGTCGGGCAGCCCAAAAGCCATTCCCAAAATGGCCAAGCGCTTGGCGTTGTCGCCGGTGCCTGACCGGGCAAACAGCTCGAACCGGGGCTTGTGTCGCAACACGGCGTAGGTGGTTTCGGCCAAGGTGTGGCGCTCGCGAGGACCCAAGCGCGGCTTGGTTTCTCGAAAGTATCGCGAGACGATGGCATCTGCCGGGTGGTCGAGCCTCATCGCCGCCCGAACCAAGTGCGTGGCGTGCTCTAAAACGGCTTTTGGATGCATTTTTGATTGTTTTCTCGCGTTGGTCGCGGTATCTACTGGGTTTGTTGCTACACATATTGTAGCAAATTGGGCGAAGTGCTTTGTGAGCGCAGCTAAGCCGTGCGCTCCAACCAGCGCTCGACGGCCCGTGGGTAGATGATGTGTTCTTGTGTCAGCACCCGACTGGCTAGCGAGTCGGGCGTGTCGTCCTCCAATATCGGAACCACCGCTTGCTCCAAAATCGGGCCATGATCAAGTTGCGCTGTGACGCCATGCACGGTGGCACCTGCAACCTTGCAGCCCGCCGCGATGGCGCGCTCGTGGGTGTTCAGACCTGCAAAGGCGGGCAGTAGCGAGGGATGAATGTTGAGCAGGCGACCCTCAAACTGCATGACAAACGACGGGGTCAATATGCGCATGAAGCCAGCAAGCAAAAGTAAGGCCGGGTTGTATCCGCCAATGGCACTGGCTAACGATTCGTCGAACGCTGCTCTGGGGTCGGCTGCGTGTTTGAAGGCTTTGTGGTCAACCGTATGGGTGTGCAGTCCGGATTTTTGAGCAAAAAGCAGACCTTTTGCATCGGCTCGGTTGCTCAAAACGGCGACAATTTGTGCGTCAAAACGCGTCTGCCATTGCCTAATGTGCGCCGCCTCAACCAAGGCTCGCATGTTTGAGCCGCCGCCCGAGATCAAAATCACGATGTTTTTCACCCCGCGATTGTCGCAGCCCCTTCATTCCAGTCGTTTTATTGCTCATGCCCATTGACTTTGCCACCCAACCACTGACCCTCACCCACGCCCGCGTGCTGGGCACTTTGATGGAGAAAGCACGCACCGTGCCTGACAGCTACCCTTTGAGCGTGAATGCGCTGACCTTGGGGTGCAACCAAAAATCCAGTCGCGACCCTGTGATGGCGTTGGGTGATTTGGACGTTCAAGATGCTGTCGAACAACTCAAATCCACGCACTTGGTGTTTGAGGCCAGCGGCTCGCGGGTTGCGCGCTTTGAGCATAATTTTTTGCGGGTCGTGGGTTTGATCGAGCAACAAGCCGTGCTTTTGGGGCTTTTGATGCTGCGCGGTCCGCAGACTGCTGCAGAGCTGCGGACAAACGCCGAGCGCTGGTATCGGTTTGTCGACAGTGGCAGTGTCGAGGTGTTTTTGCAGGAACTGGCCGAGCGCGAGCCCGCCAAAGGTGGCCCGTTGACCATTTTGTTGCCGCGCGCACCGGGCGCGAAAGAGCCGCGTTGGATGCACTTGCTTTGCGGGCCAGTTGCCAGCCGCGAGCCGCTTGGCACGGGCGAAGCCAACTCTGAGCCGCGTGTTGCCGACACTTACCGAGCGCTTCACATGCGGATCGAGGCCCTAGAAACGCGTCTTGAGCAGCAAGAGCGACTGTTGTCGCACGTGATGGAGCAGCTCGGCTTGGCGGGCTCGAGCACGCCGACGCCTTCATGAGCTGTCACCTGCTCGACGCAAAAAAACGAACGGTCGTGCTAAAAAGCTCGAAGTGAATTTGGAAGTTAATTTTGAGGAGTAAGCAACATGGATTTGGCATTCACGTCTGAAGAGCAGGCTTTCCGCGACAGCATCCGCACTTGGGTGGGTGGCAATTTACCCGCCGAAATTTCAAACAAAGTACACGCTGGGCGGCAATTGAGCCGCGATGAGATGCAAGCGTGGGCGAAGATTTTGGGTAAAAAGGGCTGGTTGGGCCATGCTTGGCCGACCGAGTTTGGTGGGCCGGGCTGGAGTGCCGTTCAGCGCCACTTGTTTGAAGAAGAGTGCGCTCTGGCCGGTGCACCGCGGGTGGTGCCGTTTGGCCCGGTGATGGTGGCGCCCGTGATCATGGCTTACGGCTCACCCGAGCAGCAACGCCGCCACTTGCCCGGCATTGCAAGCGGCGAAGTTTGGTGGAGCCAAGGTTACAGCGAGCCCGGCTCTGGGTCAGATCTGGCGTCGCTCAAATGCAAGGCTGAGCGTGTTGGCGACAAGTACATTGTCAACGGCCAAAAGACCTGGACAACGCTGGGTCAATTCGGCGAGTGGATTTTCTGCCTGGTTCGCACCAGCAACGAAGGCAAGCCGCAGACCGGCATATCGTTTTTGTTGATCGACATGAAGTCGCCCGGCGTCAGTGTGCGTCCAATCGTGTTGCTCGACGGCTCGCCGGAAGTCAACGAAGTCTGGTTTGACAATGTCGAAGTGCCCGCCGAGAACTTGGTTGGTGAAGAAAACAAAGGCTGGACCTACGCCAAGTATTTGCTTAGCCACGAACGCAGCAACATCGCCGACGTGAACCGCTCCAAGCGCGAACTCGAGCGCCTGAAGCGGGTCGCCAAAGCCGAAGGGCTGTGGGAAGACGCTCGGTTCAAGGACCAAATCGCCTTGCTTGAGGTTGACATCGTGTCGCTTGAGATGATGGTGCTTCGCGTTTTGTCGGCTGACAAGAGTGGCAAGCAGTCGCTCGATATCGCCGGTTTGCTCAAAATCAGGGGCAGTGAGATTCAACAGCGCTACAGCGAATTGATGATGCTGGCTGCCGGACCGGCTGCTCTGCCCAGGCTTGACGAAGATGCGATGGATGCGCAGTCAGCGGGCTGGCAAGCGGACTACGTCAATGTCGCCTCGTTGGCCGGAACCTACTTCAACATGCGCAAAACCACGATTTATGGCGGAAGCAACGAAGTGCAGCGCAACATCGTCAGCCAAACTGTTCTGGGCTGACACCAGCCCCACCCAAGCCAAATCACGCTTTTCGAGGAACACCCCATGGATTTCGATTTTTCAGATGACCAAAACCAGTTGCGCGATGCCGTGCGTCGCTATGTGGACAAAGCGTACACCTTTGACCGTCGCCACGCGGCTGAAAAAGCCGGCGGTTTTGACGCTCGTGCATATGCCGAGCTGGCCGAGCTGGGCCTAACCGGGCTTTGTATCGCGCCCGAGTTTGACGGCATGGGCATGGGCCCGGTTGAAGCACTCGTCGTAATGGAGGAGCTTGGGCGCGGCATCGTGCTAGAGCCGCTGACGCAGTCGCTGATTTGCGGCCCGGTCTTGCAAGCCTTTGCTGAGCCTGCCACCTGTCAGGCGTGGTTACCTCGGGTGGCCAGTGGCGAGGTGCTGATGACTTTTGCCCACGCTGAGAGGCGTTCGCGCTACTCGCAAACGTCAATCGCCTGCGTGGCTACGACTGAAGCGGACCAAATTCGCCTGAGCGGTGTCAAAACTCAAGTGGTAGCTGGTGCACATGCGCAGGCTCTGTTGGTGAGTGCCCTGCACAATGGCAAAGCCGCACTGTTCATCGTTGACATGGCCGATGTTGCGAGCAGCACAACGATTCACAGCTACACCCAGCAAGACGGCTCGTCTGCTGCCGACGTGCATTTCAACGCCACGCCTGCGATTTTGGCTTGCGTGGATGGTGCGTCGGCGATTGCTTTGGCGCACGACATTGGGGTGGTTGCCGTCTGTGCAGAAGCCATTGGTGTGATGGACAAAACCATGGCCATCACGGCTGAGTACATGAACACCCGCAAACAGTTTGGCGCGGTTTTGTCGAGCTTTCAAGCCCTGCGCCACCGCGCAGCGGACATGAAGATGCAGCTGGAGTTGGCTCGGGGCATGGGCTTTTATGCCGCGCTCAAGCTTGGCGCACCCGCACAGGAGCGAGCGCAGGCCATGTCGCGGGCAAAAGTGCAATTGGGGCAAAGCATTCGCTACGTGGGCCAGCAAGCGGTGCAGTTGCACGGCGGCATTGGCGTGACTGACGAGTACATCGTGAGCCACTATTTCCGTTGCTTGACGGCGATGGAGCTCAAATTTGGTGACACTTTGCACCATTTGGGCGAGGTCAGCGCACGAATGGGCGACACGGCGGGTGTTTTTGCTTAAGGCCTCTTGCTTTCAGAGTTTGGGCCGGGCGCTTTGACATGAAGACGTCATTAAATCGAGTTCAAACCAAGGGGCAGTATGTCAACATTTGAAGTGCTGCCCGTAGCAGGCGTGACGATCGGCCACTTCACCAGCCCACTGCGGCCAACTGGCTGCACCGTGATCCTCACACCTCATGGCGCCTGCGCAAGCGTTGATGTGCGCGGTGCGGCACCTGGCACGAGGGAAACAGATGCGCTGGCCCCGGGGAACTCAGTGGAAGCGATCCACGGCTTGCTGCTCACTGGCGGCAGCGCGTTTGGCTTGGATGCCACCACGGGCGTGATGCGCTGGCTTGAAGAGCGTGGTTTTGGCGTGAAGGTGGGCCCGGCGACCGTGCCCATCGTGCCAGCAGCCGTGATTTTTGATTTGTGGCACCCCATGCGCCACATCCGCCCGGATGCGGCTGCGGGCTATGCGGCCTGCGAGTCGGCCACTGACGGCGTGCCCAGCACAGGTGCCATCGGCGCTGGCGCTGGCGCGCGGGTCGGCAAGTTTTTCGGTCCTGACCGCTCGGACCCTGGTGGCATCGGCTATGCGTCGATCCAGCTCGGCGGCATCACCATTGCAGCCATCGTTGTCGTGAACGCCTTGGGAGACATCGTGGGCGAACACGGCCAAATCATCGCGGGCGCGCGAACGCCAGACGGGCAAGGTTTTGAGAACTGCGCCCAAGCCATCCGAGAAGGCCGGGTGCTGAGCGCCAGCAGCGTGTTGCCGCTGCCACCGCAAGGCAGCAACACCACCATCGGCGCAATCTTGACCGACGCCACGCTCACCAAAGTCCAAGCCAAACGCATCGCCCAATGCGCCCATGACGGATTGGCCCGAGCAATTCATCCCGTACACACGCCCATGGACGGGGATACGCTATTTTGTGTGGCGACCGCTGCGTCCGGACTGGTGCTCAACATGGCAGCCATTTGTGCAGTTGCAGCCGATGTTGTCGCTGAAGCTGTCAGGGGTGTCGCCAATCAAGGGGCGCTCACGAAGCGTGGTTGATTTGGTAAAAATCAACAAGTGCGTTTGGCTTGCAAAGAAATTGTGATGGGTACCCGACGCAAGTCTTGTAGCTCCTCCAGCGCACAGTGAATTCCGACGATCCGGCAGTCAAAGTCTTCGGGCTCGTAGAATTGACGCATCCGAGCGCGTGAGAGGCCGACCGCGATCGCCTCGGCATCAAGGTGTGCCACGGATAATCTTCACGATGCGATCAGTGGTCGTCTGAATCTGCGGAGGGTTGAATGCCCCTAAGTCAACCGACTGTACGCTTTGTACAAGGCCGAACCCTTGTGAGTACCAAATCTTGGTCGTGGACCGCGAATCGGGATTGATCTGTTTTAAGTCGATTCTGCAAGTCTCGGGCAGCACACCGTCAGCTGTTTGTAGAGGTTCTATTGCCTCGAAGGTGGCGACGATGGTGGCGGTTCGCAAGGAGGAACTGGTTGACGAATAGCTAGAGCTTGTCCACGTCGTGGTTATCGACTTTCCGAGAGCCATATCAAAGTTCAATAGCGATCCCTGAGTCAGGACATGCGACGACCTGGCGAAAGTGCCGGTTCCGGTATCTGACTGCGAGCCAATTTGACTCCAGTGGGTGGGACCGTAGGCGTAGAAGGTTGTAGATCTGTCAGGTTCTGCTTGTGCGCCGACGGGAGCCGATGCCGCCCTCAGCTGTCTTCTGCCAACTTGTGGGACGCCAAGGAACGATGTCTGCACCGCAGTTATGGTGCGGATGCGCTGCGGACTGCTGCTGCCCGTGCTTGTGCGACCGTCTGGCGCGGTTGACTGAATCGACTCTTGCATCAGGTACTCATGGCCGGTCGTCAAACTGAGACAATTGCGCAATACGGATTGGACCGTCGGTTGTGGAGGCGCGACCAATGCAGGGCCGGCTCGTTTGGTAAACGACTCGATCACTGTGGTTAAGGTATGCACCGGTACTGATGAGATACTACCGATGGGGTATGCCGCGACCGACTTGGCGATTCCAAGTCCAGGCGCGTACCAAATTGTTGTGATCCTCGATGTCGCGGTGGAGGGCAATCCTCTCAATGAAAATTTGCACGAATTTTGAATCGTGCCAGCGGCCGTTTCCAATGGCTCGATCGCAAGAAGTGTGAGCTCTTGCGTGACGTTGGTTGGGGTGATGCGACCGCCGACGCTGGACACCAATGTGTAGGTGTCTGGCTGGTTAAACCCGACGTCGAATCGGCGAATGAAGCCTGAATATCTGAAAAGCGAGGGATCCAATTGCCCATTGTTTGTTGTTGTCAAGACTTCTCCTAAGATGTTTAGGCCAGTCGGCCCCAGCTCGTAGTACCCCTGCGATGTGTCTGCTGGTAAAAATCGCGATTGAGCAACGGCGGCGGCGAAAGAGTGCAATCCAGACGTCTTTCGGACTGAGATCATGTTGCCTAGAAAATCTCCAGTTTCTACTGCGATGGTGCTTGTGCTCAGTGCGCTTTGTCCGGTTCGCAATTCAGGTCCACCTCCAAACATATATTGCGTGGGCACGACGCGATTTGATGCGATGTACTCGTTGCCGGGATCGAGCCGAAAACACTCTTTCACCAGTTCCGCTGTGGTTAGCGGAGTCGGTACCGTTGGAGGCGAAGGTGTCAGTGGTGGAGGTGCAGGTGTGGGCGGTACGAAGGTCACGACAGGAGGTGGGTTTGGTGTGAACGTCGCACTGGAATTGCCCGAGTTTCCGCCGCCGCCACCGCAGCCGCTCAAGCCCGCAACCGCGAACACTGAAAAGAACACGACAAGATGCCTAGTTTGACGAGATAAATAGTTCATGTTTTCACTTTGTCGAATCCGCAGGAGACGAGTCGGAGCAGGGACGCAACGCATGGTTAGGTCATGCGTGAATCTGCCTTCTTCAATCGTACCCTTTGTTGGTCAAATCCCAGTCCAAAAAATGTCTTGTTATCCAACTTGGGTGGGGCGCACGTCCGTACTGCTGGCGGACTTGCGTTTGCGACCTCAACCGTGCAGCCGCGAGTGCTTGGGCAGATGCGCCATCAAAAAATCCATTTGATCGGCCAAGATGCGGCGGTTGCGCAAGATGAAGTCTTCCCACAGGCTGGGTACATAGGGCGCGTACAAAAGCGGCATGCGCGCTTGCTCGGGGGTGCGGTTGGCTTTGCGATGGTTGCAGGCTTTGCACGCGGTGACGACGTTCATCCAGCTGTCAACGCCTCGCTGTGCCAGCGGCGTGATGTGCTCGCGGGTGAGTTCAGATTCGAAGAAGTGGCCACCGCAATAGGCGCAAATGTTGCGATCACGCGAGAAGAGTTTGAGGTTGGTGAGGCCCGGGCGCAGCTGAAACGGGTTGATGTTGGGCACGCCCTTGGTGCCGATGATGCTGTTGACCGTGATGCTGCTTTGGAGTCCGGTGATGGCATTGGTGCCACCGCGAAAGAGTGCCATTGGCGCGCCAGCTTCCCAACGCACTTGATCGGCCGCGTAATGCAACACAGCGAGTTCAAGGCTGATCCACGACTGGGGAACGCCCTGTGCCGACAACTTCAAAACCTTCAGACTCACGTGTCAACTCCAATACAAAGTTACAGTGCCGAAATGCTTGCGTGAGTCATCATAACGGGTGTTGTGGCTTATTTTGCAGTGATTTTATGTATTTTTGGCCGTTGGTCACCGAATTCATTGGGTTTGTTGCTATGAAATTTGAACTATCAGAGGTGTTCATCGATGCAGGTTTTTAGGGGATTCAAGCGGCCACCGTTTGCTGTGCAGTCACAGCAGCGCTTGCCAAGCGTCGGTTGCGCGTTGACGATTGGCAACTTTGACGGTGTGCACCGTGGCCACCAAGCCATGTTGGCTTTGTTGAAGTCGGAGGCGAACCACCGAGGTGTGCCCAGCGTCGTGATGACGTTTGAGCCGCACCCGCGTGATCATTTCGCGGCCAAAACCGGTAACGCCGCTGCCGCGCCTGCGCGAATCGCGACTTTGCGCGACAAACTGGCCGAGCTGGCCCGCTGTGGGGTTGACCAAGTGGCGGTGCTGCCGTTTAGCGACGCATTTGCAAGCCTGTCGCCGCAAGCGTTCGTCGATGACGTGCTCGTCAAAGGCATGCGCGCGCGCTACTTGCTGGTCGGAGACGACTTTCGGTTTGGCGCGAAGCGAGGCGGCGACTACGCGATGTTGGACTCAGCCGGTGCCAAGGCCGGTTTTGATGTCGCTCGCATGATGAGCTACGAGGTGCATGGGTTGCGCGTGTCGTCGTCTGCCGTGCGTGCGGCCTTGCAGGCTGGCGATATGGGGCTTGCCGCTTCGCTATTGGGGCGGCCGTTTTCGGTCAGCGGGCATGTTGTGCATGGGCAAAAACTGGGCCGGACGCTCGGGTTTCGCACCTTGAATCTGCGTTTTGCGCACAACAAACCGGCGGCCAGCGGCATTTTTGTCGTTCGGGTCAATGGCCTTGGGGGTGCGCCTGTGCAAGGGGTCGCCAGTTTTGGCGTGCGCCCAACGGTTGAAGATGCGGGTCGTGTGCTGCTTGAAACCCATGTGTTGAACTGGCCTGCCGAGTTGCCGATCAATGCGGCATATGGTCGATGTGTGAGCGTTGATTTGCTGCACAAGCTGCACGATGAACTCAAGTACGACTCACTTGAGGCCTTGACTGACGGCATTGAGCGCGACACACAAGCCGCGCGGGCTTGGTGGTATCAAAATCAGGCAAATTTTGATTGAAATACCCCATTGGTCACCGGATTCATTGGGTTTGTTGCTATTATTTTATTGACATTTTCTCCATCAACTCAGCCGCCATGATCAACACTTGGCGCTCGGTTGCAGACAATTTGGCAAGGGCTGTGCCCAGCCACAGATCGCGCTGAGCCATGTCTCTGGCCAAGGCCAGTTGGCCGTCTCGCGTGATTTCAAGCAGCTGCTGGCGCTTGTCGCTTGGGTCGCTAACGCGTACCAGCAAGCCCTGGCGCTCAAGCTCGGCGAACACGCGCGTCAGCGACTGCGGCTGTTGCCCCTCGGCTTTGGCGATGCCGCCCGGCGTTTGCTGACCGTCGAGGTGCAAATGCGCCAAAACACTCAGTGCGTTGGATGCAAGCGGCGAGTCGTTTGAGTTTCGGTTAGGAGCGTCCAAGCGCTGCGATCGAAGTCGCCTCGCTAGCTTCAAAACGCTGCGGCGTAGCGCTGAAGTCGGGTCGTTGGTGGCGGAGTCGATTGGCACGATCACTCGTTTGTGTCAGAATAAAGTAAGATGCGCTTACTAAAAATAGACTCTATTCCTGCAAACAAACTTGGAAATTCGAAATGAGGCAAGTACTTTTATACGCATTGCTGATTGTATTGTCGGTCGCCTTGATCGAGGCATGGGTGTTGTCGCGGTGGCCGCGCGGATACGATTGGCGGGCGTTTTGGGCGACCATGGCTAACTTGGTGGCGCGCACGGCATTGGGCATTGTGTTTCCATTGTCGTTAGCTTCACCGCTTTTTGAACTGGCTTGGGAGCATCGGGTAACGACGGTGCCGTTGAATGCGATGACGGCTTTTGCGGCGCTCTTCATTGGGCAAGAATTTTGCTACTACTGGTACCACCGCGCGTCGCACCGCATGCGGTGGTTTTGGGCGAACCACGCCGTGCATCATTCGTCAAACGAATTGACGCTGGCGTCGGCTTTGCGAATTGGGGTGATGGGTAAATTGATGGGGTCTGCCGCGTTTTTTGCACCTTTGGTGTGGCTCGGGTTTCGGGTTGAGGTGGTACTTGCCGCGTTGGCGTTCAACTTGCTCTACCAGTTCTGGATCCACGCGACCTGGATTCCCAAGCTGGGTTGGCTTGAGTGGGTGCTCAACACCCCATCGGCGCACCGAGTGCACCATGGCGCAAATGTGGAGTACCTGGATGCCAACTATGGCGGCGTGCTCATCGTGTTTGATCGGTTGTTTGGCACCTACAGGGCCGAACGCGATGACATCACCATCCGATATGGCTTGGTACGACCCCAACTCAGCCACAACCCGCTGCGAGTTGAGGGCCGGGAGTGGCTCGGTTTAGGCCGAGATTTACTCGCCGCCAAGAGCTTGAAGGAGGCGGCAGGCCATTTGGTGATGCCGCCTGGTTGGCGAATGGACGGCTTTGGCGATACGACGGAGGCGCTTCAGCGCCGCGCGACTGCCGCAAAAGCCGCAGCAAAATCCTCAGCGATTCAGGCGTGAGCGTCGAGCGCGCCGCGCAAGTAAACGAGTGACTCGACCTCGGCGGTAATGGGCTCATGAGCTGTGCCTTGGGCAACCCAGTGAAAGCCGCCGGCTTCAATCAAGAGGTCAGCCCCAACACGCAGCCGACCGGATATCAAGACACACGACTCGTCACGCGCGTGGGCATGTGCATGAAGCACCGCGCCGGGCTGCATTCGCAACATGATCGCCACGTCGTCAGCTGCCAAACGATGCAGCGTTTTACGCTCAACTCCGGGCAATATGACTCGCCACTTGCCCTCGTCGGCGTTGACCGTGACCACGTTTGCGGTCACGACGATTGCGGCTGCAGTCGCTTGGGAGCGGGATCTCTCGGGGGCAACCTGCTTCATTGCGCGGCGCAGTGTGAGACCGACTCGGTCAATCAAAGCGTCGTCACCGGGCTGAAGAATGCTGCTTTGGCTGTTCGATATCGCGTCAAGTACGCGTTGTGAGTCGACGCTGCCGTCAAAAGCGAAATCGGGTCGCAGGGTCAAGTTTGATGGGTTGTTCATGGCTTGTTTGGGTCATTGTCCGAGGGCAGTGCGCAGTTTGGCGAGAGAGCGGCTGGTGAGGGACTTCACGGTGCCCAGCGGCAGCGAAGTGGCGAGCGCAATTTCGCTGTGACTCATGTCGCGAAAATACGCCAGGCTCAGCACCCAGCGTTCGTTGTGCGACAAATCAGCCAGTGCCCTGCGAACCAATGACTGAGACTGCGTGGATTCCAACAAAGCTTGGGGCGTGGATTCACTGGGCGCAGCAATTGAATCGATCAAGGATGTGCTTGACGAATCCGCGTCCGATGCGATGCCCTCGTCAAGCGACAGCGTCTTTCGAAGTTTTTCATTGCGCAGCTTGTCCAAAGCGCGGCTTCGCACAATGGTGAGCAACCAAGCGCCGGCTTGGCCTCGATTGGCATCGAATGTGGTCAGGTTCTTCCACGCCTGCAAGTAGCTGTCGGCCAGCACATCCTCGGCGTATCGCTCGGTTGCAACCCGCCTTGCTACACACAAGGCCAATGCGGCACTCTCCGCATAGAACTCGGCAAAGAGCTGGCGAGCCGCGTCCAAGGGGCTGGCGATGTCGGCCGTCGGAGCGGATTGAATCAATGCGGCCGCACGCGACAGCAAATTTGCCCAGCGGTCGTTGCGCTGGGCTTGGAAAGTTTCAAATTGGGCGGTGTCGTCTGCAGCTTGCATGAGTCGGTTGGTACCGCTGCGACTCAAAGAGGTCGCGGCATGGGCGCGATTGTCTCGCATTGACACCGCCTCGGTCGATGCAAACGCGGGTTTCACGATCTGCGTCGGCGCGGCACAACTTGAAGCTTGAACTCAAGCTTGGTAGGTTGGGCTTGTGTGTTGACAGCGGAGAAGCTCATGGTTTGCGCGGGCAAGTCAATCAATTGGTCAGCCTGCCACACCCGAACCTGCGCGCCGGCTTCGGGCAGGTCGTCAAAACGCACGCTGCCGTTGGCATCGGTGCGAGCCGCCCACGGCGAATCAGTCACGTAAACATGGCCGCGCATGGCGCTGTGCAAATGGCAACCCAACAAGATGGCCCCCGCCTTGTCGGCGGTGACTTCTTGCACCTTGACCGGCTTGCCGTCGGTTTTGGCATCCATGCGAAGCTCAAATCCACCCCCTGCGCCCGCGCTGAACTGCGCCGCACCAGCGGCGGTGCCGCGAACGTGGTGATCGTACGGATCAAGGTTGCTGAACTTGAGTTTTGCACCGACGCCAACGATGCTGAGTGCTGGCACATACGCCGATTTTTCGTTGATGATGGTCTGTTCTTTTGCCAGGCCTTTTTGACCCGCAGCCAGTGTTCGCCCGGGCACGGAGACGACGACCACCGCGTCAGCAACCGGTTTGCCTTCGCGATCAATGACGGTGACCTGAACGCTTGCCGCTGCGGCGCAAGCTGAGGCGGTGAGAAGAAGCAGGGCCAAAACGGGTCGCAGCTGGGTGTTTTTCACGATTGAATTCCTTTACTTGACAGTGACCACGTCACGGTGCATGAAGGCCAGTTTGGCCAACAGTTCGTTTTGCGCGGCGAATGGGATGCGTTGCTCGGTCATCGTGGCCTGGAGCAACTCAACCAAGGCGTTGAACTGCGCAGTGGTGATGTCGTGGTCGCGGTGAGCGGTTTTCATGTCCGCGCCTTTGTACACACAAGGGCCGCCGAGTACGTGGCAAAACTGGTCAACCAGTTGTTCTTTGACTCGGGTGTGGTTGGTTGGCTTGAATGACGGCGAGGTGCGCGCATCAGCAAGCAACTTGACCATGAAGTCGTCCATGAGCTTGACCAGTCCGGGTTTGCCGCCGAATGCGTCAAATGACGCGGTTTGCTGAGGTGCTTGCGCATTGGCGTTTAGGGGCAGCGCAGCAAATGCCAATGCGCTGGTCGCAATCGCAGCAGCTAAGAGTTTTTTGAGTTTGATCATGTTGTGTCCGTGAATCGGGTTGAAGTTCAAAACGCAGCTTGTGCCGACAAATACCAACCCGTTTGCCGAGCGGCAACGAACGGCGGAGCAATTTGGCCCAGATCGACGTAAGCGCCGGTGAGCGAGAAGTTTTTGCTCGGTGCCCAAGCGATGAAGATGTCTTTCCATTCTTGTTCGGCCAAAACCCCGTTGCCCAAAATGTTGTTCAGGTTGTCGGGCTTTTTGCGGTACTCAATGCCCACAGCCACGCTGGGTGACAGCAGTTTGGCGACCGACAGCTCGGGCATCACCCGGCGGCCGCTTTGTTTGCTGCTGCCAAAACCCAGCAAACCATTTTGGTTTGCCTGGGTTGAGCGAAGTGTGGCGTTGACCAAAATCCCGGGGGCGAGAAAGAGCTTGGTCGCGCTCACGTAAAAATCGGTGCCACTGGTTTTTGCGCCCAAGGCGGTGAGCGTGGGTTTCAAGCCGCCCGAATCGAGCGACTTGCTCATTAAACCGACCGATATTTGCGGCATGACGGTGTCGCTGTCCAAAATGCCATTGCCTGCCACGCGCACCTTCACGCCGGTGATGGTTTGCTTGAGACTCAGCCCGGGCAAACCAAGTGCCACACCGGTTGGGCCGGTGTCAAAGCTTTGTTTGGCAACGCTGAGCTCAACGCGGTCGTTCCAAGCCACGGCCGCGCCGTAGACGTTCAAGCGGTAGTCTTGGGTTTTGGCTTTGCTTGCGAAGGCGGTTGCGCCCCATTCGCTGGTGGTGGCGTTGGTGCCGATCAGCGCCCAAGGGCTGATGCCGCCGCCAGCAACGCCGTCGACGCTGCTGACACCGCCGGTGAGTTTGAGTTTGCCGGTGTCAGCCAGAGCTTGGCTACTCGCAGCCAAGGCGCATGCAGCGCTCAAAGCGATGGCAAGGCGCGAAATCGAAAAAACCATGTGGACTCCTGTTGTTCAAACAGCTATACGCCCACGTTGTCCGCTTGGATGCACTTTTGGACAAAAACTGGCCCAAACCAACAAATATATGAACAAATCAGTGCTTGGTCACCGGATTCATTGACTTTGATGCTATCAAAAATGACTAAACTGCTAGGGTCACGAGATCGACGTTCGCTCCGCAAATCACCAAACAGGCTGATTCTCCTGCGTTGAGTCGCACTGCGCCGGTTTGCAATGCAGCCAATGGCAGTGCTGCGGCAGGTTCAACAGCGAGTCGAAGCTCTGCCCAAAGCGTTTTTTGCGCATGGATGATGGCTGCGTCGTGGAGCAGGTGCGCATGTTTGACCCACTGCTGGGTGATTTGCCAGCCCAGCGTGCCGATGCGCTTGGCGCCCAGCGAGTCGGCTGCGATGCCCGATACAGCCACGTCCACAGGTTCATGTTGACAGCGGGCTGCATGCAAAGTGGGCGCTAACTCTGGCTCAAGCGCGTGGGCGACACAGCGGTCTTCAAACCACGCCGCCAAGCCGCCAATCAAGCCACCACCACCCACGCTGACCAGCAAATGGTCTGGCACGCCGATTTGGTCTTCAATCTCCGCGCCCAGCGTCCCTGCGCCTTGAACAACCTCGATTTGGTCGTACGCATGGGTAAGCAAAGCCCCCGTGTGCGCTTGGCGCGCTAGGCAAGCGGCCAGCGCGTCGGCATACGCCGCACCGACGACGGTGACGGTGGCTCCCAAGGCGGCGAGTCGCGAGCGCTTTGCTGGCGATGAGACCGTTGGCAAAAAAACCTCGCAAGGCACGCCCAGATGCCGAGCCGCTGCTGCCGTGGCAATGCCCGCGTTGCCGCCCGATGCAACGATCACACCAGCAGCTGGGATTGCGTTGGACGCGAGCCGATTGAGCATGCCTCGTGCTTTGAAGCTGCCGCTGACTTGCATGTGCTCACATTTGAGCCACAACTCGCCGTTGCCCGCGTTTAAAGCCTTGGCCGAGACCCGCAGCATGGGGGTTACACGCAAAAAGTCGCCGTGCGCGGCAAACAGCTGCTTTTGCGCGGCTTGGATTTCCGCTCTCACGCTGACTCATCCAATGCCGTCGCGTTCAGACGCAATCCCTTGGGCAGCGGGAATTTTGTGTGCTCGGTGATGCCGTCCATTTTGCGTACGCTCAAGGCGCCCAGCTCCCGCAGCCGCGCGATGACGGCTTGCACCAGCACCTCAGGTGCAGACGCGCCAGCGGTGAGGCCCACGCGTTGTTTGCCCGCAAACCACTCAGGCTGCAACTCGCTTGCGTCGTCAATCATGTAGGCATCGGTGCCCAAGCGATCGGCGAGTTCTCGCAGGCGGTTGCTGTTGGAGCTGGTCGGGCTGCCGACCACGATGACGATGTCGACTTGTGGGGCCATGAGCTTGATGGCATCTTGGCGGTTCTGTGTGGCGTAACAAATGTCTTGTTGTTTTGGCTTTTTGATCAGCGGAAACCGCGCCACCACCGCGTCGGTGATTTGTGCGGCATCGTCCACGCTGAGGGTGGTTTGCGTCACCACGGCCAACAAGGCGGTTTGGCGCGGCGCGACCGTTGCGACATCGGCCACGTCTTCAACCAAATGAATGCCCTCGCTCAGCTGGCCCATGGTGCCTTCGACCTCGGGGTGGCCTTTGTGGCCAATCATGATGAACTCGTAGCCCTCTTTGGCGAGTTTGGCGACTTCCACGTGAACCTTGGTCACAAGCGGGCAAGTGGCATCAAACACCCGAAAACCGCGCCGTTCGGCCTCGACCTCGACCGATTTGGGCACACCATGAGCTGAAAAGACCAGTGTTGCGTCGGGCGGCACGTCGGCCAAGTCTTCGATGAAGATCGCACCCTTGCTTTTGAGGTCGTTTACCACGTGGGTGTTGTGCACGATCTCGTGGCGCACGTAGATGGGCGCACCGAACTTTGCGATGGCATGCTCAACGATGTCAATGGCGCGGTCAACGCCTGCACAAAAGCCGCGTGGCTCGGCCAGCGTGACGACGCGCTCGATGGGGTTGGAGTCAGTCATGTTCACAGCACCCCGATGATCTTGACCTCAAACCGCACGGCCATGCCAGCCAGGGGGTGGTTGAAGTCAAACAGCAAACGCTCGGGCTCCACAGCACGAACCACACCTGCGAATTTCGATGAGCCGTCGGGTGTGGGGAACTGAATCACGTCACCTTCGTGGTAGGTTTCTTGTGGGTCACCCAACTCTCGAAGTAGGCTACGCGCCACCCACTGCTGCATGTCGATGTTGCGCTCGCCAAAAGCCTCGCCAGCTGCGACTTCAAAAACCTCATGCGCGCCCTCGGGCAGGCCAATCAAGTGGCTTTGCAACACCGGTGCCAGCTCCGGTGTGCCCAAGCTCAAGGTGGCGGGTTTGTCGTTAAAGGTGTTGATGAAGTCGCCGCCGCCGTACTCACCCAGCCCGCTCAAGCGGTAGTGCAGGGTGAGAAATGACTGGGCGTCAACTACAGGTGTGGAGGCAATCATGTCGTGTTTTCGGGGTGATTTGGAGCGAGTTGGGCGGCAATGCAAAGCCAGCCCATAAACTCTGATTTTAAGAACCTGATCGCTAAAACCCCGCCATGTCCGTTAAATCCCTGCCGCAAGAGGCCAGACCGCGCGAAAAGCTGCTTGCCCGCGGCGAGCAAGCCCTGAGCGACGCCGAGCTTTTGGCCATTGTGTTGCGCACGGGTTTTGCGGGTGTGGGGGTGTTGCAAATGTCGCAACAACTGCTCGACACGTTTGGTGGCTTGAGTGGTTTGTTGAGCGCGAACGCCGATTCACTCAAGCGCGTCAAGGGCTTGGGCCCCGCTAAGCGTGCCGAAGTCATGGCCGTGATGGGCTTGGCCAAGCGGGCAATGGCGCAGCAGCTCACTGAGCGACCCGTTTTTGACAACCCCGAGGCGCTCATCACTTATGCGCAAATGCAGCTTGGCGCTCGACCCTACGAGGTGTTTGCGGTCATCTTCTTGGATGCACGGCAACATTTGATCGCTTTGGAGGAGCTTTTTCGCGGCAGCCTCACCCAAACCAGCGTCTACCCGCGCGAGGTGGCGGTTCGGGCGCTGCATCACCACGCGCGTTCGGTGGTGTTGGTGCACAACCACCCGTCTGGCGATTTAACGCCCAGCCGCGCCGACGTTGCCTTGACGCGCCAAATGGCCGCTGCCATGGGTTTAATTGATGTCAATGTGCTGGATCATTTGATTGTTGGGCCAGGTGGCGGTGTGTCGATGCAAGTGGTTGCGCCATGGTGAGCAAAGTCGCCCAGTCTTTGGCCGACCTCAAAGCCATCAAAGCTGAGATGGTCGCCCAAATTGCGAAAGCCAAGGCGCAAGCGTTGGCGGCTCAAGCTGTCGCAAAGCTGGTCAAGTCGGATCATGATTTGTTCGTGCGCGCGATTGGTGCGGTGGAACCCTTGGCTGACCACCACACCCGAAGGCGTGCCTTAACAAGCGATCAATTGGTCCTGCCCGAGCCACGCCAACGCATGCGTGACGAAGCTTCGGTTTTGGTCGAGGCGATCAGTGACGGGTTTGACGCATCGACGCTTTTGGAGACCGACGAGCATTTGAGCTTCAAGCGCAAAGGCATTGGTGTTGATGTGGTGCGCAAACTGCGCCGCGGTGAGTGGGCAATACAGTCGCAGCTTGACCTGCACGGGCTGCGACAAGACGAAGCGCGCGAAGCGCTTTCAAAATATGTGCGTGACTGCCATCGCAAGGGCTTGCGCTGCGTTCGCGTCGTGCACGGCAAGGGCTTGGGCTCGCCGGGTAAATCGCCCGTACTCAAAAGCCGGGTGCAAAGCTGGTTGATCCAAAAGTCGCAAGTCTTGGCATTCGTGCAGGCGCGCCCCATCGACGGTGGCGCAGGCGCGTTGGTGGTGCTTTTGACCCCCCGTCGCGCGGTTGTCATTGCAACACCGCTGGGGTTTGTACCCGAAAAAGACGAACCCGCGCCGAGGCTCTTGCCGATGCAGCGCATGGCGCAAATGTTGCAACAAAAGTAGGACTTACGCAAAACCGCCTCAGTGGCGTTGCAGCTCCTAACCGTGCTTTTCGCGCTGTCTTCGTCGCTGAGCTTTGCCGGAACAGTTTTGCGTAAGTCCTCAACAGAAGCAAAAGCCGTTGCGGCGCCAGCACGTACCTGCAGTATTGTGAATGACCCTGGCGCATAGCTCGTAGTCGTCAAAATCATTCAATTCTCAAAGTAGTGTTCGGCTGTTTGTCCCTAGAATTGTCCTAGACAGTAGAAAAATGACAAAAGTGGTCACCGGGTTTCTCGGTTTGATGGGTCGTTCGGGGTGATCGTTTCACGATCAGGGGGGCACTGATGAATTTTTTGCAGCGAATGGCTCGTGCGATGCGCGAGTTGGGGCTGGGTTTGCGTACGGCGGGGAGTCCGCTGGTATCCGCGGCCCAAGGTAACCAGCTAGGTCGTACCGATTTTCAATTCTTGCGAACTGAGGTTGACACATTGGGCGACGCCGTAGATGGGGGTGAGCGGCGTTTTCGTGCGCGATTGAACGACCAAAGTGACACCGGACAAGGGCATCAAACCGGCAGTCCGCAGGACGCGTGCGATGACGACGCTTGTGTCTCAGACCCGCTACTTGACTCTGAAAATGTTGCTTCGACTTTTGCGCGCCGGTCGGGTACGAGCTACGCGCTTGTGTATGTCAGTCGAAGTGTCGCTGTGACCAGCCCTCACGTCCAACTGCGCGAGTTGCGGCAGTCGTGTCAGGTGCGAAACGACAATTTTGGCGTGGCCAGTGCCTTGGTTTTGCAAGATGGGGTGTTTTGCCAATGGCTTGAAGGTTCGCGAGAAGTCGTCGAGGCGATGTACCAACGCATCAAACGGGACACCAGGCACGAGGCGGTGATGTGCATTTATCGAGGTGAAGTCCGAGCCTCCGCTTTGGATAGTTGGTGCATGGGTACCCGGTCCTTGGCCATGACGCCCAGCGAAGCATTTGATCGAGCTTGTGCCATTCGTCGAGAGTTGGACATTCGCCCCTTCGACTCTCCATATGCTGCTTGGATGGGTTTTGCTGGGTTACTCGCTTGCGCGCTGCAGCCTTCGGCAGATGCGGAATCGGTCGAGCGATTGCGCGGGTCTGATCGATCAACTACCCGAAGCATTTGCGCCATCAGTCATCGAAGTGCGCTGAGCGGCCAGTTGTTGGTTGACGCCAACCAATATGCTGGTGTGCGAATCTTGCTCAGTCGCTGGGGGGGTGAGGGTGATACCGATAGCGACTTGCAAAGCGCTGAGGCGGCTGTGCAGATAGACGACACCCCCGTGCGGCTGTTGTGCACCAGTTTTCGGTCTTTGCGGGTGGGAATCATCCGAGAAAAAATCCTTCGCGCGCATGAGCTGATCGTCGTCTTGCCCCGTGATGATTTAGCCTTGTTGGAGCTGCACGTTCAACAATTGCGTCAATTGACCGCGTTGACAAACGGGGTGCGACTGGTTTCAGTGATCGCACCAACTTGGGATGAATCGACTCGCGAACATGCTTCGCATTTGTTGAAAATCAATCAGTTTGCTGGTCAGGTATTCGAGCTTGACGCTTACGAGCGCGGTAGTTGGAGAGCGTTTGCGAACTTGCTCTGAGCCGGCCTAGCTGGCTACCGCCTGGTTTCGCATCCAGTCGGCGGTTTGGAAAAAGCTGGCCTCCAGCCGCCTGGCAAGTGCCAGATCGACCTCGGTGTCGCGCATGGCTTGCGACATGCAGGCCAGCCACTCATCGCGCTCTTGGATGCTGATGTGCACGTGCAAATGGCGTGCACGCAGCATGGGGTGCCCAAATCGCTCGGTGTAGTGCTGCGGCCCGCCCAGCCAACCGCATAAAAACCAAAAAAGACGCTCGCGGGCGTTGCTCAAATCGGTCGAATGGACTTCGCGAAGCCGCTTGTAAGCGGGCTCTAAATCCATCAAGTCGTAGAAGCGCTCGACCAAGGCGTGAACGCGGTCTTCGCCACCGATCCATTCAAACGGCGTGGCGGGTTTTTCTGCGGGTTGAGGTTCTTGGATGTTCATGGGCGTGTTTGGCAGTTGATTTGTCAATATTTTACGCAAAATTGATGCTTGGTCAGCGGATTCATTGAGTTTGTTGCTACATAATTTGCAGTGATTAGCCCAACGAACATGAGGCTAGACTCGCAACATGAACACCGCCACACGACCGCCTGCCGTTCAACCCAAACCCGCAAGCCAGCCGCACACCGCGCAACCCAAGGCGTTGCATCGAGGTCCGCTCGATTGGCGTGCCATCGTTCAGTGGCTCAGCGAAGATGGCACCATCACCGCTGAAGAAGCCGCTCGCACTGCCAAGCGCTGTGCTCAGGCGCAAAGCGCGCAGCACCCAATCACACGCCTTGCTGTCGTTGGCATGCGCCGCGCAAAAGACGAGAAACCCATTGATGTAGAGCAACTGATTGAGTGGTTGAGCTCGCGGGTTGGTGTGCCGTATTTGCGAATTGATCCGCTTCGGGTCGATGTCAGCAAGGTGGCCGATGTGATGAGCGCGGCCTATGCCGAGCGTCACCGCGTGTTACCGGTGTCTGTCACGCCGACGCAGGTGGTGGTGGCCACATCCGAGCCGTTCATCACCGATTGGGTTGAAGAGGTTGAGCGCCAAAGCAAGCGCTCGGTCAGCATGGTGCTGTCCAACCCGGTGGATATTTTGAAATACACCGCTGAGTTTTTTGCCTTGGCCAAAAACGTGCGCAGCGCTCAAAAGGCCGGTGGCAACGCGGGTGGAGCCAGTTTTGAACAACTGGTCGAGTTAGGCAAAACCAACAAGGCGCTGGATGCCAACGATGCTGGCGTGGTGCAGGTGGTTGATTGGCTGTGGCAATACGCCTTTGATCAGCGCGCCAGCGACATTCACTTGGAGCCGCGCCGCGAGCAGGGCGTGATTCGTTTTCGCATCGACGGCGTGTTGCACCCGGTGTACCAGTTGCCCCTGAGTGTGATGAATGCGATGACCTCGCGAATCAAGCTGTTGGGTCGAATGGACGTGATTGAAAAACGTCGCCCACTGGACGGCCGCATCAAAACCCGCAACCCCGGCGGCGATGAGATCGAAATGCGGCTGTCGACCCTGCCCACCGCCTTTGGCGAAAAAATGGTCATGCGGATTTTTGATCCCGACAGCGTGGCCAAAGACTTGGATGCCTTGGGGTTTGCCGAACACGATGCCCAGCGCTGGGAAGAGCTCACTCGCAAGCCATACGGCGTGATTTTGGTCACCGGGCCTACAGGGTCGGGCAAAACCACGACGCTCTACAGCACGCTTCGGCGACTGGCCACTGAAGAGGTCAATGTGAGCACAGTCGAAGACCCAATCGAGATGATTGAGCCCAGTTTTAACCAAACCCAAGTTCAGGCGCAGCTTGATTTTGGTTTTTCACAGGGTTTGCGCGCCCTCATGCGCCAAGACCCCGACATCATCATGGTGGGCGAGATTCGTGACCTAGAGACGGCCGACATGGCCGTCCAAGCCGCGCTCACCGGGCATCTGGTGTTCAGTACCTTGCACACCAACGACGCGCCCTCAGCCATCAGCCGCTTGATGGAGCTTGGGGTGCCGCCGTATTTGATCAATGCGACGGTCGTTGGCGTGTTGGCTCAGCGCTTGATTCGCACGCTGTGCAAAGCCTGCAAACAGCCCGATGACAACCCCGATCGCGCCGCACTCGAAGAGCTCGCTAAACCGTGGAAGATGCAAGGCGAATACCGCGCTTACAAGCCTGTCGGCTGCGTCGATTGCCGCATGACCGGCTACCGGGGCCGCATGGGCTTGTATGAGCTGTTGACGATTGGTGAACCTTTTCGCAAACTCGTCAACGCAGCGCCCAGCATGGACACGCTGCGCCGCCAAGCCGTAACCGATGGCATGCGACCCCTGCGTTTGGGTGGCGCGCTGAAGGTGGCAGAGGGCCTGACCACGATTGCTGAGGTGCTGGCAACGACACCGCCGATACAAGTGTGACAGCGCATGAGGGATATCCACAATTTCTATCAAGCTCGCACGAACAACAATCCGGCAGCGCAATTTAACTTTGGAGTCAGTTTGTGAACATCAAAAACGAAAAAGACTTTTACTCGGGACTCATGTTTCTCGTCATCGGTGTTGCCTTTGCTTGGGGGGCAACAACCTACAACATCGGCAACGGCGCGCGCATGGGGCCGGGCTATTTCCCTTTGATGCTGGGGATCGCGTTGGCGGTACTGGGTGGCCTCATCACATTTTTTGCGTTGACGGTTGAGACCGAAAGCGGTGAAAAATTTGGCTCCTTCGCCTGGAAACCCGCGCTTTTCGTGTTGGGCTCCAATTTGGCTTTTGGCGTTTGTTTGGGAGGCTTGAAAATCGCTGGTGCGACCATCATCCCACCCATGGGCTTGGTGGTTGGCATATTCGCTTTGGTGATGATCGCCAGCTTCGCGGCTGAGGTGTATCGCATCAAAGAGGTGCTGGGTTTGGCGGCCGCATTGGCTGTGGGTTGCTACTGTGCATTTGTGCTGCTGCTCAAGCTGCAAATTCCGGTGTGGCCGTCGTTCATCGGTTGAGCGCGTTCCACTTCAAGAAATAAGCGAAAGCAAACAACACATGACAGACCTTCTCAACAACCTGGCTTTGGGTTTTGGCGTCGCATTCACGGCTCAAAACCTGATGTATGCAGCGATTGGCTGCGTTTTGGGCACCCTCATCGGTGTCTTGCCCGGCATTGGCCCGGTTGCAACCATCGCCATGCTTCTACCGGCGACTTATGCGCTGCCGCCCATTGCAGCGCTGATCATGCTGGCTGGCATCTACTATGGCGCTCAGTACGGCGGGTCAACCACCGCGATTTTGGTCAACTTGCCGGGTGAGGCTTCCTCGGTCGTGACCGCAATCGACGGCTACAAAATGGCCCGGGCCGGTCGAGCGGGGCCTGCATTGGCCACAGCCGGCTTGGGTTCTTTCTTTGCGGGTTGCGTGGGCACCTTGGTCTTGGCAGCTTTTGCGCCGCCGTTGACCGAGTTGGCCTTCAAGTTTGGCCCAGCTGAGTACTTCTCCCTCATGACCTTGGGCTTGATCGGTGCCGTGGTGCTCGCTGGTGGCTCGTTGCTCAAAGCGGTCGCCATGATTGTGCTGGGTTTGTTGCTCGGCATCGTTGGCACCGATGTCAACTCAGGCGTGGCACGCTTCAGTTTTGACATACCTGAACTCACCGATGGCATTGGTTTTGTCGTTGTTGCCATGGGCGTGTTCGGCTACGGAGAGATCATCTCGAATTTGGGCAAATCAGCCGAAGAGCGTGAGGTTTTCACCAACAAAGTCGGCTCCCTTTACCCCAGCAAAGAAGACTTTAAGCAAGCGTTCCCGGCGGTTTTGCGCGGAACAGCCTTGGGCTCCTTGTTGGGTGTGTTGCCCGGTGGTGGCGCGACATTAGCTGCATTTGCTGCGTACACGATCGAGAAGAAAATACCGCTCAAACCGGGAGAGGTTCCGTTTGGCAGCGGCAACATCCGCGGCGTGGGTGGGCCTGAGTCGGCCAACAATGCTGCTGCACAGACCTCGTTCATCCCGCTTTTGACGCTGGGCATTCCACCCAACGCCGTGATGGCGCTGATGGTGGGCGCAATGACCATCCACAACATTCAGCCCGGCCCACAGGTCATGACCGCCAATCCCGAGCTGTTTTGGGGCTTGATCGCCTCCATGTGGATTGGCAACCTGATGCTCATCATCCTGAATCTGCCGATGATCGGGGTTTGGATCAAGCTGCTCACGATTCCCTACCGGTTCTTGTTTCCGTCAATCGTGTTGTTTTGTGCGATTGGTGTCTATACGCTGAACAACAATGTGTTTGACATTTGGACTGTGGCGATCTTTGGGTTCTTGGGCTACGTGTGGTGGAAACTCGGTGCCGAGGGCGCGCCTTTGCTGCTGGGTTTTGTACTTGGGCCCATGATGGAAGAAAACCTGCGTCGCGCCTTGTTGCTGTCGCGAGGCGATTGGTCAGTTTTTGTGACTCGCCCCTTGTCGGCCGGTCTCTTGGTGGTCGCGGCGGCATTGCTTGTGATCGTTTTGTTGCCTGCCGTTAAAAATAAGCGCGAGCAAGCCTTTCAAGAAGACTGAGCTCGCAAACTCACGAAGTCATAAAAGCTCAAAAGGCCCGGTGGATGCATTCCATCGGGCCTTTTTCTATTTTCTGAAGGGTTTTCGGCTCTGGTCGCCGAATCCATTGGGTTAGTTGCTACTGAATCAGGAGTCTAAGTCTGGGCTAAGGCCAGGCATTTGTTGAAGCGCTCGGCATCATTGATCTCCGCCGCGAGGCACAAAATCAACCGGGCGTTCAGCGTTTGGCTGTCTTCAGCGCTCAGATCAAGGTGGGCATCGAGCAGGGCCTCCATGATGTCATCGGCGACCGGCGCAGTCAAAATCGAGCTCATGCTGGCCGTCCCAAGGCTCTCGCCGCACAGTTTGCTATGTCTTGTGTGCGCGCGCCAGTCGCCGCGACATAGAGGTCGGGTCGAACCAAGGCCCATTGCTTGCCTCGTGCGTGGACTGAATCTCGCAGTTTTGCATGCGATGAAGATTCCCAAATGACCTCTTTCGCGGTCACGCCTCGTCGCGTTTGACCCCAAGCCAGCACCTGCACCGCGTGCAGACTGGGGCCAGTGATTGATCGAATCAGTTGCGTTTGAGCGCGGGTCAAATCACCAAACCACAACAGCAACGCGCCCTTGGCCCAGTTCACCAGGTCAACCAATTCGCCTATTTCTTGCCTTTTTGAGTCTTCGGCCCAGCAAAACGACGCGTTTTGTGCGGCGCGGCACAGGTCGTGGGTACAAATTTCACTTTGTGGGTAGACATTGGGTGAACTCATCCGCCCCGTGTTGACAAATGGGCGCATCGTTTCATGGCGTTTGGCCAATGCGATTGCAGCGTCGCGGAATGAGCGCTCCGCTCCATTGGCCGTGTCAGCAGGTCGTAAAAACCGCGCGGTGCGGTTGGTGACGCTGACGTTTTGCGTGGCGGCGGCGTGGCGCTCGGTGTGGTAGCTCGCCAATATCGATGGATCCGCGTGGCCTTTTGCGACTGCCGCGAGTTTCCAAGCCAGGTTGTCTGCGTCTTGAATGCCCGAGTTGCCGCCCCGAGCACCAAACGGGCTCACCACGTGGGCGCTGTCACCGACGAAGAGCACGCGGCCGTGCTGGAGCTGATCCATGCATTCGCTGCGGTACGCGTAAGGGCCAACCCAAACGATTTCGCAGTCGCGCTCGATGTCGACTTTGCCTGCGAACTGCTTTTGCAACCGCTCTTGCACGACTTCGATTCTGCTCACGGCTTGCATGTCGCAGTTCGGGGCCATTTGGTAGTCGAGCCGCCACACGCCGTCGGCCATGAGGTGTTGCCAAACCGCACGGTTGTCGTTAAACGGTGCCTCGATCCAGGTGTGACGCTCAATGGGCGCAGCGTCTTTGAATCGCACATCCGCAATGCACCAGCGGTCGTCGCCCTTTTTGGCCGTCACGCCGGCACCGACTTGCGCGCCAACCCATGCCCTGAACGGGCTTTTGGACCCGGTTGCATCGATCAAATGCTCAGCCTCAAGGACGTAGCTGCCCTGGGGTGTTTCAAGCGTCAACCTGGCGCTTTCGCTGTTTTGCTCAAAGTCAGTCACGCGGTGCAGCCAGCGCAGGTCCGTCAAGCCCAAAGCCATGACGCGCTCAACCAAGAACCCCTCGACATAAAACTGCTGAATGTTCACAAACGGCGGTAGGGTCGATAAGCTGTGCGTACTTTGTGCCTTGAGGTCAAACCGATAAACCTCGTCGTGGCCCGCAAACGTGCGACCGATGCTCCACTCGATGCCTTTGGCGGCGATGCGATCAAAAAGCCCCAATCGCTTAAAAATTTCCAGTGATTTTTGGGCATAGCAAATGCCGCGCGATGACGCGCCCTTCACGCCCACGGTGTTGTCTTCGTCAAGCAAGACCGAACGCACGCCAAAACTGGCCAAACTCGCCGCTAACGTTAGCCCGGCCAAACCTGCGCCGACGATGACGATCGGGTGCCTGACGACGCGCTGCTCGACCAACTCGGGCGGCGCGACAAAGTCATAGCAAGGCAGCGCATAGCCTGAGCCCGCGCTGAATTCGTAGCCGTTGGTGTGTGCGGCTTCTTTGTAGGCGGCGCTCACTGGGTCAATGCGAAGCGGCGAACTCGGGTCGGTCGTTTTGCTCGGGTTTGAGCTTGGGCACCGGCAATTGGTTGGCGATTGCCTGGTCACGCTCTTGCCGCCAGGCGTTTTTGCGCTCGGTCCAAGCACTCAGGCGCGCGTGAGCGGTTTTGCTGTCTTTGAGCATTTCAAACTCGTCTGCCAATTGCGCCGTGAGCTCCAATCGGATTCCGTTGGGGTCAAAGAAGTAAATGCTCTTGAAAATATGGTGGTCCGTCACGCCCAAAACCTCAATGCCCCGGGCTTCAAGTCTCGCCTTGGTGGCTTCAAGGTCGGCAATGCTGTCGACCCTGAAACTGATGTGGTTGACCCACTTCGGTGTGTTGGGCGAGGGCAGTGCGGCTTCGTCATCACCGAGATCAAAAAACGCAATGAAGCTGCCGTCTTGCAACCTGAAAAAGAAGTGCGTGTAAGGGCAAAACTCGCCGGTGCTGGGCACCACATCGCTTTGGATGATGTGATAAAGAGGCAAGCCCAAGATGTCTTCATAAAACACCCGGGTCTCTTCAGCGTCGCGCGCGCGGTGCGCAAAGTGGTGTAGCTGGTGAATTTTGGCCGGTGGTGGCAGGGTGAATGCGTTTGTCATGGTTGTTGCTTAATGCGTAATGTGTTCACTCTATCGTAATAGTTGTGTTTTGCAAAGGTGTTATTGCGAATGATTATCAAACGCAAGCATTCAATAGCCAATGCTAATTCTCGGCATTAGAAAGGCCAATAGCCCAACCGTGGCTCAGTGCGCTACCCTCAACTGGTCTCGCGGCGCATTCGCTCGCGAGTCTTTTTTTGTTAACCCACAGGAGATTCCTCATGTCAGCTCTCAAAGGCTCCAAGACTGAAGACAACCTGAAGGCAGCCTTCGCAGGTGAGTCTCAGGCCAACCGTCGCTACCTCTATTTCGCAAACAAAGCCGACATTGAAGGCCAAAACGACGTGGCAGCGCTGTTTCGCTCGACCGCAGAAGGCGAAACCGGCCACGCCCATGGTCACCTGGAGTGGCTTGAGCAGTGCGGCGACCCTGCCACTGGCCTGCCAATCGGCAGCAGCCGCCAAAACCTGACCGCAGCAGTCGCTGGCGAAACCCATGAGTACACCGACATGTACCCGGGCATGGCCAAAACCGCCCGCGACGAAGGTCACGACGAAATCGCCGACTGGTTTGAGACCTTGGCCAAGGCCGAGCGCTCGCACGCCAATCGCTACGCCAAGGCACTGGCCGAACTCGTCGATTGATCACCCGCGTCCTGCTGGATCGTTCTCGAACGACCCAGCAGGATGGGTGTCGCGGCTCGGTCATCCGGGCCGCTCTCGTTTGCAACCCACAACAACTGAGGATGAACCGCCATGGCTCGCGAAGGCTCACTTGAAGCACCGACCCGTCACCCGATTGACTGGAAGGGCGCGGACTACTACAACGAGGAGTCCACCTTCAAGGAGATGGAGCGAATCTTCGACATTTGCCACGGTTGCAGGCGTTGTGTCAGCCTGTGTGGCTCGTTTCCAACCCTGTTTGACCTGGTCGATAACAGCAAGACCATGGAAGTCGACGGGGTCGACAAAAAGGACTACTGGAAGGTCGTCGATCAGTGCTACATGTGCGATCTGTGCTACCTCACCAAGTGCCCCTATGTTCCGCCGCACGAGTGGAACCTTGATTTCCCGCACACGATGTTGCGCGCCAAGGCGATCAAATTCAAAAAGGGCGAAGTCGGCAAAGCCGAACAATTTTTAGCCAGCACCGACGTGCATGGCTCGTTCGCAGGCATCCCCATCGTGGTGCAAGCGGCCAACGCGATCAACAAAACCAAACCAGCGCGCAAAGTCATGGAGTCGGTTTTGGGCGTTCACCAAGACGCTTGGTTGCCCGAGTTGGCCACCAAGAAATTTCGATCAGTCGCCAAGCCTTCGGCGATCACGACCGCCATCAACGGTGAGCGCACGCCCGGAAAAGTGGCGATTTTTGCGACTTGCTACATCAATTACAACGAACCCGGCATCGGACATGACTTGCTCAAAGTGCTTGAGCACAACGGCGTGGCCTACGAGCTGGTTGAAAAAGAAAAATGCTGCGGCATGCCCAAGCTTGAGCTGGGCGACCTTGACGGCGTGCACGCAAGCAAGGAAGCAAACATCCCCGTATTGGTCAAGTACGCCAAAGCCGGCTACGCCATCATCTCAGCGGTGCCGAGTTGCACCTTGATGTTCAAGCACGAAATTCCGCTGATGTACCCTCAGGACGCGGACACCCAAGCGGTCAAAAAAGCGATGTGGGACCCGTTTGAGTACCTGTCGGCGCGCAAGAAAGACGGGCTCATGAAGACCGATTTTCCGGTGAGCTTGGGCAAAATCGGCTACCAAATGCCCTGCCATGGCCGGGTTCAGAACATCGGCAAAAAAACCGAAGAAATCCTGAAACTTGTACCCGGCACAAGCGTGCACACCCATGAGCGCTGCAGCGGACATGCGGGCACGTTTGGCGTGAAAAAAGACTATCACGCGCAGGCCATGAAGATTGGCAAGCCCCTCTTCAAAGCCATGGCAAACCACAAAGACGGCGGCTTGCCCGACGTCATCAGCTCGGACTGTCCGCTGGGTGGTCATCACATCGCACAAGGCTTTGAGAACAACAAGCACGTCGACGCCAACGGCAAAACGCCGCCGCAAAAGCACCCGTTAACCTTGATTCGCGAAGCCTACGGGCTGCCCTGAAATCCATGAACGCGGCGGTGGTACAAAAAGCGATCGATCCTGTGCGCTTGCTCGGGCGCTGGGTTTGCTTGGAGCCGATGGTGGCGCATCACGCGGCGGCCTTGGCCGTTGTGGGCTTGCACCCCGAGTTGTGGCGCTTGCAGCCTCGGCCAATCTGCACTCACGCCGATATGGTTGCGTATGTGGCAGCAGCCTTGAGCGACGCGCAGGCGGGACTTGGTTTGCCGTTCGTTATTTGCGACCGCCAAAGCGGCGAGGTCATCGGCAGCACGCGCTTCATGGATATCGCGCTCGCCCATCGGCGGCTGGAAATTGGCGCGACTTGGATCACGCCGCGTTGGCAGCGCACGCAGGCCAACACCGAGGCCAAGTTGCTGCTGCTATCGCATGCGTTTGAGTCATTGGCTGTGCAAAAAGTCGTGTTCAAGACCGAAGTGCTGAACACCGCGTCGGCCAACGCATTGGCGCGAATCGGCGCCACTCAGGAAGGTGTTTTCAGGCAGCACTTGATTGCCGACTCAGGCCGCGTGCGAGACATGGTCTATTTTTCGATTTTGTCGTCGGAGTGGCCCACCGTCAAAGCCGGTCTACTTTCGCGACTGGCCCCTGCTGCTAACTGAGTTTTTCACTCTTACCCTCTAGACACCATGCAACTCACTGGACACATCACCCCCGAATCCCTCATGAGCCTTGAGGCTTACAGCAAATGGCGCAAGCTACACAAAGCCGAGTTGATTGCGCACCGCCGCCTTCGCAGCGTGAATTTGGGCGAACACATCAACATGCAGTTTGAGAGCGAGCAAACCATTCGCTACCAAATCCAAGAAATGCTTCGGATTGAGAAGATTTTTGAAGAAGAAGGCATCGCTGCCGAAATCGAGGTCTACTCCGCGTTGCTGCCCAGCGGCGCGAACTGGAAAGCCACCATGCTCATCGAGTATCCCGACGTCAACGAGCGCAAGCGCGAGCTCGCCCGCTTGATCGGTGTCGAGGATTGCATGTTTATCGAAGTCGAGGGGCACGGACGCACCTACGCCATTGCCGACGAAGACTTGGACCGCGAAACCGACGAGAAAACCTCAGCGGTGCATTTCGTGCGGTTTGAGTTCAACCCCGCGCAAATCGCGGCGCTCAAAGCGGGTGGCACCGCCAAACTGGGGTGCGATCACACCAACTACCCCGCGCACGTCAACATCAGCGATGAAGCGCTGGCCTCGTTGGCAGGTGATTTGTCGACAATTTGACAGAAAATCAGCCATTGGTCACCGGATCTATTGGGTTTGTTGCTATCACGATGTGAGCTATTGGGTGGGGCAAAACTCACTTGCTGAGCTTGACCATTGCCACGGGTGAAGCCAAGTTGCTCACATCGGCCGCGTTGACGGCGATCTCCGATACCGCGTAGACGATGTCGTCGGCCAGCACGCTTCGGGTGATCCACGGCGTGCCGACTAAGCGGGCTTGTGATGTGGTCAGGGTGCGGATTTCCGCTGCTTGGCTCAGGTCACCGCGAAGCGTGAAGCCCTTAACTGGGTCGACATCGATGACTTTGAGTGACGAGCGGGCTGAGAAGTACGGCGCACCGCCGCCGGGTGCGATGGAGCTGGTTGGTGGCAACGTCGGCCCACCCGTCGCGATGCCATGGTCCATGAACGGCACGGCCAAACGCTTCTTGGCACTCAAGTAGTTGAAAGCCTTGTGCTCAAACTGCGCCGCACTTGACGAGCTGACTGAGCCCAAACTGAGTTGCTGGATCTGGCGTGGCGCGCGCATGTTGCTCACGTCAAACAAACTCACTTGGACACGGCGCTGGCTGCCGTCAATTCGCCCATTGGCATCGGGCTCAGGCAAGAATGTGCCGATGCCCAGCAAGGTGTTGGCATCAACCGGGTGCAAGTAGCTGCTGAATCCCGGAACTTTGAGTTCGCCCATGACGGTTGGCGCGCTGGGGTTGCTCAAATCAATTGCGAAGAGCGGATCGACTTGGCGAAACGTCACCAAAAAGCCTCGATCACCCATGAATCGCGCGCTTTGAATCGTCTCGCCAGGTGCCAGCGGCGGTGTTTTGCCAATGACCTGGAGTTTGTCGGCGGTCGCGCGCAACACGCTGATGTTGCTGGTTTGGGTGCGGGTGAGTCGCCCAGTGCTGTCTTGTCCGTAGCGGGTCACGCCCAGAGCCATGCGCAAGTCGCCATTGGCTGCCTCGTCGATGCTGAACTCGTCTTTGAGCGTGCCCTCGACTGTGCCGCTGGCCCTCAGCTCGAAACCGGTTGCGGATGAAAACGCCAGCCGGTGCACGTAGCTCGTGTCCGTTTGGGCGGCCGCCGTACGCCGGTACCAGTGGCGCGACACGATGTGCATGTGCTGCGCTGAGGTGTAGATCAAGCCAGGTTCGGTCAAGATGTGTTGCTGGCTGACGCTTTGCGCCGCAGTTGGCGCAGACAAGTCAATGCTGTTGAGCGCGACCCAACCAAACGCAGAGGTGGCATTGGGGGCCATGACTTGGCTGCAGTCGACACCGGCGGGTGTCCACGCGGCCAAGGCTTGGGCGCGAATGATGACTTCGTTGCTGTCCATGATGGCGTTGTAGGCGGCGATGCGCTCTTGCGCGCTGGCAAACGGCTCCCAGGGCTGGACGATGCCAGTGGGGGTTGTGCGATTGGGGTTGGCGGCGGGCACCGGATACCACTGCAAGCCCGCAGGGTATTTGTGATCGACCGACGAAGCCATGCGCAGCGACTGGTTGATGAGCCTGGCGTTGAGCATGTTGCCCGCGACATCAAACTCACGCAGCATTTTGGGCGCGCTGGGCGTGGACACATCCAATACCGTGATCCGCGTGCTGCCCTGGCTTGGGTAGCGACAGTCGACGCAAAAGACTGGCAGGGCCGCCAAGGTTGTTGGCACGCCCAGCGGGTTGGGAATGATGGCGCTCGCGGCGTATTTTTGCGACAACACGATGAGGCGCGAGTCAAGCATGAGCAAACCCGACGGGCGCGTGTCGGTGAATTCGGTGCGGGCGGTGATTTTGAGCTGAGCGGCAGGCCAACTGCTCAGATGCAGCACCGACTGTCCCGAGATGACAAACATGCGCGTGCCGTCGTTCTTCATCACATCCGGCTCGTCCACGCCACTCGTGCGCACGTTCGTGTCGCTCACGGCCGCTGGGGCGCGCGATTCAACGCTCGCACCGACACCCGGCGCAGGGCTGGCAACCGGCGTGCCCACGAAGTTCACGCCCGGCACACCGATTCGGTAGCCAAACGGCTTGTCGCGATCAGACTCCAGCCGTGCCCGCATCTGCTGCGTCACCGTGTCTTCGATGTACTTCTCCAGTGCACCGCAGGAATTTGCGCCGCTGAATTTGGCCGTCTTGAGCTGGTCTGTGCCGACAGGCTCATCCGACAAAGGCCGCTCAATTGCCCCAATCGGTGGGACCGTGGGTGTGGCGGTCGGCGGCCCCACCACGACAGGTGGCGTCGTCGCGGAAGGATTGGAGCCGCCGCCGCCACATGCGGTCAAGAGGGCTGCTGCGCCCAGCCACGCGCATGACAGCCAAACACGGCGCAGCCGAGTGAGTGATGAACGAATAGGCGTGAGCGGCATGTGAACCTCGGTTGTGAGCGAAGAGATCGGTTTGACGGGTTCAGTCTAGCCTCTTTTGAGTCAATTGTCGATATTTATGGAAAAATTTACCATTTTTAACGACTTCACGCGACGCATGACCCTGAGCCCCACGACAAGTCGTTGCTGCGAGAAAATCGGCGCATGATTTTTGTTTTGTCACCCGCCAAGTCGCTCGACTACGACACCCCCGCACCGCCCACCTTGGCGCACACCTTGCACGCCTTCCCCAAGCAAACGGTGGCGCTGATGCGGTTGTTGCGCAAACTCAAACGAGATGATATTGCCGAGCTGATGGATTTGAGCGAGGCTTTGGCCGAGCTCAACCGCTTGCGCTACAAGCAATTCACGCCTGAATTCACCGAAATGAATGCCAAACAAGCCATATTGGCCTTCGATGGTGACGTCTACGATGGTCTGAGTGCAAAAATAATGTCGATTGACGACCTGAACTGGGCGCAAACCCATGTGCGCATGCTCAGCGGTCTATATGGTGTGTTGCGCCCGCTCGACCTCTTGCAGCCCTACCGCCTCGAAATGGGCACCCGATTGGCGACACCCAAGGGCACCAACTTGTACCAATACTGGGGGAACTCGCTGGCCAAAGCGCTCGATGCTGATGTTGAAACGTCTACGCCGCACGGCAATTCAGCCGTCATAGTCAACCTCGCCAGCCAAGAGTATTTCAAAGCCGTCCATCGGCCCAGCCTCAAAACCCGGGTGATCGAATGCGCCTTTGAAGAGCAGCGAGGCGACACCTTCAAAACCATCAGCTTCAACGCCAAGCGCGCCCGAGGCGCGATGGCTCGCTTTGCCATTCAACACCGAATCACCAACCCAGAAGCCCTCAAAAACTTCGACAAAGATGGTTATGGCTTTGCGGCTGACGCGTCAGATGCTGATAAATGGGTGTTCAGACGCGCTGGATGAAGTTTTTGATGCTTTTTGGCATTTGGTCACCGGATCTATTGGGTTTGTTGCTATCACTTTCGCGTGATCACACGGCGCATCATCAACCATGTCACCCGAGCCGTCATTGCCGCGAAGGCGCATATGCGCTAACTTAAAATTTCCCTCAAGGTATCCGTCTGCCTTTTTCGCTTTCGAGGTGCTTCAGACAGTTCGTGCGCGACCTCCTGCCATGCCGCCAATGCTTGGCTCAGCGACAGTCGCCTCATCGTTGCGC